>DASUGD010000228.1:0-42385 GCA_036274195.1 Gemmatimonadaceae bacterium | reverse complement strand
CGACGGCCGGCCGCTCGTGGCGTACATCTGCTCGAAGCGCGGCGAGAGCGCGGCGAGCACCGGGTCGACGAGGGCCTGCATGGCGCGCAGCGGGTGGTCGGCCGGAATGCGGTCCTCGACCGACCGTAGCTGAAGAGCACGTCCTGCCGCACGTCGCCGCCGCGCATCGCCCGCCCTCATCGTTAGGGTCGGGACACGATAACCATCGCGCATCGCCGACACCATCCCCTAATCACGCCTTTTTCAGCAGCCTGCTAGTGTGATGTCCCAGAGATTTTTTGTGTTAGTCGATCGAGTTTCGCGAGGATACTGTCCGCTGTCGCCGTCCAGCGAAACGGTCGTGCGGTCTTGTTGTAGCTCGTGATGAATCGCTCGATGCGCTCGACCAACTCGCGCACCTTGCGGAACGAGCCGCGCCGGATCGCGCGCTGCGTGATGAGCGCAAACCAGCGCTCCACTTGGTTCAGCCATGACGCGTACGTCGGCGTGAAGTGCAGATGGAACCGCGGACGCCGGGCGAGCCACGCCTTCACCTTGCGGTGTTTGTGGGTCCCGTAGTTGTCGAGGATGAGATGTACCTCCAAGTGCGCCGGCACATTCGACTCCAGTTCGTTGAGAAAGGCGAGGAATTCCTGGTGCCGGTGCCGGCGCTTGCAGTCGGCGATCACTTTCCCGGTCGCGATGTCCAGCGCCGCGAAGAGCGTGGTCGTGCCGTGCCGCGTGTAGTCGTGCGTCATCCCTTCGACGTAGCCCAGGCCGAGGGGCAAATTCGGCTGCGTGCGCTCGAGCGCTTGAATCTGACTCTTCTCGTCGACGCAGAGCACCAACGCCTTGTCGGGGGGATTGAGATAGAGCCCGACGATGTCGCGCACCTTCTCCACGAAGAACGGATCGGGCGAGAGCTTGAACGTGCGCGTGCGATGCGGCTGGACGCCGAAGAGCGCGAAGTAGCGCTGCACGGTGCTCTTGCTGATCCCGGTCTTGGCCGCGACGCCGCGCGTGGTCCAGTGCGTGGCATCTTTCGGCCGCGTTTGGAGCACCGTGCGCAGCATCCGCGCCACCTCATCATCGTCATGCGTGCGCGGGCGGCCCGCGCGCGGGGCATCATAGAGCCCGGCCACGCCATGCGTGCGGTAGCGCGCTCGCCAGTGGCCGATGAGCGGAATGCTCACGCCCAAGCTCTCCGCGATGGCCTTGTTCGCTTCGCCGTCGGCCGAGCGCAGGATGATTTGCGCGCGCCGCACGAGGCCGTGCGGCAGCGCCCGCGAGTTGGCGAATGCTGTCAACTGCGCGCGTTCGGTATCGCTGAGCGTGAGCTCGAACTTCCGCGGGCGTCCTCGAGGCATGGCAGCTCCCAAGAAAGTACCTCGGGGCCACTGCAAGAATAATGCATCGAATTAATGGGGCGCTACACTAGAGGACTGGGGACTCGGCCGCGAGGCTATTACTGCCGAGGAGATCTCCACGGTGCTAATGGCTTCCCGGCCGAGTCCCCAGTCCCCAGTCCCCATGTCCCTATTCGTTAGGCCTCCGGCCCCGCGTCCGCGATGGCCGGCGCGATGTTTCGGCCGAACTTCTCGAAGTTCTTGCGGAACATCTCGGCCAGCTTCTTCGCCTGGGCGTCGTACGCGGCGCCGTCGCTCCACGTGTCGCGAGGGCGCATGACCTCCGCCGGCACACCGGGGACCTGAATCGGCACGGCAAGCCCGAAGCGCTCATCGGCCTGGGTCGGCACCTGGTCGAGCTGACCCGCGAGCGCCGCGCGCACCATGGTGCGAGTGTACCCGAGCTTCATGCGCTTGCCGACGCCGTACGGCCCACCGCTCCAGCCGGTGTTGACGAGCCACACCCGGGCGTCATGCTCCGCCAGCAGACGGCCGAGCATCTCGGCGTACTTCGTCGGGTGCCAGACGAGGAAGACGGCACCGAAGCAGGCGCTGAACGTCGCCTGGGGCTCGGTCACGCCACGCTCCGTTCCCGCGACCTTCGCGGTATAGCCCGAGAGAAAGTAGTACATCGCCTGCTCGCGCGTTAGGCGCGCGATGGGCGGCAGGACACCGAACGCGTCGGCGGTGAGGAGCACGACGTTCTTCGGGTGGGCGCCGCGGCCGCTCGGCACATGATTGCGGATGTAGGACAGGGGATACGAGGCACGGGTGTTCTCGGTGATCGATTGGTCCTCGAATCTCACGCGCCGCGACGTCGGGTCCAGCACCACATTCTCGAGGATCGTACCGAACATCTGCGTGGTGGCGTAGATGTCCGGCTCACTCTCCGCCGAGAGGTTGATGACCTTGGCGTAGCAGCCGCCCTCGAAGTTGAAGACGCCCGTCTCGGACCACCCATGCTCGTCGTCGCCGATGAGCGACCGCTCCGGGTCGGCGGAGAGCGTGGTCTTGCCGGTGCCCGACAGCCCGAAGAACAACGCCGTGTCGCCCTGCGGACCGAGGTTGGCCGAGCAGTGCATGGAGAGGACACCGTCCTTCGGCATGAAGTAGTTCATGACGGTGAACATCGACTTCTTGAGCTCACCGGCGTAGCGCGTGCCGCCGATGAGAATCATGCGCTTCGCGAAGTTCAGAACGATGAACGTGCTCGACCGGGTCCCGTGGCGCGCGGGCTCGGCCTGGAACTCCGGGGCGTGCAGCACCGTGAAGTTCGGCTCGAACGTGGGCAGCTCGCTGTGGTCGGGCCGGATGAACATGTTGCGCACGAAGGCGGCATGCCACGCGTTAGGCATCACGTAGCGCACGCTCAGGCGATGCGCTGGGTCCGCGCCACAGCGGAGGTCCTGCACGAACAGCTCGGGCTGCGTGTCGAGGTACGCGCGCACGTCGGCCCACAGCACCTCGAAATGCTCAGGAGCGTACGGCTGATTCACCTTGCCCCAGTCGATGTCGGCCTCGGTCGACGGCTCGCGCACCACGAACTTGTCGTTGGGCGAGCGCCCGGTGTGCGGTGAGGTGACCGCGACGAACGGGCCCATGTCGGCGAACTTGCCTTCGCCTCGACGCGCAGCCGCCTCCATCAGCTCGGGCGCCACGAGATTCCAGTGGACCTGTCCCTTCGGGCGCAGTCCCTGCTGTTCGAGTCCGTTCGTCGAATCCCGCGCTCCCGGGACGGGCTTGGTCTCTGTAGCCATGTTCTCGGATGTCCAGTGTCAAAGGTTCGTCCCGACGTCGGCTGCGTCAGGTGCCAACCGCACCTGCGGCGTCGGCGGTGGAGGTGCGCGACTGTGCGTCGATCACGGCGACGGCTGCCATGTTCACGATCTCCTGCACATCCGCGCCGTGCTCGAGGACGTGGACAGGATGGCGCATGCCGATGAGGATCGGCCCGATCGCCGTCGCTCCCCCAAGCTGATTGAGCAGCTTGTACGCGATGTTGCCCGCGCTCAAGTTCGGAAATATCAACACGTTGGCTGGTTCCTTCAAGGCGCTGAACGGATAGCTGTCGGCCAGGATCCGTTCGTCGAGCGCGCTATCGGCCTGCATTTCTCCATCCACGACCAGATTCGGATCGCGCTGCCGCACGAGTTGCACGGCACGGGACACCTTCTCCGCGTCCGGATGGCGCACCGAGCCGAAGTTCGAGAAGCTCAGCATGGCAACGCGAGGCTCGATGCCGAACGTTCGCACGATACGGGCTGCGGCATACGCAATCTGTGCCAGCTGCTCGGCGGACGGGTCGATGTTCACCGTCGTGTCGGCGCAGCAGATGACATGCTTCTCGAACACGAGCATGTACATGCCGCTCACCAGCCCGGCGCGCGGATGCGCCCCCACGACTTCGAGCGCCGGGCGGATGGTCTCGGGATACTGCATCGTCATTCCCGAGAGCAGCGCGTCGGCGTCGCCGCAGGCGACCATCACGGAACCGAAATAGTTGCCGTTGTAGAGCCGGCGATGCGCCTCCCCGAAGCTCATGCCCTTTCGCTGGCGGCGCTCCCACAGGAACTGGGCATATCGCTCGCGATTGGCGGAGGTCGCGGGATCCTCGATCTCGATATCGTCGAGCGAAATCCCCGCCGCGTGCGCGGTGCGCTCGATGACCTCGCGATTCCCGAGGAGGATCGGATAGCCGATGCCGTCATCGACGATGATTCGCGCCGCCCGCAGGATCTTTCGCTCTTCGCCCTCGGGGAACACGATGCGTTTGGGATCGTGAGCCGCGCGGTTGATGATCCCGCGAATGATCCCGCGGGCACGCCCGAGACGGCCCTCGAGCTGGTTCCGGTAGTCCTCGACGTCCACGAAGGTGTTGGCGACACCGCTCGCGACCGCTGCCCACGCTACCGCCGGCGCAACCCACAGCAGCACGCGCGGGTCGAACGGGAAGGGGATGAGGTAGTCGCGTCCGAATTTGACCGACCGCAGGCCATAGAGGGCCGCCACACTCTCCGGCACCTCCTCCTTCGCGAGCGCGGCGAGCGCGCGCGTCGCAGCCATCTTCATCTCCTCGTTCACTTCGGTCGCCCGCGCGTCCATGGCGCCGCGGAAGATGAACGGGAAGCCGAGCACGTTGTTGACCTGGTTCGGGTAGTCGCTGCGTCCGGTGGCGACGATCGCGTCGGAGCGAACCGCATGCACGGCGTCGGGGAGGATCTCGGGGACCGGGTTCGCGAGCGCGAAGATGATCGGCTGCGCGGCCATGCGTGCGATCATCTCGCCCGTAATGGCTCCGGCGACGGACAGGCCGATGAACACGTCCGCGCCGACGAGCGCTTCGGCCACGGTGCGGGCCGACGTGTCGTTCGCAAACCGGGCCTTGTAGGGATCCATGTCGTGCGTGCGACCCGCGTAGATCACGCCCGCGCGATCGCACATGATGAGATGGTCGTGCCTAACGCCGAGCCGCTCGTAGTGCGTCGCGGTGGCGATCGCGGCGGCGCCCGCGCCGGAGAACACGACGCGGACGTCTTCAATCCGCTTGCCGACGATCTCGAGCGCATTCAGGAGCGCCGCACCCGAGATGATCGCCGTCCCATGCTGGTCGTCGTGGAAGACGGGAATCTTCATCGTCTTCCGGAGGGTCTCCTCGATGTAGAAGCAGTCAGGGGCGCGAATGTCCTCGAGGTTGATCCCGCCGACGGTCGGCTCGAGCAGTTGGCAGAACCGGATCACGTCGTCCGGCTTCTCGGAGCCGACCTCGAGGTCGAACACGTCGAGGTCGGCGAATTGCTTGAAGAGGTTCGCCTTGCCCTCCATGACCGGCTTGCCGGCGAGCGCCCCGATATTGCCCAGACCGAGCACGGCGGTGCCGTTCGTCACGACGGCCACGAGGTTGCCCTTCGACGTATACCGATACGCGTCGTCGGGATTCTGTTTGATCTCGATGCAGGGTTCCGCGACGCCCGGCGAGTAGGCGAGCGAGAGGTCGCGCTGGTTCGTGAGCTGCTTCGTCGGGACGACGGCGATCTTTCCAGGCTTGGGCGATGCGTGGTACTCGAGGGCGTCTTCGCGCTTCATGTATGGAAGGATACGTGGAGATCCGGCCCTAACGTTGGACGCGCGGGGCATCGAGCGCGTCGATCTTCGCAACACGCGCCGCGTGACGGCCACCGCCGAAGCGCGTGGCCAGGAACGTCTCGACGATGGCCAGCGCGAGTCGTGTCCCGATCAGCCCCCCGCCGAGTGTGAGGACGTTCGCGTTGTTGTGCTCGCGCGCGTTCTGCGCCGTGGTAACGTCATAACACATCGCGGCGCGGACACCGGGCACCTTGTTCGCGGTCATGCAGCTGCCAATACCCGCACCGTCGACCATGATGCCGATCTGTGCGCCGCCCGTCGCTACGGCTCGGGCGACCGCGAGCGCGTAGTCGGGATAGTCCACCGGCGAGGTCCCGGTCGTGCCGTGATCCGTGACATCGTGGCCAAGCTCGCGCAGCCGCGCGACGATCGCGTCGCGGAGCGCTACGCCGCCGTGATCGGCCCCGATAGCGATACGCTGCAGCGGGATCGCAGGCGGCGCCGGCCCACGGGACTCTGCCGATCCCTCGCCAGGCGAGGCGGCCTGCGAGCCAGCCCCAGCGCGCAATGCGTCGCGCTGAGGTGGCAAAAGCTTGCTCCCTTTCAGCGCGACACCCGCTCGCGCGGCCGCGTCGCGGGCGCTCGGTGTGATGATAGCGCCGGTCGCGTCCAGCTCACGCGAGCCGCCGTTCGCTGCCCGCCGCACGTCCCGCTCGGTGATGACCTTCGCCCTGGCCATGGCGGAAGGTATCCGGGTCGGGGTACCGCGACCAGCGCTAAACGCGCGCGGCCATCCTCCGAACGCCCCAGGAAACCATGACCAGCACCCCAGACACTGCGGATATCGCGGGACCCGACGGAAGGTCGAACGGTACCGACAACGAGAAGCCGACGAACGCCGAGACCAGCGCCGAGACGACCGACCAGAAAAAAACGCCGCGCATGGTGTGCGAGAGCAGCAGCCCTGTCACGGCCGGAAGCACCAGGAAGTTGAACACGAGCATCACCCCGGCGAACTGCATGGCGGATGCGATGACGACCCCGAGGGTGAGATAGAGCAGCAGATCCCACCCGCGCACGTTGTAGCCGACGGTGCGAGCGGTCTCGCGATCGAAGGAAACGAACAGCAGCTCCTTGTAGAACACCGCGTGAATGGCCAGCACAGGCACGGCGACGGCCAACAGCACGAGCGTATCGCGGCGGGTGATACCGAGGATGTTGCCGGAGAGGAAGATGTCGTGAGCTTCGCCGGACGCTGCCTTCGCGATCAGCAGGATTCCCACGGCGGCCGCCACCGAGTACGTGATCCCGATAGTGGCGTCGGGCGGCACGCGCCCTCGCGTCCCGCTCGCGAAGAACAGTACCGCGACAAGGGTCAGGACGAGCGACACGACCGTCGGGTTGACCGCACCACCGAGCACGATTCCGGCCCCGACCAGCCAGAGCGCGAGAGCGATGCCGGCCGATGAGATCTGCGCGAGTGCGGCGCCGACGAACACGATGCGCCGCAGCACGACGTACACCCCGATGACCGAGCACGCGAGTCCAATGACGAGCGCGCCGTACAGCGCCTCGCGAAAGAGGAGGACAGTGCTAAACACGATTGCCTGCCGCCTCGCTGGTCTGGCGTCGTGCGACGACGATCCGGTGCCCGTCGACCGAGTTGACTTCCACCGGAATCCCGTACATCTGCGTCAACGCCTGCTCGGTCATGATCTCGTCAGTCGTGCCAATGCGGAACCCGCCCTCCACCACGAGCGCAATACGCTCGACGTAGTTCGCCACCTCGTTGAGCGCGTGGCTCACCATGAGGACCGTAAGCCCATCGCGGTCGTGCAGCTCGCGCACGAGTCCGAGAATCTGGGTGGTGGCGACGAGGTCCATGCCATTCGTTGGCTCGTCGAGCACCAGCACGTTAGGCTCGCCGACCAGCGCCCGGGCGATCAGGGTGCGCTGTTTCTGGCCCCCCGACAGGTCGGCGAGAGGGTGGTTGGCGAGATGGTCGATGCCGACGTGCTCGAGCGCCTGGTGGGCGCGGCGGCGGTCGTCATCCGTCGGTCGGCGTCCAAGGCCGATCCGGTCGTACCGACCCATCAGCACGACGTCGAGCACCTTGAGCGGAAAGCTGTAGTCCACCTGGTCGCGTTGCGGGACGTACCCGAAGCGCAGCGTCGGCGCTCGCGTCACGATACCGCCGAGCGGCTCGAGACTGCCGAGCAGCGCGCGAAGGATGGTGGTCTTGCCGGCGCCATTCGGCCCGACGAGGCCCAGAAAATCTCCCTCGGGAATGTCGAAGGAGATGGCGGTGAGCACCACGCGACGCCCGTAGCCGAGCGTCGCGCGATCGAAGGTCACGAGAGGCGCCATGTCACAGTGCCGCGGCGAGCTGCCGAATGCCGCTCGTCATGAGCTGGATGTAGTCGTCGAGTCCCTTCGCGCCGCCCACCGACGGCGGCAGCACGAGCACCTTCGCCCCGGTCTTGCCGGCCACGAAGTCCGCCGTCTTCCTGTCATAGAACGGCTCCATGACGATCACCCTGGCGCCGGCCTGTTTCATCGTCTGGATCAGGCCCGCGAGGTGCGCAGGCGACGGCGGAACGCCCGGTTTCGGCTCCATGAAGCCGACGATGTTCATCCCTGTGGACTCGGCGAAGTAGCGCCAGCTCGTATGCCACGCGACGACGGGCTGATTCCTGATCCGGGCGAGGTCCGGCTGCCACGTGCGCTCCGCCGCATCGAGCCGCTGGGTGAAGGCCGTCGCATTCGCACTGTACACCGCCGCGTTCCTCGGATCGAGCGTCGTGAACGTCTCCTGAAACAGCTTCGCGATGCGGCGGCCGTTCTCCGGGTGGAGCCAGTAGTGCGGGTTGCCTAACGGGTGAACGTCGCCCTGGCTGCGGTCGACGTTTCCTCGGGCGACATCGAGCACCGAGATCACGCGCGAGGCGTCGACGTATCCCGGCCGGCCGGGCTGCAGCTTCGGGTTGCGAGCGCCCTGCAGGAGGAGCGGCATCCAGCCGATCTCGAGATCCAGGCCCACGAACGCCCATACGTCCGCGTTGCGAAGCTGCAGGACGAAGCTCGGCTTCGCCTCGACGAAATGCGGGTCCTGGTAGCCCTCGCCGATGTGGGTCGCCGTGATCTTGTCCCCGCCGACCGCTTTCGCGATGTCGTACAGGTCCGTCGTGCTCGTCACGACCTTGAGCTGAGCTTGGGCGGTCGAGACTCCCGCGAACGATGCCGTCATGACCGCGGCGCCTAACGCGAGATGTGTGGTGAGTCGATGCAGCAACATCATGTGGACCCCCAGGCGCCTGTGGCGCCGAAATGCAGTCAGAATGGGTGAGGTTTGTGCGGGCCCAGCGCAAACGTCGCCTGGAGCAGGATCCGGTCGGTCGCCGAACCTTCCCCCGGCGAGTACCGCTCGTACCCGACCATCAGCTTGGAGAACTCGCTCGGGAAGAACTCCAGGTATCCCGAGAGGGCGTTCGTCGCGCTGCCGCCGGCACCTTCGTCCTGAAACGAGTCGAAGCGCGCGCCGACGTACCCACGGCGTGTGAGCTGATACCGTGCGAACGCGTAGCCACCCGTGAAGTTCCGGGTGGCCCCGCCATAGACCAGACCATCCGGAGGTACCCCACTGGGCAGCTGAAGTGTCGGGTCTTTCTCGTTGAGCTGCTGGAGGAGCTCGGCCTGCAGGATGAACGACTTGTAGAGGCCCTGCTGGAGCGGGCGCCACCGGTAAGTGAGGTCCGTGCCGACGACACTCTGTCGCGCGGCGGTACCGAGCGCCGGGTCGCCGCCTAACACCGGCTGCTCTCGCTTGCCGGTAATTCCGGAGAACGACAGCTCGATGTTGCTTGCCTGGCTCAAGTCCCAGTAGTTACGAAGCCTGGCGGAATACCCGAGACCACTGAGCTTCTTGTTGACCGGCTCGATCGTCACGAGCCCGGCCGTCGGTTCGCCGAACCGATCGACTGCCGTCAGAATGATCTCCTGATAGAACCCGAACGGCGCGAAGATCTTCGAGGCGTATATGCCGGTGCCCTTGAGGCCTTCGGCGTCGAGGAAACGCTGAAGCACGTACGGGTAGTCGATGGTGTGCAGGTCGTGGCGATGCGTCGTGTTCTGCTTGCCGACGGGCATGAGATAGCGGCCAAGCCGGACCTCGAGGCCCCACGGCAACGACGTCGCCGTCAGATAGGCCTGCTCGATCGAGATCTTCTCCAGGTCCGAGATCCCGAGGAACACGTCGCCGCGAAAGTACGGATCGACGGCCGCCTGAAGCGCGACTTCCACCTCGCGAACGCTGAATCGCTCGCCGCCCTCCTGCGTGCTCCCACTCGGGGAGAGGTCGCCGACCAGGTCGCCCACGGCGCTGATGTCGGGCAGCATGCGCGGGTTCGACGGAGCGCCCTGCGCTGGCTGACGCTGTCCCGGGTCGCGCGACCGCGGTTCCGCCCGGAGGCGCTCCAGCTCTCGCACGACCGCGATCGAATCGGCAATGCGTGCGCTGTCCGCGCGCGTCCGTTTCGTCGTCGTATCGCGGCGGGTCGTGTCGCGCTGTGCGCTCGCGGGCCAGGACGCGGTGACGAGCAGGACGAGGGCACCCCACAGCATCGCAGGGATGCCGGAGGCTCGCGCGTCACGCGCGGACGTTCGTGACATGTATTGCTCCTGAGCACGGTGAACCCGCGGCTCGCCGCGATATGCGTTAGGCGCGCGGCGATGACGGGTGGGGATCGAAAGGACCGTTACAGGCGCACCGGCGGTGCGCGGTGCTTTAGCAGGCCGGTGGGGCGCGCGGAAGCGCCGGGCCCTCGCTGTGCCCGGACAGGCGCGACACGCCGAACGAGACGGCGGGTCGCTCGCATCGGCCGGCGGCGACGGGCGGCGCGGCTTTCGCCGACTTTGCGAGTGGAGTCGTGAGGTGCTGGCAGAGCGCACAGTCCGCCTTGTGGGCGCGCGCGCAATCCTTACCGGTCGTCGCCTCGACGTGCGAGTATGCACGCGCGCTCATCGCGTCGCGCTCGACACGCGCATCCGCGACCGAGACCACTGTCGGCAGCAGGAGCTGCAGCAGCAGCGTCACGCGCGACAGCGCGCGTGTGAGCAACGACGATTGGCACATGCGTAGAACTCTATGCGCCTTGGCAGATCGCCGCCACGGCCACGCGGCCTCGTTCCGCGGCATCGTCTCTCGAACGTGGCGATCAGCCAGCGGCGAAGCGCTTGAGGCGTCTCAGCATCCGGCGATCGGTCTTCGCCGGGTCGTCGAGCTTGGGCGTCTCGATGAGCTTCGGCACGCCGGTGAGGCGCTCGTCGGTCATGATGCGGCGAAACGCGAGCTCCCCGATGGCCCCCTCACCGATCAGCTCATGCCGGTCGCGTCGCGAGCCGAGCGGCGCCTTGGAGTCGTTGAGATGCATGGCGCCGAGTCGATCGAGTCCAACCGTCTCATCGAAGCGCGCGAGCACGGCGTCGTAGTCGCGGGCGATGTCGTAGCCGGCGGCGAAGATGTGCGCGGTGTCGATGCACACACCCACCCGTCGCCGCATCCGCGCAGGCACTCGAGCGATGATCGACGCGAGCTCCTCGAACGTCGCGCCGAGTGCGGTGCCGCTGCCCGCAGTCGTCTCGAGCAACAGGCGAACCTTGCCGGGAACGCGCGATAGCGCCTCGACGATCGCGTCGGCATTTCTGGCGAGCCCACTCGCGCGATCGTCCATGAAGTTGCCCGGGTGCGAGACGAGCGCGCCGAGCCCCAGCGCTTCGCACCGCCGGAGCTCGCAGACGAAGGACTCGATGGACCGGGCCCTGAGCGCTGCGTCCGGCGATGCGAGGTTGATGAGATAGCTGTCGTGGGCGTTGAGCGCGCGCAGGTCGGTTGCCGCGACGGCCGCGCGAAACGCCTCGAGCTCGGGTGCCTCACATTCCCGCTCGGCCCACCGGTTGGCCATCTTGGTGAAGATCTGCATCGCCGTTGCACCAACGGCTTTGGCGCGCGGTGGGGCTTCGTGGGTGCCACCGGCGATGGAAGTGTGGGCGCCTAACAGCAAAGCTCGGGAATCGGGAATCGGGAATCGGGAATCGGAGTCGGGGAACGGGGAACTGAGGCCTCTACCGGGACGACGGTGATTCCTCGCCTCCGCGCCCGCGGCGCTCCGCTCGGAATGACGCGCCGTTTCGCCGTCGCCCGTCGCCCGTCGCCCGTCCCCGGCAGTCGCCAGTCGCCTGCTTACGCCTCGAAGTCCAGCGACCTACCGCGGAGAGACGTCCCGCAGCGTGGGCAATGTAAATCGCCGTCCTCGCGCAGGGCGTAATCGTACTCGCGACCACACGAGCATTTCGAGTCGATCGACTGGTTACCGCAGACCAGGCAGAACCGATCACCCTCGCGATAATCACGAAACCGGCCGCAGGTCGAGCAGCGGTGGACCGTCACTTCTGCTCGCCTCGCAGCCACACGAGCGGGTCGATCGCGCGCCCTTTGGGGCGAATCTCGAAGTGCAGGTGCGGGTCGAGCTCCGGGTCGGAGACGCCCACGGCGCCAACGACCTGGCCCTTGATGACCTGCTGGCCCTTCTGAACGTTGATCCGCGACAGCGATCCGTACACGGAGTAGTCACCGCCTCCGTGCTGCACGATCACCGTCAGGCCGTACGTTCCGATCGCCTCCGCAACCATCACCTCGCCACCGGCAACCGCTTTCACGGACGCCCCGCTTGGCGCGGCGATCCCCACGCCATTCCACCGGATCGTCGTGTTGTTCGGGTTCACGGCCCGTCCAAACCGGTAGATGATCGATCCCTCCACCGGCCAATCGAGCTTGCCGAAGTCGCTGGTCTTGAGGGTGCTGCTGCTCAGCACCGCGGGCGCGTTAGGCCGCTCTGCCGCCTTCCTCCGCGCCTCCTCGAACGCGGCGATCGTGTTCGTCAGCCGCGTTTCGTCGCGGCCGATCGCGGCGAGGCGCGCCTCGGTTTCCTTGGCGGACCGCTTGATGACGTTGAGGTTCCTCGAGCGGCTCTCTTCCAGCGCCCGAAGCCGATCTTCCTCCTGGCGTTTCTCCTGGCGGCTGCGCTCGAACTCGTCACGCAGGCGAACGAGCTGCTGCCGCTGTTTCGCGACCTGATCGTAGAGGTCCTCGACGCGAGCGACCAGCGACCGGTCGCGCAGCGCCAGCTCGTGCAGGTACTTGTATCGACCGAGCAGCTCGCCGAACGTGCGCGCGGCGAGCAGCGCTTCGGTCGTGTACATGGGACCGCGCTTGTAGATGTCGATGAGGCGGCGCTGCAGCACTGCCTTCTTCACCGCTAACTCGTCTTCGGCGCGGAGCAGGCTCGCCGTGGTGCCGTCCACCTCCGTCGTGATCGTCTCGAGCTGGACGTCGAGCGATCGAACGACTCGCGCCGTCGCGTCGGCCTGCTGATGGAGGTTGGTCACTTCGGCGTCGAGGTCGTGTGCCCTGGACTGCAGCTCCGTCATGTTGCGTTGGAGATCCTCGCGCTCCCGCCGGATGCGCTCGAGCTCCTCGCGCTGTTGGCGAATCTTTGCCTCGCCGCTCGTCTGCGAGGGTGGCTGCGGCTGCTGCGAGCGCACGGCCACCGGGGCCGCGAGCGCGGCCACGCAGAGCAAGATCCGCGAGCGCCGCATCAGACCTTCCGCAGGTGTCGCCCGACCGACAGCGAGCTGCCGATCACCCCGAGCAGCGCGCCGCCTAACAAGCCCAGCGACGCGAGGCCGCGTGAAAAGAACGCGGTCTGGATGAAGTTGCGGCTGATCACCTGGCTGGCGAACCAGGTGAGACCCAGGGCGAGCAACCCGCCCAAAACCCCCTTCAGGAACCCATCGATCAGGAAAGGCCGGCGAATGAACGCGTCCGTCGCGCCCACCAGCCGCATGATGGAGATCTCGCGGGCGCGCGCCATGACCGCCATGCGGATCGTCGCGCCGATGATGATCACCGCCACCGCCGCGAACGCGAGACCGAGCACGAGCCCAGTCGCCGTGGCCACGTTGCGAATGCGATAGAGCTTGTCGACCCAGTCCTCGCCGTACCGGATGTCATCGACGAACTCGAAGGACCTGATGCGGCCCGCGATCATCTTCACCGTCTCCGGATCGCGGTGCCCCTCGCGCATCCGGATGTCGATCGAGGCGGGGAGGAAGGCACTCTCGAACACGTCCTTGAACTCGCCCAGCTCGGCGCGCGCGCGCGCAAGGGCCGAGTCGGGCGAGACGTACTCCACACGGCTCACCTCGGGGAAGGCGCCGATGTCACCCATTGCCGCCGACACGACTTCCACCGGCGTGCCGTCCGCCAGGAACGCGCGGATCTCCACGCGCGATTCGACCTCGCCGAGCGTCTTTCGAATGTTCACCGCGACCAGCGAGAACAGCCCGAAGGCAAACAGGGAGAACGCGATGGTCGTGATGCTCAGCACGCTCAACATCGGCGCGCGGCGGAACCCGATCATCGTCTCCCGGAGGGCGAGTCTCACGCCAGGACCTCCACCTTCTTCTCCCGATCGCCGTCGCCAGAATCGAATACGACCTGACCGCGGTTGATCTCGATCGTGCGATACCCGGATCGCCGCACGAGCTCGAGGTTGTGCGTCGCCATCACGACTGCCGTTCCCGATGCGTTGATGTCGCGAAGCAGCTGAAAGACGCCGCGTGTCGCGCGCTCGTCGAGGTTGCCGGTGGGTTCGTCGGCGACCAGCACGAATGGGTCGTTGACCAGCGCGCGCGCGATCGCGACCCGCTGCTGCTCGCCGCCGCTCATCTCGCGAGGCATGCTCGTTCCCTTCGCCGCCAGCCCCACCTGCGTCAGCGCGCGCGCAACCTTGGACTGGATGGTCGAACGCGGCGCATCGATGACCTCGAGCGCGAACGCCACGTTGGCTTCGGCCGTTCGATCCTCCAGCAGGCGGAAATCCTGGAACACGACACCAAGCTTCCGCCGGAGCTTCGCGACTTCCTTGCGCTTCACACCCTTCGAGCGCACGCCGCTGACCCACACGTCGCCCTTGGTGGGGAGCTCTTCCATGTAGATCAGCTTGAGCAGCGAGCTCTTGCCCGCGCCGCTCGGCCCGGTGAGGAAGACGAACTCACCCTTGCCGACGAAGAGCGACACGTCCTGAAGCACCAGGCCAGTGCGCGGATATTCCTTGTAGACGTGCTGGAACCGAATCACTGCTCCACCTTCCTCGTGCTCTCGCTACCCGATCCCATCCTCGAGCTCAGTGAGCCGCCAGCTGGTCTGGGCCGTGACGGAGTCCACGACTGCCTTGAGCAACCCGATGAGGATTGGACCGAGCAGGATGCCGGCGAGCCCGAACGTGTATACACCCGTCACGAGCGCGACGAACATCCAGTAGAAGTTCAATACCCCGGACCGCTCGGCGGCGATCTTGGGGCGCAGGTACGTCGAGATGAACAACGTGTTCAGAAGAAACCCAACGAGCACCATCAATCCAGCGCGGACCGGGCTGTCCCGAAACACCAGCAGCCACGCCGCGACTGGTACGTACACGCTCCACGAGCCAACGATCGGGAAGAAGCCGATGATGAACGACAGGATCGCCAGTACCGCGGCGAGCGGTACGCCGAACGCGAGGTTCAGGAGAAAAATGACGAGCGTCTTGAGGCCCTGCGTGAGGAGGGTCGAGTAGATCGCCCCGTACAGCACCCCAGTGACGTTGGTCACCAATGCTTCCCGTAGCCGGTCATAGCGCTGCGGTACCTTGCCTCGCACATAACTGACGATCGAGTCGGCATCCGTAAACACATACGCCGCCGTCAGCAGGAAGATCGTGATGGCGACCGAAAGCTCGACCACGGCCTCCCGGACCGCCGCGGGGATCTTGGTCCCATAACCCGAAACCGTCAGGACGTAGGCGCGCACCGTCTCGGTGGGGTTTGCACGGGCCATGAACGGCAGTCGGCGAATCGCGGCGTCGATCCGTTCCGCCACCTCGTTCTGGTGCGAATTGATGTAGCCGAGCACGTCCACGAGCTCGACGTAGCTGTAGGCGAGCGCGCCCAGCACCGGGATGATCACGACGAGGAGCGTGAGCACCGCGCTCGCGATGGGTCGTCCGATCCTGCGATTGATCCGCAGGTACATCGGGCGGAGGTAGGCCGCGATCACGACGCCGAGGATGCCGGCGATGAGCACCCGCCTGACCATCCAGAGGAACAACACGCCGACGACGCCCGCCAGCAGCCAGGTGAGCACGGCGCGCCGGACCTCGGCGGCGGGAAAATCCGCGAGTCGTGAGTTCAATCGTCGCTCGTCGCGCCGGCGGTCACTGGGGTTCGACTCGCCGGGTACCTCCACGACGCTCATTTGAGCGCCTGTTCCAAGTCCGCGATGAGGTCGTCCACGTTCTCGATCCCGACGCTCACGCGCAGAAACCCGTCCGGCACGCCGAGCGCTGCGCGCTCCTCGCTGGTCAGGTGGGAATGCGACGTGAAGCGGGGCTCCGACACGACCGAGTCGACGCCGCCCAGACTCGGGGCGTGCTTGATGAGCCGGAGGCGTCGGAGGAACCGCTCCGCGCTGCGGCCGCCGCCAACGAGCTCGATCGCCAGCATGCCGCCGAAGCCATCGAGGAACGTGCGGGCCACCTCGTGATCCGGATGGTCTTCGAGCCCCGGATAGTGCACGTGGCGAATCTCCTTGCGCCCGGTGCACCATTCGGCGATTCGCCGCGCGTTCTCGTTCTGACGTGCGACGCGGACGTCGATCGTCTTGAGGCCGCGCTCGAGGAGCCAGCAGGCGAAGGGGTCGGGCGCCTGTCCCCACACCACCATCTTCTGACGAACTTCCTCGATGTACGGTGCGGTGCCTAACACGGCGCCGCTGAGGACGTCGTGGTGTCCGTTGAGATACTTCGTGGCGGAGTGAATGACGACATCCGCGCCGTGCTCGAGGGGGCGGAAGTTGACCGGGCTCGCGAACGTCGAGTCGACGACGAGCGCGAGGCCGCCTTCCTTCGTGAGGTAGCTGATCGGGCGCAGGTCGAGGACGCGGCAGGTCGGGTTGACGGGCGACTCCACGAAGATGGCGCGGGTCTCCTTGCGCATGCGCTTCCGCCAGGCCCGCGTCTCCATCGGGTCGACGAGGGTGACGTCAATCCCCATTGTCGCGAACTCCTGCGTGAACAGGAGCCGCGTGCCGCCGTAGACCCAGTTGCTCGCCAGGAGGTGGTCGCCGGGGCGGAGCAGGGCGAGGAGCGCGCAGGCGGTGGCCCCCATGCCGCTCGCCAGCACGATGGCCGCCTCCGCGCCCTCCATGAGGGCGAGCCGCTTCTGGACCACTTCGGCGTTAGGCGCGTTGCCGTACCGGGGATAGCGGAGGCCGTCCGCGGTGCCGATCTCCTGGATGAAATTCGCCGACTGCACCAGCGGCTGTACCACCGGGGTGTCGGGGTCGCCGTGTGACGCGCCGCCGGTGACGGCGACGCTGGACAGGCCGAGACGGCGTGGCGATCGAGGCATGGCGATGCGCGCTGCGTTAGGCGTAAGCGCCGCGGTCAGGACGAGCGTCGAGGTTCGGCTTCACCAGGCGCACGATCTCGCTGACCGTGACGCCCGCGATGTCCCGCACGACGACGCCGCCCCGCGGTACGGTGTCGTCGATGACCACCGGCGCGAGCTCGTGGCGTCGGGGCCCGTAGATCCACACCAGCTCACCGTCGAGGATCAGCCGGAACCGGGCTTCTTCGGCGTTCAGCCGGATCTGCGGGCCGCGATCCTCGTCGCCGGCACGCGTGGCGATGAAGCCGACGACCTGTAAGGGTGGGTTGTAGACCTGGCTCACGGCGTCGCCCCGAGCGGCACGTACGTGTCCTCGAACCGCATGACGAGCCGGCGCTCGTGGAGCACGGTCAGCAGCGCCTCGGCGTCGGCCAGCTCCTCGCCGAGCGCCGACGCGAGCTCCTCCGCCGCACCGCGGCCCAGCTCCCGAAGCGCCTGCCAGGCACGCCGCTGTTCGTCGTCGACGGTGCCCACGAGGAACAGGGCGCCGTCATCGGCCTGCATAACGAGCGCGAGCTGGTACCGCTCCAGCGCGTGCTCGATGGCGTCGAGATGGTCCTCGCGAACGCCGCGGAGCAGGAAATACGCGTCCTGCGGCGGCGTCCCGCCGTCGAACCGGAGCAACAGCTTCGCGACCACCTCGTCGGCACAGGAGAAGTCCAGCAGGTTGACGTGCGAGAAGTCGATCACCGTCAGCGACGGGCCGCGCCAGGCCGCCAGCAGGTTCTCGATCTCGGTCCGCACGGCAGCCCCCGTGGGTCGCGTCACGAGGTTGGAGTACAGGTCGCACACGGTGCGTCGCAGCACCGAGCTGACATCGATGTGGTTGATCACCGCGGAGGCACCCGTTCTGGAATCGTGATCTGGACCTGCGCGCCCGGAAACGGCGCGAGATCTTCAGCCAAGGGGACGTCCTCATCCCAACTCGGCACGATCGCGATCCGCGCGGTACCACTGCGGATCGACAGCTTGCCATCCCACTTGCCGACGAATCGCCGCACGCCGGCGAGCCCCTGCCCGCGCCCGGGATCGCGGAAGCGACTCACGCCGCGAATCACCGCGTCCTCGAGCGCCATGGCGTCATCCCAGCGGTCGCTGATGCGCCGGCCGTGTGCGTTCTCGAGCGACGCGCGGAAGCCGATGCCGGCATCGCAGACGGCGATCTGCACCACGCGACGTCCGAGGCGTTGCCGCCACGTATACGTCTGCACGGCCACCCACCCTCCGCGCTGGGCGTGCTCGACGATGTTCTGACACGCTTCGGAGAGCGTCATCGCGAACCGCATCGTCGCCTGCGGGTCGAGGTGCAGCTCGTTCACGAGGATCGCCTGCGCCTTCTGCTGAATGCGCTCGACGACGTCGTGCACGTCCTCGCTCTTTGCGACCGGCGTGATCTCCAGCAGGACGCCCGACTCGCCGCCATTGCGCCCGCGGGGAACGTGACCGTGCAGATCGAAGATCTGCTCGGCGTGCTTGTAGAACCCCGTGCGCCCCCAATACGACGCCGTATCGTCGTTCTCCGGTCCGGTGAACGCGGCGCGCTCAGCGCGCGTCTGTCCGAGCGTCAGCATCGTGGTCAGCGCGTACGGCGACGCCCACCGCGTGTGGCGAGCATCGATGAGAACCTTCTGATCGCGTGGGAGCGGTGCCACCTGATCCAGGACCTGCTCGATGGTCGCGTCGTCGAGCGAGGGCGGAACGTTGATGACGGTGGTCACGTCGGGCTGAGCTCTCCGCGAAGGTAGTGCGCGAGCCCGGTGGCACCCCGGTGCTCCACGTTGCGTGCTGCGGCGCGCATCGCCGCGCGCATCGCGTCCGACAACTTATCACCGGCAGCCAGCCGTGAGAAATAGGTCGCACCCCAGACGTCACCACATCCGGTCGGATCCACGGCATCCACCGTGCCGCGCAGTCGCTCCGCGGGCACAAGCTCGGTCCGCACGGGACCAATCGCCGGTGAGGCAAGTGGTTGACGCCGAAGGTCGGAGAGCGCATCGAAGCCCGGTGCCGCGAAGTACACCACGCCTCGACTTCCCAGCGTGACGACGAGACATTGAATGCCGTTCGCGAATGCCGTCGCGGCGAGCGCCATCGGATCGGGGGCCATCATCGCGAGCTCATCCTCGTTGACCTGGAGGAGATCGAAACACGCGCACCACGCCGCGACGTTCTCGAGCGGACGCGGCGCACGAAATCCCGACGGCTGCACGCTCAACATGAGCGAATGCAAATCGCAGTAGATCGGCCCCCGATAGTGATGGCGTATGAGCTGTGCGGTCTCGAGATCGAGCTCGAAGCCGCTGATCATGTTGATGTACAGCGCGTCGAGATCGCCAAGCAGCGGTTTGAGCCCGAGCCAGTTCCACGGCGGTACGCCGCCGGTGAGTCGCTCGCTGCGTCGCTCGTCGCTGTAGTAGCGCAACTCGACGCGGTTGTTTGGGTACGGCACGGCGATGGGCGCCGCGTCAGGCGCCGCGCGCCGGAGCGCGCGAATGAAGCGACCTGCCTCGTGCGCGAGGTCGTCTCCCACCCGCACGAGCGGAACGATCTCCCAGTCGTCAGGCAGCGCGGCGTCGAGCGCCGAGAGCGCGTAGGTGATGCCGCCCCATTCTTCCACCGGACGGTCTCGCGGGTCTCGTCCGTAGATAATGTCCCAGACAAATGTCCCGATTACGCCGAGTCGCTTCCTCCGGCCGGGAACCGGGACCAGGGAACCGGGAACCGAGGCTCCTCGTTCGTTGGCGTTACTCTCGCCCTGCCGATGTGCACTGTTTCCGGTTCCCGGTTCCCGGTTCCCGTCAAACACCATCCAAGACCTGCTGTTTGAAAGTTGCCACTGCGCCGACGACACCCGCCGAGCCGCGCAGCAATCCCGGAAGAATCTTGCACGACTCGACTGCCGGCTTGAACGCGCGACGCCGAACCTCCGCGCGCAGCGGCTCGAACAGCGGGGCACCCGCCTGGGTGACGCCGCCCGCGATCACGACGACGTTCGGGTTGAAGATGTTCAACAGGTTCGCCACGCCGGCACCGAGGAAGTTGGCGGTCTCTCGCACGACCTGGCGCGCGACGTCATCATCCTTCTTCGCCGCGTCATACACGAGCTGGGCGGTGATCTTCTTGAGATCATCGTTCACCATCTTCAGAAGCACCGATGGCTCCCCGCCCGCGAGCGCCTCTCGAGCGCGTTCCGCGATCGCCGGACCCGACGCATACGCCTCGAGGCAGCCGTAGTTGCCGCAATTGCACCGCCGTCCCGTCGAGTCGATCGTCGTATGTCCGATCTCGCCCGCGACGTCGGACGCGCCGTGATAGAGTCGCCCGTCGAGAATGAGGCCGCCGCCGATGCCGGTACCGATCGTTATGCCGATGACGTGCCGCGCGCCCTTCGCCGCGCCGCACCACCACTCGCCAAGCGTCGCGCAGTTCGCGTCGTTGTCGAGCGACGCGGGCAAGCCCACGCGCTTCGAGATCTCGTCGCGCAGCGGGAAATTTCTCCACCCCAGATTGGGCGTGACGATCACGATGCCGCGCTCGCGATCCAGCGGGCCGGGCGAACCGATGCCGACGCCCGCGAAATCCTCCCGCCTCGCGTTCGTCTCGGCGATCGTTTCCGCGATCACCGTGTCGATCATGCGCGCAATGCGGTCGACGACCGCCTCGGCGCCCTGGTCGGCGCGCGTGGGCTCGGACCGCATCGCGACCTCGC
Organism: Gemmatimonadaceae bacterium; assembly: GCA_036274195.1. GTDB lineage: Bacteria > Gemmatimonadota > Gemmatimonadetes > Gemmatimonadales > Gemmatimonadaceae > JAJKIV01. The sequence continues at coordinate 21,664 of DASUGD010000228.1, read as the reverse complement.
GGCTGCCATCCTCGGGCATGGCGCCGGCGACGATGTTCGTACCGCCAAGGTCGACCCCGATGATGTAGCGCTGACGTTTTCGAGGCGGCATGTGCGTGCGAGGAAGAGGGAACGTACGCTGAGCTCGGGCCGCCTAGCGCGTGAGCCGGCGGATCACGAGATACGAGCCAAGAACGAGGATCATTATAGCAAAGGCCTGCTTGATCCGCGCGGCAGGCAGCCGCCTCATGAATCGCGTGCCGGTGATCGCGCCAGCGGCGGCAACCGCCGTGAACCACCCCACCAGCGACCAGTCGAATGCCACCTGGCCGAGGTACCCGGCGACACCGCTCGCCGCGTTCATCGCGATGATGAGCAACGAGCTCCCCACCGCCTCCTTCACCGGCACGTTCGCCATGAACACGAGCGACGGGACAATGAGAAAGCCTCCGCCGGCGCCGATGAGCGCCGTCAGCACGCCGACCGCGATCGCCTGAACGCCGAGCAGGGCGGAGAAGCGTAACTCCCCCGCGTCGTGAGGCACAGTCGCGAAGCGTGGGCGCAGCGAGTCGCGCAACATGAAGGCGGCCGCGGTGAGCGCGAACGCAGCGAAGAGTGCGAGCTGCACCGACGCCGGAACGAAGCGCGCTACCCGCGCGCCACCGAACGACCCGACCATCGCCAGCGCGCCGAACCCGAGCGCAATGCGCACGTTGATCGTGCCCTGCCGCCAGTGCGTGATGAACCCCACCAGCGCACTCATGCCGACCACCACGAGACTCATCGCGATGGCAGGCTTGGGCTCGACGTGAAAGACGTACAGGAACGTCGGCACCGCGAGGATCGATCCGCCGCCCCCGAGAAGTCCCAGCACGACACCGATGCCGAGCGCGAGCAGCGCACCGAGTGGGGTCATGACAGCTCTCGCTCGACCTGGGCGACCAGCTCCTCGACCATCCCGGCTCCGAGGTCGCGCATGCAGCGCCAGTGGCCAAGCGGACATTGCTGTGGACCGTGACGGTCGCACGGCCGGCAGTCGAGACTGCGCACACCCGCGGTACGTGAGCCCGGAGCGAGCGGGCCGAACCCGAACTCCGGTACGGTCGGCCCGAACACGGTGACCGTTGGCGTGCCGACGGCCGAGGCGAGGTGCTGGGGCGACGAGTCGTTGGTGACGAGCAGCGCGCACCGCCGAATCAACTCGGCGGAGCCTAACAAGGAGAGTCGGCCGGTGGCGTCGATCGCGCGATCGCCGACGGATGTCACGATCTCCGATGCGAGCGGCGCGTCATCCTTCCCGCCGATCACCACGATGCGTGCCCTGGCCGACAGCGATCGTGCGAGCGCGGGATAGAACGGCCACCGCTTGGTCGCCCAGACACTGCCCGGTGCGAGCGCGATGAGCGGTGATGCGCCATCGCCGGCCCCGTTGAGCAGCCGATCGACCGCCTCACGCTCGGCGCCGCCGGGGAAGAGCCGGGGGCGAAGCTGCTCGCGCGTCGGCGATGCGTTCGGGCTCTCCGCGGCGAGGCTCCAGAGTCGTTCGGCGTGATGGCAGTCGTCGCGGTACGGAACGCGTCGCGTATACAGCCAGCGCCCGGCTGACGTGGTGAACCCTACGCGCGCACGAAACCCCGCAAGCCGCGCGAGTGCCGCACTCCGCACCGAGCCCTGGGCGAGGTACGCGGTGGCCTCACCGGCGCCGTCGTTCGCCGCCCGGGATCGCGCCGAGCTCAGCTCCGCCGCGACGTTCGCCAGCCCGCCGACGCCCCGCGCGCTCCCGCGCTTGTCGTAGATCGTGACAGCTGCGACATCCGGGTTGCGCGCAAGCAGCGGCGCGCCGGCCGGCGTCGCGACGACGTGCACCGGGCCGCGACGCGCGAGCTCCGCGATGAGCGGCGTCGTGAGCACGACGTCGCCGAGGAACGAGGTCTGGATGATGAGGGAGAATTGCACCGCGCGCGCTTGTCTCGAGCGGAGCGGCCATCGGCCGCGAAGTCGAGGGGTCCGGTTATTCGACCTGCAAGACGGCGAGAAACGCTTCCTGAGGGATCTCGACCGCGCCCACCTGCTTCATCCGCTTCTTTCCCTCTTTCTGCTTCTCGAGGAGCTTGCGCTTCCGCGTGATGTCGCCGCCGTAGCACTTCGCGAGAACGTCCTTGCGGAGCGGCTTCACCGATGACCGCGCGATGACCTTGTTGCCGATCGCCGCCTGGATCGCCACCTCGAACAGCTGCCGCGGAATGAGCTCCTTGAGCTTGTCCGCGATCTTCCGCCCGTACTCGTACGCCTTGTCGCGATGGATGATGACGCTGAAGGCATCGACCGCGTCGCCGTTGATCAGCATGTCGAGCTTCACGAGATCGCTCTGGCGGTAGCCGAGCATCTCGTAGTCGAGCGAAGCGTACCCGCGACTGATCGTCTTCAGGCGGTCGAAGAAGTCCAGGATGATCTCGGCCAGCGGAAACTCCCAGTCGAACTCGACGCGCTCCTGGTCGAGGTACGTCATGTTCTTGTAGACGCCGCGGCGTTCGGTGCCTAACGTCATGATCGGCCCGATGTAGTCCGACGGCGCCATGATGCGCGCCTTCACGTACGGCTCCTCGACCCGGTCGATCACGGCCGGCGGCGGCATCTTCGAGGGGTTCTCGATGATCTCGTCGGTCCCGTCGGTGCGGTGGACATGGTACTCGACGTTAGGCACCGTGGTCACGAGGTCGAGGTCGAATTCGCGCTCGAGCCGCTCCTGCACGATCTCCATGTGCAGGAGTCCGAGGAACCCGCAGCGGAACCCGAACCCGAGGGCGGTGGACGTCTCTGGCTCGTAGTGCAGCGACGCGTCGTTCAGCCGCAGCTTGGCCAGGGCGTCGCGAAGCGCCTCGTACTGCGTGGTGTCCGTCGGGTAAAGGCCCGAGAACACCATCGAGTGCACGTCCTGGTAGCCGGGAAGCGGTTCGGCGGCGCGGTTCGCCGCATCGAAGATCGTGTCGCCCGCGCGCGTCTCCTGGACGCTCCGCACGTTCGCCACGACGTAGCCCACCTCGCCTGGCCCGAGCGACTCGGTCGGTACCGGGCGAAGCTGCATGTAGCCGAGGTCGCTCACTTCGTACTTGGCTTCGTTCGCGCCGAAGGTGATCTCCATCCCGCGCCGGATCTCGCCGTCGACGACCCGGATGCTCGGGACGGCCCCGCGATACCGGTCGTAATAGGAGTCGAAGATGAGCGCGCGCAGCGGCCCGTCTGGATCGCCGGTCGGGGCAGGGACGCGCGCCACGATCTCCTCGAGCAACTCGGGGACACCGTACCCCTCCTTCGCGCTCACGAGCAGGATGCGATCGGGATCGATGCCGATGAGATCGTGCACCTCCTGCTTGCGCCGTTCCGGCTCCGCGCCCGGCAGGTCGATCTTGTTGAGAACGGGAATGATCTCGAGGCCCGCGTCGAGAGCGAGGAACAGATTCGAGAGCGTCTGCGCCTGGATGCCCTGCGACGCGTCCACCACCAGAATCGCGCCCTCGCACGCCGCGAGCGATCGCGAGACCTCGTACGTAAAATCGACGTGGCCCGGCGTGTCGATCAGGTTCAGCTCGTAGAGTCCGCCGTTCCGCGCGGTGTAGTGCATCCGCACGGCGTTGAGCTTGATCGTGATACCCCGCTCCCGCTCGAGGTCGAGCGTATCGAGCACCTGGGCCTTCATCTCCCGCTTCTGTAGCGTGCCCGTCGTCTCGATCAGGCGGTCGGCGAGAGTCGACTTGCCATGGTCGATGTGGGCGACGATGCAGAAGTTGCGGATGTGGTCGAGATTCACGGAAGTCCCGGCGAGGAAGTACGGCGAAAGCCCTCAAAGATAGCCGTCAGAGCATTATCTTCCCACCCCGATGGAAAGCTCTCGCGCCGTACGCGCCGACCTCTTCGACCCCGCGAGTCTCGCGTCGCTTGGCCACGTCGAGATCATCGCGCGTTGGGTCGTCGACGGCTTTCTCAACGGGCTGCACCGCTCCCCGAAAAAGGGATTCTCGGTGGAGTTCGCCGAGTATCGCAGCTACCAGCCCGGTGATGACCTCCGCTTCATCGACTGGAAGATCGCCGCGCGGTCGAACAAGTGGGTTGTCAAACAATTCGAGGAGGAGACGAACCTCCGCGCGACCATCATTCTCGATGTCAGCCGATCGATGGCGTGGTCGAGCGCCCCGACCATCCTCTCGAAGCAGCGGTACGCGGAACAGCTGGTTGCAGCGCTGTCGCTGCTCCTGATCCGCCAGCGTGACGCGGTCGGCTTCATTCGCTACGACGACCAGCTTCGCACCGTCGTGCCTCCAAAGGCGCGAACGGCACAGTGGCGGCGCATCCTGCACGCCCTCGAGGAAGAGGGCTCCGGCCTCGCATCGATTGCGCCCGAGGCACTCATGCAGGCCGCGCGACTCATCCGGCGGCCGGGCATGGTCGTGCTCATCTCCGACCTGCTCGTCGAATCCGCCGCAGTGGCCGAGGCCGTGAAGATGCTCCGCGCCGTGGGTCACGACGTGACCGTCCTGCACATCATGGATCCAGCGGAACGCGATCTTTCGATCGGCGGCGAAGCCGTGTTTGCCGACCCGGAATCGGGGCTCGAGGTGACCGCGACGGTCGCCGATGTCCGCGCCGCCTACCGCAAGACGGTCGATGAAGCCATCACCGAGTGGCGCGAGACGCTGCAGGCGACGGGTGCGGGCTACGAAGTGTTCACGACCGACGAGCCGTTCGGCGTCCCGTTGCGCAAGGCGTTCGCCGCTCGTCAGCGCCTGCCGTGAGCTTCCTCGAGCCGCTCTACCTGTTGTTGGCAGGCGCCGCGGCGGTGCCGCTCCTGCTGCACCTGCTGCGACGACGCATCTCGCTGCGGGTGGAATTTCCGGCTGCCCGCTACATCCTGCGCGCCGAGCGTGAGAACTCGCGAAAGCTCAAGCTGAGAAACTTCCTGCTGATGTTTCTCCGCATTCTCGCTGTCCTGTTCATCGCGCTCGCGGCAGCGAGACCGGTTGGAAGATTGATCGGGTCGGGACATGCGCCGACAGCCATGGCGATCGTGCTCGACAACTCGCTCAGCACGTCCACCATCGTCGACGGGGCACCGCTCTTCCGCCGGTTGCGCGGCGCCGCGCTCGCCGCGGCTCGCCACGCGACACCGTCGGACCGCGTCTGGCTGGTCACGGCGGATGGCCGAGTAGTCGGCGGCTCGAGCTCCTCGGTAGCCGACGCGATCCAGCGACTCGAGCCCATTGCCGGCGCCGGGGATTTGCCGGGCGCGGTGACGCGAGCCGTCGGTCTCGTTCGCGCCGCAGGCCTCTCCGCGCACCATGTCGCCGTAGCGACGGACGGTCAGGCGACGTCTTGGCGCCGCACGACGCCGACGCCCGACGTCGCTGTGAGCGTGTTCATGCCTGCCGGCGCCCCACCGGCGAATCACGCCGTGATCGTCGCGGAAGCTCGTCCGGCGCGATGGACCCCGCGCGGCAGCGTCGTCGCCCGGACGCTCGGCGTCGACTCGGCGACGTATCGCATTGCGATCGGCGGAACGGGGGCTGCCGCCCGCACGCTGGCGCGCGGAACCGCCGTGGCGGACGGCGAGATTCTCGTTAGGGTCGCCCCGCCGGAGCGAGGGTGGGTCGCGGGGTCGGTCGAGCTCGAGCCTGACGAGCTGCGTGGCGACGACGTGCGCTACTTCGCGGCGTGGATCGGCGCGGCGCCATCGGTCACGGTCGATCCGAGCCTCGGGACGTTCGTGAAGACCGCCACCGACGCGCTGGTGCAGAGCGATCGCCTCCGGCTCGGCCCCGATGCGGCGATCGTCTCCGCCGATCTGCTGACGCGATTGCCGGCCCTGATCGTCGCGCCGTCCGATCCCGTGCGCGTGGGCGCTGCCAACCGGGCGCTCGAGCGGCTGGGGGTTCCGTGGCGGTTTGGCGCCGCCCGCCACGAGACCGGCACGGCGCGCGAGGCCCCGAGCACACCGCTCAAGCTCATCGATGGCGCGACCGTGTCGATGCGGTTCCCGCTCACCGCGCAGGGCGAGCCAACGGCCGACACCCTCGCACGCGTGGGCGCCGACCCGTGGATCGTTGCCGGCGATCGGTACGTCATCATTGCGTCACCGCTCGATCCATCGGCAACCGACTTCCCGATCCGGGCCGGATTCCTGCCGTGGCTCGCCGAGGCTTCGTCACAGCGACTCGCCGGCGACGCCGGAATTGCGTTGTCGGCCCCTCCCGGCGCGCGGCTTCGCGCGCCGGCCGGCGTGCAGGCCGTCGAGGACGCCGCCGGGCAGCCCGTTCCGGTCGCGAATGGCGAGATCGTCGCGCCGGATCGCGCAGGCGTCTATTTCATGCGCCGTGGCAGCAACAAGGCTGGCGCGGTCGTCGTGAACGGCGAGCCGGAGGAGTCGTCGTTGGCGCGATTGCCCGCGGCGTCGCTCCGCACGCGCTTCGACGGGCGCGAGGTGAGCCTAACGACGGACGGCGAGCGCTGGGCGAACGACGCGTACACCGGGTCGGCACGACGTCCGCTGTCGACTCCGATCCTGATTCTCGCTGCGCTCGTTCTCCTTGCCGAAGCGATCATCGCGCGCGGCAGCGGCGAGCGCTCCAGTCGCGGGACGGTCAAGGCGGCAGCGTAGTGGCTCTTCCGACCCTCGTCGAAGCGATTTCGTCGCTCCCGGCGTTCGCGCGCGTCCTGAACACGGTTCCCCCACCCGGCCAGCGCCTGACGATCGGGGGCCTCGCCGGCTCGAGCGACGCGGTGACGCTGGCCGCGCTCGTTCAGCGACTCTCGACGCGGTTCTTCGTCGTCGTCGCCGAAGGCGTCCCTCAGGCGGAACGCTGGCTCGCCGACCTGCAGGCGATTCTCGACGAGACGCCGGTGGCGCTGTACCCGCCTCGAGAAGGGTTCGGTGAGGCCGAACCGCACGCGGAGATCGCCGGTGAGCGCGTGGAGACGCTCGAGCGCGTTTCACGCGGCGATGTTCGTGTGCTCCTGACCACGGCGCGCGCCGTGCTCGAGCGCACGCGCCTGCCCACGACATTGCGCGCCGCCCGGCTGGAGCTCCGCCGGGGTGACGTTAGGCGTCCCGAGGAGATTGCAGAGCATCTGGAGCGCGTCGGGTTCGAGCGCGTCCCGATGGTCGACGACGTCGCCCAGTTCTCCGTGCGCGGCGGAATCTTCGACATCTACAGCTTCGGCATGGCGGACCCGGTGCGCCTCGAGTTCTGGGGCGACGAGATCATCGAGATCCGGCACTTCGACCTGGTCAGCCAGCGCTCCACGCGCCAGGCCGACGTTGCAATCATCCTCCCCGTCGACGGCCACGTTCCCGAGGACGAGCCCAGCGAGTTCGAGCGCACGTCGGTTGCGTCGCTCTGGCCGCCGGAGACGATCGTGCTCCTCCCGAGCGACGCGCACATCGAGCCGGAGCTGCAGCGGACGTGGGACGAGGCGCAGCATCACCTCGACCTCGCCCGACGACGCGGCGAGGATGTGCCCAAGCGCGATGAGCTCTTCCAGTCGCCCGCCGAGGCGATGCAATCGCTGCGCGACTTCGCCACCATTGCGATCGTTCCCGGCGCCGGCACGGGCGCGGACGTGGTGTTCCCGATCCGGCACCCCGACGCGATCGACCGCGACATCAAACGTCTGCGCCGCGTCGTGCGGGATGGGATGCCAACCATCATCCTCTGCGACAACGAAGGGCAGGCCGAGCGGCTCGACGAGCTGCTGAACGAAGACACGTTCAGCCCGTCGCCGGCCGCGTTGGTCATCGGCGTGTTGGATGGTGGCTTTGTAGTCCCGGGAACGGGGAACGGGGAACAGGGAACAGGAATTCCGCGTGGAGATCCGGTTCCCGGTTCCCGGTTCCCGGTTCCCGGCCTCAGAGTTCTCACCGACCACGAGATCTTTCGACGCGAGCGCCGGCTCCGGCGAGCGCGCCGCTACTCGACGGGTGCGACGCTCGAGGCCATCACGGCACTCAAGTCCGGCGACTTCGTCGTTCACCTCGAGCACGGTGTCGGCATCTACCGCGGTCTGCAGACCATCTTCGTCGGCGAGAGCACCGTGGAAGTCGCCGTCATCGAGTACGAGGGCGGCGACCGGCTGAACGTCCCGCTGTATCGGATCGACCAGATCGAGCGCTACCGGGCTGCCGGCGACGCGGATGGCGACGGGCCGCCGCCACGTCTGCACAAGCTCGGAGGAAAGCGCTGGGCGCAGCAGCGCGATCGCACGCGGACGGCCATCCAGGAAATGACCGTCGAGCTGCTCGACCTGTACGCTCGCCGTCAGGTCGCATCGCGGCCGGCACATTTCCCGGATACGCCGTGGCAACGCCAGCTCGAGTCGTCCTTTCTCTTCGAGGACACACCCGACCAGCGCAAGGCGACGGTCGACGTGAAGCAGGACATGGAGAAGCCGCGACCCATGGACCGGCTGCTTGTCGGCGACGTGGGCTACGGCAAGACCGAGATCGCGGTGCGCGCCGCCTTCAAGGCGGTGCAGTCGGATCGGCAGGTGGCAGTGCTCGTCCCGACCACGATTCTCGCCGACCAGCACCAGCGCACGTTCAGCGACCGCTTCGCCGACTTCCCCGTCCGCGTGGCCGCGCTCAGCCGGTTCCAGTCGGCGAAGGAGCAGACGGACATCCTCGCCGATCTCGCCGCGAAGAAGATCGACATTATCATCGGCACCCACCGGCTGCTCAGCCCCGACGTGAAGTTCGCGGACCTTGGCCTCATCGTGATCGATGAGGAGCATCGCTTCGGCGTGAAGCACAAGGAGCGACTCAAGCACCTCCGTCTCGAGACTGACGTGCTCACGCTCACGGCGACACCGATACCGCGCACGCTGCACTTGTCGCTCGCGGGACTTCGCGACATGACGCTCATGCAGACCGCTCCGCGCGACCGGTCGCCGGTGCTCACGTTCGTCGAGCCATGGGACGAGGCCTTGATCGAGGAGGGCATTGCTCGCGAGCTCGATCGAGGCGGGCAGGTGTTCTTCGTGCACAACCGCATCGAGACCATCGAGGCCATCGCGGACCGCATCCGTCGGATCGTTCCGCGCGCGCGTGTTGCCGTGGGACACGGACAGATGAAGGAGCGCGATCTCGAGGACGTGATGCATCGGTTCGTCGCGGGCGACATCGACGTCCTGGTGTCCACGATGATCGTGGAATCCGGGCTGGACGTGCCCAACGCCAACACGATGTTCGTGAACCGCGCGGACAACTTCGGGCTGGCGCAGCTGTACCAGCTGCGCGGGCGGGTGGGGCGGTCGCACCGGCGAGCGTACTGTTACCTCATGGTTCCCGACGCGATCGATCCCGACGCCGAACGGCGCCTGCAGGTGCTCGAGCACCACACGGAGCTCGGGTCCGGCTATCGGGTCGCGCTCAAGGACCTCGAGCTGCGCGGGGCAGGCAACCTGCTCGGACCCGAACAGTCGGGTTTCGTGCACGCGGTTGGCTTCGACATGTACCTGCGCATGCTGGAGGAGACCGTTCGGCGCGTGATGGACGGGGGCGGCGTGCCCAAGCTCGTTCCGTCGGACGTCTCCCTGGACCTGCCAGCCTACCTGCCGGATGAGTTCATCCCGTCACAGGACGCGAAGCTGGACGTCTATCGCCGGCTGAGCGCGCTCTCGTCGCCCGAGCCGATCGAGGAGCTCCGCGCCGAGGTTCGCGACCGTTTCGGGCCGCTCCCCCCGCCGGCCGAGGCATTCTTCGCGACCGCGACGCTTCGGATCGTCGGGGGCGCCCTCGGGATCGACGGCCTGTTGGTGCGCGGCGACGAGGCCCGTGTTACTTTTCGCGACACGGCTGTGCCCCGTATGAAAGGGCTGTCGGCCGCGTTTCACGAGGTTCAGTTCCAGGCCGAGGTGCGACGGACGCACCCGCTCTCCCTCAAGCTGACACGTGTGGGCGGCTCTCCGATCCTCGACGGGCTCGTGCGGGCCCTCCGGGGACTGGCAGCAGCCTGAGAACGTGTCGGCTTTCGCCGTGTAAGAGTACCGCCCGCAATCGTCGAGTCGCATGTGCCGTGACCACCAGGCGCACGGCGGCGCGGTGATTGGCCCGAACTCCAAACTCCATCCCGATGAAACGTTCACTCGTCCTCGCCTTCGCCGTTTCCGCTCCACTGGCCGCATGCGACGGCTTCAAAGAGGCGATGACTGCGCACGTCGATGTCGCAGCTCGCGCCGGCTCACAGGAGCTCTCCGTTACGCGCCTCGCCGAGCTGCTCGGCGCGTCGAAGGCTCCGCTCCGCCGTGACGTCGTCGAGACCGTCGCCGGCATGTGGGTGAACTACCAGCTTCTCGCCCGGGCTGCCGCGCACGACGACTCGCTCAATCAGCCTGAAGTGATCGACAACGCGATGTGGCCCGCGACCACGAATACCCGCATCAAGAAGTGGTACGACGTGATCGCGAAGAATTGGGTGTCGACCGACACCTCCGGCAATGCGAGCGCGTTCGCGAGCGGCAAGCTCCTCGCAGCTCGGCACATCCTGTTCAATGCCCCGCCGGGCAACAGCGCTACGGCTGACTCCGCACTGAAGAAGGCGCAGTCCGTACGCGCACAGCTCACGTCGGCGAACTTCGCCGACATGGCGACGAAGTACAACGGGCCGAACGCCGCCGGACCCGGCGGGGACCTTGGCGTATTCACGAAGGACCAGATGGTCCCGGAGTTCTCGAACGCCGTCCTCGCGCTCAAGCCGGGCGAGATCTCGCAGCCGGTCCGCTCGCAGTACGGCTACCACCTCATCCGCCGCTCCACCTACGACGAGGTGAAGGACCAGGTCGCACAGATGAACAACCAGGCGGCGACGCGCGTCGGCGAAAGCACGTACGTGGCGAAGCTCGACGAGAAAGCGAAGGTTCAGGTCAAGCCTAACGCGGCTGCGGTCGTCAAGGCCATCGCGGCCGCGCCCGATGCGCACAAGGACGACAAGACGGTCGTTGCCACGTCGACGATGGGCGACCTGACCGCGGCGCGCGTGGCGCAGTGGATCCCCGCCTTCTCGCCGAATGCCCAGCAGCTGCGTCAGCAGATCCAGCAGGCACCGGACTCCCTGATACCGGGCTTCGTGAAGGCCGTCTTCCGCAACGACCTGCTGCTGCGTCAGGCAGACAGCGCGAAGGTCGGGCTCGACACGTCGGAAACGAACGAGATTCGGCACGCCTTCGTCAGCATGGTCGCGAACACCTGGTCCGGGCTCAACATCTCGCCGAACCGGCTCGCCGACAGCGCGAAGACCGTAGCCGAGCGCGAGCGGCTTGCTGCCGCGCGAGTGGACAACTACCTCGATCGCCTGCTGACGAAGGATGAGCAGTTCATCCCGGTCCAGCCGCCGCTCGAGTCAGCGCTCCACTCCAAGTACGATTTCAAGATCAACGCGGCGGGAATCGACCGGGCCCTCGAGCGGGCGCAGCGCATCCGCGCCGTCGCGGACTCTACGCGAGCCGCGCAGCAACCACAGTCGGCAGTTCCTCTGCCCGGTCAGCCGGGCGCTGCCGCCACGCCGAACGCACCGACACCAGCTCCCGCACCGGATTCGACCGCGAAGAAGAAACCGTAGCGAGACCGACGAGCGGGCGGAGCCACCGCCCGCTCGTGCTTTGTGGCCGCGGTGGACCAGCCCCCACCAGGGCCGGGTTGAACAAGTCATGACCTCCTTGAAGACACTCCGCATCGTCGCCCTCGCGACTGTCCTCGCATTGCCCGCGGCAGCCGCGCAGAACACGCCGCCCGGACCACCAACGCCGCCGCGATCCGCACAGGCGGACAGCGGCGATCTGCCCGTGGATCGGGTCATCGCTGTCGTCGGTGATCGGCCGATCCTTCTCAGCGAGCTCACTGAAGAGCTGAGCGAACGCCGGGCTCGTGGCCTCAAGATTCCGACCGACTCCGCCGAATGGATGGAGACGGCGCGCGGCGTACTTCAGGAAATGATCGACGAAGAAGCGATCGTGCAGCACGCCCTCCGCGACACCTCCGTGCACGTGTCGGATCTCGATGTGCAGAACTCGGCGGACGCGCAGGTGAAGCGGGTGCGGAGTCAGTTCAAGACCGATGCGGAATTCGCGCAGGCGCTGAAGAGCGGTGGGTTCGGAACGCCCGAGGAATACAAGCGCTGGATGAACGAGCGTTCGCGGCGAAACGCCTTGCAGGAGAAGCTGTTCGCCAAGATGCGGCAGGCCGGGAAGATCGTTCCCGTTCCCGTGAGCGAGCAGGATGTCAACGAAGCGTTCGAGAAATCGAAGAGCAACCTGCCGAAGCGTCCCGCGACCGTGTCGTTCCGCCAGATCGTCGTTCCCACCATCGCTTCACCGAAGGCCAAGGAAGCTGCGCGAGCGAAAGCGGAGTCGCTGCTCGTCGAGATCCGGAAGGGTGGCGACTTCGAGCAGATCGCCAAGCGCGAGTCGATGGACCCCGGCTCGAAGGAGCTCGGCGGAGACCTCGGGTGGAACAGACGCGGCCAGATGGTTCCCGAGTTCGACCGATGGATGTTCGCGCTCGCGCCGGGCCAGATGAGTCCGGTGATCGAGACCCCGTTTGGCTACCACATCATTCGCGTCGATCGGGTCCAACCCGGTGAGGTGAAGGCTCGCCATATTCTGATCAAGCCCCACATCGACTCTGCCGACATCGCCGCCGCGAAGCTGCGTGCCGACACGGTGAAGATGCTTTGGGAGGGCGGCGCGAACTTCGATTCGCTCGCGGCGAAGTACCACGACAATGCCGGCCAGGAGGAGAAGGGGAGCCTCCAGCCGTTCGACCGCTCGCAGCTGCCCGATTCGTACCGTACCGCGTTCGAGGGCAAGGGCACGGGGGCGTTCATCGACCCGTTCCCCATCGATGATCCGGCGCGTGGCGCGAAGAAGTTCGTCGTCGCCCAGATCATCAAAGCGGACGACGGTGGCGACTACACGCTCTCCGACTTCAAGAATCAGATTCGCGATCAGCTCGCCCAGGAACGTGGCATGCGGCGCGTGATCGATCAGATGCGCAAGGACCTGTACGTTTCGGTCCGCCTCTAGCAGCGACCGGGAGCGGGCGGCCGGCGTGAGATCGGATCCGGTTCGCCTCGCCGTCACGTTAGGCGACCCGCGGGGCATCGGCCCCGAGATCGTTGGCGCGGTGCGCTCCGATGCGGCCCTCGCCGCGCTTGCTGATCTGGTCGTGGTCGGGCCGGAGGGAACCGGCACCAGCGTCGACGAGCCGGTCGGCGCATGGCCGCCGTTAGGCGGCGATGCCGATCCGGCGGCCGCTGCCGGACGTCTTGCCGGCCGCGCCATCGAGCGCGCTGTCGAGCTGGCGCAGTCGGGGTTGGTCGACGGGATCGTGACGGCACCGATCGACAAGGCCGCGTTGCTGGCCGGCGGCTACGACTATCCCGGCCACACGGAAATGCTTGCCGCGCTCACGGGCTCGCAGGTCGCGATGATGCTCGCGTCCTCCGATGCGGGCGAAGGCTCGACGCATCCGCTGCGCGTGATTCTCGCGACGACGCACATCCCGCTGCGCGCAGTGCCCGACGCCGTCACGGTCGGCGCGATCGAGCGTGCCGCCGAGGTCACTCACCGCGGCCTGGTGGAATGGTTCGGTATCGCCTCGCCTCGCATCGCGCTCTGCGCCCTGAATCCGCACGCCGGGGACGGCGGGCGGTTCGGAACGGAGGACGACACCGTGCTGCGGCCGGCCGCTCGCCGCGCGGGGATCGCCGGACCGTATCCCGCTGACACGGTGTTCGTTCGTGCCCTGCGCGGCGAATTCGATGCGGTGATCGCTCCCTACCACGACGTAGGCATGACGGCGATCAAAGTCGCGGCGTTCGGCCGTGCCGTGAACGTGACCTTGGGGTTGCCGTTCCCTCGAACATCCCCGGATCACGGCACGGCCATCGACATCGCCGGCCGCGGCATCGCCGACGCCTCCAGCATGAAGGAGTCGGTTCGCGTCTGCGCGAGGATCGTCCGTCGCCTGTCTACCGCCGCTCGAACGCGACCGACTCGATCCGGCGACCGTTCATCGCGCGCACCGTGAACACCGTACCGCCGGCGGCGACGCGGTCGCCGGGCACGGGCAGGCGGCCTAACGAGCCGAAGACGAACCCGCCGATCGTCGTGTAGTCGTCCTCGCTCACCGTGAGGCCATAGCGCTCGTTGAGCTCCGCGATGGGCAGCGATCCCGGAACGACGATCTCGCCGGCCGTCGCCGCCGGTTCGGGCGGCGCGGGCTCGTCGTACTCGTCGAGGATCTCACCGACGATCTCCTCGAGCAGGTCTTCCATCGTCACGATGCCCGCGGTACCGCCGTACTCGTCGAGCACGATGGCCATGTGCTCCTTGAGCCGCTTGAAGTCGGCCAGGACCTCCTCCACCTCGCGCGAGCCCGGCACCACGTGCACATCGCGCATGATCGACTCCACCGTGAACCCCGGGGGTGGCTGGCGCAGGACGCGCAACAGGTCTTTCGCCAGCACGAGCCCCACGATGTTGTCGATCGACCCGGCGTACGCCGGATATCGCGAGAACGCGTTTTCCTCGACGATGCTCAGCGCCTCGTCGAGCGTCGCGTCGATGGGCATCGCGACCACGCTCGTGCGCGGCGTCATGACTTCACGTGCGTTCTTCTCGGAAAACTCGAACACACCCTCGATCAGATCGGCGTCCTGCGCCGGAATTGCGCCGACTTCCTGGCTCTGCTCGACGATGAGTCGCAATTCGTCCGGTGAGTGGACGGGCTCGTCGAGCATGTCGCCACGCTGCCCGACCAGCTTGAGCACACCCTGCGACGAGCGATTGAGCACGAAGATGAACGGTGTGGACAGCCACGCGAACGCCATCAGCGGCGGGGCGAGCCAGCGCGCGAATTGCTCGGGATGGTTCAGCGCCACGGCACGCGGCGCGAGCTCTCCGAACACGACGTGAAGGTACGTCACACTCGCGAGCGCGACTATGGCGCCGAAGCTCAAGCGCAGCGATTGTTCGACGGCGAGCGGTAACGCCTCGAACCAGCGTGCCAGGGCCTCACCGAGCGTGCTTTCAGCGACCCACCCCAGCGCGAGACTCGCGAGCGTGATGCCGAGCTGGCTCGCAGACAGGAGGCGTGGGAGATTGTCGGTGGCGCGCAACGCGAGGCGCGCTTTGGCATCGCCGCTGCGTGCCATCGTGTCGAGTCGGGTGCGTCGCGACCGAACGAGCGCGAACTCGGCGGCCACGAAGAACCCGTTGAACATCAGGAGTACGACGATGGCGAGGAGCCGACCGATCACCGGGGCAAGATACCGCGCGCTTCGACCCAGCCGCCAGCGCTCCACCGCGCGATGAGTCATTTGCACGTTCACGGACCCGGCCAGGACCACGATCACGGACATTCGCATCACGGGCACAGCCACGCGCGCGCGGTAGGACGGTCGCACGCGCATGACCACGCGACGCCGATTCGACAGCTGCGAGGCGCGCTTGCAGTCACAGCGGTCTTTCTCGTGATCGAAGTCGTAGGTGGGTGGCTTGCCAACTCGCTCGCGCTGCTGGCCGACGCCGGTCACATGCTCACCGACGTCGCCGCCCTGGCACTGTCCCTGTTCGTTGCCTGGTTCAGTCGGCAGCCGGCGTCACCTCAGCGGACCTATGGTTACCTGCGTTGGGAAGTCCTCGCGGCGTTCCTGAACGGCGCGACCCTGCTGCTCATCTCCGCATGGATCGTCGTCGAGGCGGTTCTGCGCCTGCGCACGCCGGAGCCGGTGGAAGGTGGCCTGATGCTCGGCGTGGCGATCGCCGGGTTGGTCGTCAACGTCGTCGCCGCCCGGATGCTGCACTCGTCCGGCGAGTCGAGTCTCAACATGCGTGCGGCGTACCTGCACGTCTTGAGTGACCTTCTTGGCTCGGTTGGAACAGTCGCGGCGGCGATGATCGTCAAATGGACGGGGTGGGTCGCGGCCGACCCCGTGGCATCGGTGATCATGGCCCTGCTCATCCTCCGCGGTGCGTGGCGAATCGTTCGCGAATCGGTGGATGTCCTGCTGGAATCGACGCCCTCGCACATTTCACTCGGCTCCGTGCGCACGCAGCTCGAGGCGATCCCGGGGGTCGAGTCCGTGCACGACCTGCATGTGTGGACCGTCACGTCAGGACTCGTCGCAATGAGCGCGCACGCCATCGTGCGCGAATCCGAGCGACACCAGCACGTGCTCGAGCACGTTCACGATGCGATGCGTCTCTTTGGCATCGATCACGTGACCGTCCAACTCGAAAGCAGCGAGATGTACGAGCGGGAGCGTCATCTCCACGAGTGACGCGCTAGGCGGAGAGCGCCGTGTGACCCTGCGCGTTTGCGGCGTGACGGTCTAAGCCATGGGGGTGACCACACTTGCCCATGGCGCGTCCTCATCCGTCAGCATCGCGGACACGGCGCCAATGGGGATGACCAGCAACAACGACTTCCGAATTCAGAAAGACCGGCTGGCCGCTGTGCTGGTGACAGTCGGCGGCGAGCGGCTGGCCGGTGAGCTGTTCGTGCAGGCGAGCCCGCGTAATCGGTACGGCCGGGAAGAAGCCGCCGACATCTTGAACTCCGCCGAGCCGTTCTTCCCGATGCTCATGAACGACGGTGCGCTGTTCATCGTGGCGAAGGATCGTGTGCGCGAGCTCGAAAGCCGGGACCCGATGCCGGTCGAGGAATGGCAGATCGGTGCCCCCGCTACGATCGAGGTCGTGCTCACCGGTGGCGCGGTCCACACCGGGAACGTGTATCTCGAATCGCTCAACGGGCGCACCCGTGTGCTGGATTATCTCAATCGCGTCGGCGAGCGCTTTCTGCTCCTCTACACCGCGCGCGGTACCGTACTGCTCAACCGAAGTTTGATCGAGCGCGTTCATCCGCTCGACTGACGGAGCCTCATGGCACAGCTGGACCGACTGCTCTCCGTCATGGTGAGCAACCGCGCCGAGGCGCTTCGCCTCGTGGAGAATGAGCTCGCATCGCTCGTGAAGGATGGCGCCACGGTTCCCTTGACGAAACAGGCGCTCGGGGCGACGCAACTGCTAGGACTGCTCCGTGAGATTGCTCCGCCCGACGCGCTCCGCCGGCTCGACGAAGGGTCGTCCGCGGAGTTCGAGTATCGAAGCGGCGACGGGGTGTTCAGCGCGCGCGCGACGAACGAGAGTGGCAAGTGGATGGCTGCCATCACGACGGGCGTGAGCGATGGAACGCCCAGTGTGGTGCCAGCGATCTCCTCGGGGCCAGGCCGCCCCACTCCATCGATGGCCGCGGCTCGCGTCGTGCCTGCCCCGACACCGGTTGCCACACCCGTAGCGAAGGTGGGCGAAGACTCCACCGCGCGAATGGCGATGGACAACCTGCTCCGGCAGCTGGTGGAGCAGGGGGGATCGGACCTGCATCTGCGGTGCAGCGAGCCGCCGATTCTTCGTCGCCATGGCGAGATGGTACGGCTCGCGGACGAGCCGCCGCTCGACGATGCGACGCTCATGCGGATGCTGCACGTCATCATGCCGGAACGCAACCGGTCCGAGTACTCGGAGACGAATGACACCGACTTCGCCTACGAGATTCCCGGGCTCGCCCGGTTCCGCGCGAACGCGTTTCGCGAGCGGAAGGGAGCGGGCGCGGTCCTGCGGGTGATTCCGGCGAAGGTGGTGTCGGCCGAGGAGCTTGGGATTACAACCGAAGTGCAGGCGCTCTGCCAGCTCACCAAGGGGCTCGTCCTGGTCACGGGTCCAACCGGGTCTGGCAAGTCGACCACGCTGTGCGCGCTGATCGACCTGATCAACCGGACGCGAACCGATCACGTCATCACCATTGAAGACCCGATCGAGTTCGTCCATCAGAACAAGAAGTGCGTCATCACGCAGCGGCAGGTGGGCGTTCACACCGGCTCGTTCAAGCACGCGCTTCGCGCGGCACTTCGTGAAGACCCCGACATCGTGTTGGTCGGCGAGCTGCGGGACCTGGAGACCGCGTCGATCGCCATCGAGACGGCCGAAACCGGACACCTGGTGTTCGGTACGCTGCACACGACGACCGCGCCAAGCACGATCGACCGGCTCGTCGATCAATTTCCGGCCGACCGCCAGGAGCAGATCCGTGTCATGCTCTCGGAATCGCTGAAGGGCGTGATCTCGCAGGTGCTGTGCAAGAAAATCGGCGGTGGTCGCGTCGCCGCGCGGGAAATTCTCCTTTCGACGAATGCGATCTCGAACCTCATTCGCGAGGCGAAGACGTTCCAGATCACGTCGGTGATGCAGACGTCGCGGCGTGGCGGAATGTGCACGCTCAATGACGCGTTGATCGAGCTCGTCGACGCTGGTCAGGTCGAGCCGAAGGAAGCGTACATGAAGGCGACCGACAAGTCGGGGTTCTCGCAGGCGCTGCGCTCGCGTGGGCACGACACGTCGTTCGTCGACGGGGAGAGCCCGGGGGCGCAATCACCGAAGTCGGAGAACGGCGTTGCGAAGACCGCTTCGCCGCGAGCCGGACACGCGACGAAGCGCTGACGAGGTCAGCGACCGGGCTCTTGCCCTCGTTGCCTGGATGAAATAGGCGCCCGGGATTCCTCGGGCGCCGTTTGTTGATTGGTGACGGAGGGTGGTTACGGACCAGCTGAGTTGAGCGACAGCTCGTCCGACGGGCCCACGTGCTCGTGCTCCCCTGTAGTCAGGAGTTCCCCGCGAGGTGTTTCGTACTCGGCCCGGGCGCTGTAGCCGTAGCCTCCGAGGACCTCACCGCCACGCATGTAGTCGTGGCCGTATCCGCGCCCGTGGGGATAGCCCGGTTCAGTGGGCTCCTGTGCCTGCTGCATGTGCACCTCCGGATAGCGTGACACGGGTACGGTGCCGAAAACGGCGAAACCATGCAAGCGCTTGAATGCATTGCGGTGGGATTGCTATACTTACAGGCTATGCAGATTCGCAACATCGCCATCATTGCGCACGTCGACCATGGGAAGACGACGCTGGTGGACAAGATGCTCCGCCAGGCCGGTGCGTTCCGCGACAACCAGGTCGTTCAGGAGCGCGTGATGGATTCGAACCCGCTCGAGCGCGAGCGGGGGATCACGATTCTCGCCAAGAATACCGCCATTCGGTGGCGCGGCACCAAGATCAACATCGTCGATACGCCGGGCCACGCCGATTTCGGCGGGGAGGTCGAGCGCATCCTCCGCATGGTCGACGGGGTGCTGCTCGTCGTCGACGCCTTCGACGGCCCAATGCCGCAAACCCGGTTCGTGCTCAGCAAGGCGCTCGCGTTAGGCAGGACACCGATCGTCGTCATCAACAAGATCGACCGGCCGGGTGCCGACCCGTTTCGCGTGCACGATGAGGTCCTCGAGCTGCTGCTCGAGCTCGAGGCCGACGCCGCGCAGCTGGACGCGCCGGTCGTGTACGCGTCCGCGCGCGAAGGCATCGCGACGAGCGACATGAGCGTCGCGCCGGTCGACCTGACGCCGCTCTTCGATGCCATCGTGCAGCACGTGCCGGCGCCGCCCAGCGATGCGGGCGCGGCGTTCCAGATGCTGATCTCGACGATCGATCACTCACCCTATCTCGGGCGTCTCGGGATCGGCCGCATCGAGCGGGGGACGGTTGGCGTGGGCGACACGGTCGCGCTGCTGCCGATCGACGCGCCAACGGACGCGAGCGGGACCGGTGCGCCTCCCGTCGAGCGCTCACGAGTCACGAAGTTGTACGTGTTCGAGGGGCTCGATCGCATCGAGGTCGATCGGGCGAGTGCTGGCGAGATCGTTGCGCTCGCCGGCCTCGAAGGCGTCGAGATCGGGCTGACGGTCACCGACGTCGACCATCCGGATCGCCTCGAGGGCATCGCGGTCGAGGAGCCAACGATATCCGTCGATTTTCTGGTGAACAATTCCCCGTTTGCCGGCCGCGAGGGGAAGTTCGTCACGTCGCGGCAGGTGCGCGAGCGCTTGTACCGGGAGCTCGAGCGTAACGTCGCGTTGCGCGTGGAGGATACGGAGTCGACCGATGCGTGGACCGTCTCGGGTCGCGGCGAGCTGCATCTCTCCATCCTCATGGAAACGATGCGGCGCGAAGGCTACGAGTTTCAGGTGTCGCGTCCGCGTGTCATCACGCGCGTTGGTGCGAACGGCGAGCGGCTGGAGCCGTACGAGGAGCTGATGATCGATGTCCCCGAAGGCTTCCTCGGGGCGGTCATCGAGAAGCTCGGGCCGCGTCGCGCCGAGATGCTCGAGATGAAGAATCCGGGGCAGGGGATGGTGCGATTGCGTTATCGCATTCCGGCGCGCGGGTTGTTCGGCTATCGGAGCGAGTTCTTGACGGACACGCGGGGGACCGGCGTGATTCATCACCGGTTTCTCGACTATGGCCAGTGGGCGGGTCCGCTTGCCGGGCGGACGCGCGGGACGCTGGTGTCGATGGAGGCGGGCACGATTGTCGCATTCGCTCTCGCGAACTTGCAGGAGCGATCGACGTTGTTCGTGTCACCTGGTGACACGGTCTACGAAGGCATGATCGTCGGCGAGAACTCGCGGCCGGGCGACATGGACGTCAATCCGACGAAGGAGAAGAAGCTGACGAACATGCGCTCGAAGGCGAGCGACGAGA
Organism: Gemmatimonadaceae bacterium; assembly: GCA_036274195.1. Lineage (GTDB taxonomy): Bacteria > Gemmatimonadota > Gemmatimonadetes > Gemmatimonadales > Gemmatimonadaceae > JAJKIV01. The sequence continues at coordinate 1,054 of DASUGD010000228.1, read as the reverse complement.
ACGTACAGCTGGAGCCGCCGCGGGAGTTGACGCTCGAAGGCGCCTTGGAGTATATCGAGGACGATGAGTTGATCGAGGTGACGCCCGGAGCGATTCGTCTTCGGAAGCGCTTCCTCAGCGCGAACGATCGGAAGAAGCTGTCGCGGGAAGCGAAGCGCGAGCGAGAGCGCGCTTCGCTGTAAAACTTCCTCCAGGAGACTTGCACAATGTTGGACTGGCTCGACTCGTCGGAGGCTCGTGAGGAGGAGCTCACGGCCGGTGCGCTATCCCCGAGGCGCGACGACGACGATCTCGACGACGATGATGAGGATGACGCGTTCGACGACGAAGATCTCGATGAGGACGACGAGTTCGACGACGACGATGAGGATGAGGATGAGGACGACTTCGACGACGAGGATGAGGATGACCTCGACGACGAGGACGACGAGGACGATGACGATGAAGAGGACGACGAAGACCTCGATGAGGATGAGGAGGACTTCGAGGACCTCGATGATGATTTAGTGGATCTGGATGATGAGTATGACGAGGATGACGATGAGCGTCCGCGGCCTGGTCATCCGCCGCGCGACGAGTGAGGCAGGGCGAAGTCGGGCTCGGCGGATGTGGTGGTCGAGCCTGTTGCTCGGTTTCTCGTTAGGGAGCGCGGCCGTTCCGCGGACCGTGGGATAAGACAGGGGATTTCCCCCTTGCACGCGCTTCGTTGCCCGTTATTTTTAGCGTTCCCCCGAAGCTTGGGGGCACAAGTTGCTGTTTGACAATCGAGTGTGACATTCGTGCGATGGCTCTCGTCGAGCTGCGGCTTTCGTGTGCTGCAGCGAGAGATCAAATCACGATCAATTGATTCCGGACGCGGTCCTTTTTGAGACTGCGTTTCGAGAAGACCGCGTTCGAGGAGCTTTCAAATTCTTTCTCTTGGAGAGTTTGATCCTGGCTCAGGACGAACGCTGGCGGCGTGCTTAACACATGCAAGTCGAGGGCATCCAGCAATGGGTGACCGGCGAACGGGTGCGTAACACGTGAGCGACCTGCCTCCCCGCGGGGGATAGCC
>DASUGD010000227.1:0-28530 GCA_036274195.1 Gemmatimonadaceae bacterium | reverse complement strand
CGAGCAGGACGCGGCCGGCAACCTTCGTCTCCGGGTTACACCGCCGGAAGGCGAGCCGCTCACGTACGCCCGCGTGAAGTGACTGCTGTCATCCCGAGCGGAGCGCCGCCGGCGCGGAGGCGAGGAATCGCCGTCGTCCCGACCGAGGGCTCACCCCTACCGGGACCACTGCGATTCCTCGCCTCCGCTCGGAATGACAACCGATTCCTGACCTGCCCGCTTCGCGGCACCCGCGCTCGGAATGACACCTTAGTCGGTCCGAATGGCCACGAGCGGCGACACGCGCGCCGCTCGCACGGCCGGGACGAGCGTCGCCGCGACCGCCACGAGCAGCAGCAGCGTCGCGACCCCAAGGAACGACACCGGATCCGCCGCGCCAACGCCGAACAGCAGTGACCGCATCGCCCGAGCGGCGAGCAGGGCCGCCACGGTGCCTAACGCCACGCCGGACACGGCGCGCGTCACCGCCCGGCGCATCACGAGCGCAATGACCCCGCCCCACGGCGCACCCAGCGCGACCCGTATGCCGATCTCCTTGCGCCGCTGCGCCACGTCGCCGGCGAACACGCCGTAGATCCCCACGGCCGCCAGCAGCAGTGACACGATCGCGAACGCGCCGAGCAGCGCCGCCGTGAATCGATCACGGGCAAGCGCGCGTCCAACCGTGTCATCGAGCATGGTCACCCCGTACACCGGCAACGACGGATCGAGCGCGCCGACGATCGCCTGCAGCGATCTTACCACGGACGCGCCGTCGGCGTTCGTGCGCACGACGAGATCGAGGGCGTCCATCGGAAAGCGGGCGTTCGCGAGGTAGATGGCGCCGCGCGCCGGCGTCCGCGCATCCATGAGATGCACGTCGCCCACCACGCCAATGACTTCCGGCACGATGCCGCCGAACATCGGCACGCGGAGCCGCTTGCCGATCGGGTTCTCGGACGGCCAGAAGCGCCGCGCGAGCGTTCGATTGACGATGACGCGCGGCGGCGTATCTGGTCCGTCGTGCGTGTCGAACGTGCTGCCGGCAACGAGCGGGACCCGCAGCGTCCGGAACAGATCGGCGTCGATGTAGCGAACGTCCGCTTCCACCGAATCAGCGGTCTCCGCGCTAGCCGCATCACCAATGGTCGTCGCGGGCCCCATGCCGCCGAACGGACGCGTGCTCACGGCGCTCGCGGCCTGAACGCCCGGCAACGCTCGAACGCGGGAGAGCAGTTGGGCGAAGAACGCCGCGCGCACTTCGGGCGCTCGGTAGCGCGGGCCGGAGACGCCCACGCGCGCCACGACGACGTGCTCCGAGTCGAACCCGAGATCCACCGACCGCAGCTCCGCGAACGTTCGAATCGTTAGGCCGGCGAGGACCGTCAGCACCAGGCCGAGCGCCACCTCGGCGGTCACGAGCGAGCCACCCCGGAGGCGAGCGGACCCGCGGCCGCCACTTTCCCGGAGCGATGCCACGCCGTTCCGCCCACCACGCAGCGCGGCGACCGCACCCACGGCGAGCGCCGCAGCCACCGATATCGAAGCGGTGAACAGCAACACGGGCGCGTCCACGCGGATCGAATCACTTCGCGGCGTCTCCGGCGGCAGGAGTGCCACCAGCGCACGAATGCCACCCAGCGCCGCAACGAATCCGATCAGACAGCCGGCCACACCGACGACCGCGCTCAGCGTCATGATCTGCCGGATCAGCCGACCCCGCGTCGCGCCGATCGCCCGGCGAACCGCGAGCTCGTGCTCACGCCGCCTCACCAGCCCGAGCGTCAGGTTGGCCACGTTCGTGATCGCCATGAGTAACAACAGGCAGACGGCGCCGAGCAGTACGAGGAGCGGCAGCCGCGCATCGCCCGTGATCTGCGCCGACAAACCGACGATGTTCGCCGACCAGCCTTCGTTCCCCTTGTCCTCCGTCGCACGCTGCGCCGCGATACCTTGCACCTCGCGAAGCGCGGCGCCCACCGGCACGCCAGACTTCACGCGCCCGATGACGAGCAGAAACCGTCCCCACCCTCGATTGTCGTCCGTCGGAACGAACGGGCGCCAGAATGCCTGGTCGTTCAGCCACGAGAATTGCGGCGGGTCGAAGCTCGGCGGCATGACCCCGATGATCGTGTGCGGGCGCCCGTCGAGCGACAGCGTGCGACCGACGACCTGCTCATCGGCACCGAAGTGGCTGCGCCAGAAGCCATCGCTGAGCACCACGACGTCACCGCCGCCATCTCGTTCCTCGCTGCGGGCGAAGACGCGACCTAACGCGGGGGTCACGCCCAGCATCTCGAAGTAGCCGGGCGACACCTCGGCGCCCATGACGTGCTCGGGATTCGGCGCCATGCCGATCGTGGCAGGCGAAGGAACGAGCGCCGCCATCCGCTCGAACGACCGGGCCCGCGCACGCCAGGCCTCGAAGTTCGGCACGCTCACGACGTTGCGATCGTTCCCGCGTCCGGGCTGGCGCTCCCACACCACGACGAGCCGATCGGGATCCTTGTAGGGCAGCGGCCGGAGCAGCACGCCGTGCACGACGCTGAAGATCGCCGTCGAGGCGCCGACACCTAACGCGAACGTCAGGGCGGCGGCCACCCCGAACCCGGGGTTCCGCCGGATCACGCGCAGGGCGTAGCGTGTGTCCTGCCCGAGCTCATCGAGCAGGCGGCTGCGGTACTCGTCGCGCGCGTCGTCCTTGAACCGCTCGAGCCCGCCGAACGCGGCGAGTGCAGCACGGCGCGCCTCGGACGGCGAACGTCCGGCGCGAACCTGCTGCTCTGTCAGCATGTCCAGATGAAAGCGCATCTCATCGTCGAGCCGGCGTTCCACCGTTCGACGGCGTGCGAATCCGAGCACGCGCATGACGGCATCGCGAATCGTTGGCACGGTCAGCCCTCGCCCATGCGGAGCACGAGATCCACCGCGCGCGACATCCGCGCCCAGGTAGCTCGCTCATCGGCCAGTCGCTTTCGACCCGACGGCGTCAGCTTGTAAAACCGCGCCTGGCGATTGTTCTCCGTGGTCCCCCAGTCCGACGCGATGTAGCCCTGCCGCTCCAGTCGGTAGAGCGCGGGATACAGCGATCCCTGCCCGACCTGGAGCACGCGCTCCGAGCCTGCTTCCAGGCGCTCGGTGATTCCCCATCCGTGCATGGGCCCGAGCTGAAGGGATTGCAGCACGAGCATGTCGAGCGTCCCCTGCAGCACATCGCCTCGTTCCTTCTCGGCCACCGAAGCTCTCCTTTCGACCGTCGAAAGGAACATGGGTCATTGGCCGCGTGGCGTCAAGCCGCTATCACATGCGCGTCGGCGAACCGCGTGGTCACCGGGTTTGCGACACGAGCGGGCACGCCACACCTTCATGGTCTCGACCAGCGTGACCTCCCCGGACGGGCCTCATGCGTCTCGCACCTCTCCACATCGGGCGCGCGCCTATCGTGGCGATGCTCGGTATCGTTTCCGTTGTCGTCTCGCATGGACTCCGCGGCCAAACCCCGCGAGGCAACGTTCGCGACCCCGGCGTGATCGCGACCGATCAGCGGGTTACGCCGGCTGGCGTGCAGACGGTGTTCGATGATCGCGTGACGGGCGTACGCTTCGCCGCGCCGTCGGACCTGTGGGTCGTCGTCCCGGGATCCGCGTTTCACATTGCGTGGGCGGATAACCGCGTGATCGCCCGCGGAAGATTCGACGGCAGGTCCGGCGTGCAGGGTGTCGCGATCGACCCGACAACCGGTCGTGCGCTCGTGAGCTCCGTGGGTGGTCAGCCGACCCAGAACGCGCAGTCGCCAATGCCCGGGCTTCGGACTCCGCCGCGCCCGAACAATGTGGCCGTGCTCAATGCGTTCGATCGCGATGCGGCCGGCGACAGCGCCACGCCCGCGTACTCGTCAGGCGCGCTCGGCGACTACATGGCCGGGTCGCCAGCAGTGGCGACACGCGCCGGTGCGGACGGTCGCCGCGTCGCAGTCGTGCCACTCACGGCGAACGATGCACTCGCCGTCATCGAGGCTGAAACCGGCCGGGCCGTTCGCCTCGTTCCGCTCGGCGTCGCGCCAGTCGCCGTCGTCCTCTCCCCCGATGGGGCGGTCGCGTATGTATCCAACCTCGGCGGAACCCAGCCCAAGCCTGGCGAACGGTCTGCGACGCAATGCTGCGACCCACGCGCGGAGCGCGTGAAGACCGACACGCGCGGCATCGCGGCCGAAGGGACCGTGACTCGCGTCGACGTGTCGGCCGGTCGCGTGACTCACACCTTGCGCGTTGGCCGCCATCCCACGGCGCTCGCCTGGGACGAGCCTAACGCGCGCCTCTACGTCGCCGGCGGCAACGCGGACGCCGTCAGCGTCATCGACACGCGATCGAACGCTGTGATCGCGACGCTGCCCGTCGCTCCGTTCCGCGAGCGGAACATCGGGCTGGCGCCGACCGCGCTCGCGCTCTCGCCCGACCGCGGAACGCTCTACGTCGCCCTCGGCGGCGCGAACGCGGTCGCCGTCTACGATGTGCATGGCGTCCAGTCGCCGACGCCCGCGTGGCGCCTCCTGGGACTCATTCCCACGGCGTGGTATCCGTCGAGCCTCGATGTGTCGAGCGACGGTGAGTATCTGGCGGTCGGTGCCCTGCTCGGCGTCGGGTCCGGCGAGGGCGCCACTGAGGGATCGCCCGGCCGTCGTGCGCGGTACGTACACGCGGTGCGAGGCTCGGTGAGCGTCGTGACGATCCCGACGGCCACAGAGCTCGCCGCCTACTCCACAGCCGTCGCGGAGAACAACCGCCTGACGCCGGCTGCTGCCGGCGGTGCTGTTGCGGCGTCGCTCGCGCCCCGACCGAACGCTGTGCCGCAACCGATTCCCGAACGACCCGGTGAACCGACGCCGATCCGGCATGTCGTCTTCATCATTCGCGAGAACCGCACGTACGACCAGATTCTCGGCGACCTGGGTCGCGGGGCCGGTGACTCGAGCCTCGTGATCTACGGGCGCGACGTCACGCCTAACACACACGCGCTCTCCGAGCGCTTCGTCACGCTCGATCACTTCTTCGCGTCCGGCGGCAACTCGGCCGATGGGCACCAGTGGATCACGCAGGCGAATGAAACCGAGTATCCCCTGTGGCCACTCTACCACGGCCGCTCGTATCCGTCCGAGGGCAACGACCCACTTGCCTACTCGTCAGGCGGGTTTCTGTGGGAGAACGCGCAGGCGAAGGGCAAGCGCGTCGCCGTGTTCGGCGAGTATGCTCCGGCGCCGTCCGACTCGATATCGGCCGTCAGACGCGAATTGTTCGCGCAGTGGCACACGCCCCGTGCCGACCGTCCCGCGTACTTCCGTGACGCGCTGCGAAAACGATACGACACACGGTCGCAGATTCCATCGCTCGACAAGGCGCTGATCCGCGAGTATCCCGGCTGGACGCAGGAGGTGCCTGACGTCGTGAAGGCAGAAGACATTCTGGCACATCTGCGGGACTGGAACAGCGCCGGGTCGATGCCGGAGCTCACCATGGTCATCCTGCCGAGCGATCACACGGTCGGCACGACGCCGGGCTGGTGCACGCCGCGAGCCTGCGTCGCGGACAACGATTTGGCGTTAGGCATGATCGTCGAGGGGCTGTCGCACTCCCGCTTCTGGCCGACCATGGCGATCTTCGTCGTGGAGGACGACGCGCAGAACGGCGTGGACCACATCGATGGTCATCGCACGGTCGCGCTCGCGATCTCGCCGTACACGCGTCGCGGCATCGTGGACAGCACGTTCTACAGCCAGCCGAGCATGGTGAAGACCATCGAGCTCATTCTCGGCCTTCCGGCAATGAGCCTGTTCGACCTCGTGGCGACGGACATGCGCGCGAGCTTCATCGGGCCCGGTCAGGAGCCGGACCTCGCGCCGTACACGGCGATCGAGCCCGGCGTGTCACTCACCGAGACGAACGCGCGCGTCGGCGAGATTCACGGGCCTAACGCGGCCGAGCGGCGGCGCGCGGCGCTCGCGTCGGCGCGGATGCGCTTCGATATCCCCGACGCCGCGCCGTCCGATCGGCTGAACCGCATTCTCTGGCACGAGGCGCGGGGCTGGCAGACGCCGTTCCCGGGCGTCAAACAGGCGCTGTTCTTCCCGATGTCGCGTGACCTGGCGGATGATGAGCGCGAGGAGAAGGGGGAGCGCGCCCCGCGCAAACCACGTTGATCGGAACTAGCCCAATGTCCACAACGCCAGATCTCTACGCACTTTCTTCCCCTGGCCAGCCAGGGGTCACCGCCATCTGGTCCGTCTCACCGGTGCGAATGCGATAAACGCGCTCGACCGGCAGCACGAAGATTTTCCCGTCACCGACATCACCTGTGCGGGCCGAGTCGAGAATCGCGCGCACGGTTGGCTCGACGAAGTGGTCGGACACGCCGATCTCGAACCGCACCTTGTCCTGCAGCTCCATCTTCACCGTCGTACCGCGGTACGTCTCGACGCGCTCGGTCTCGCCGCCATGCCCCTGCACGCGGGACACCGTGAGCCCCCGGACCTCGGCCATGAACAGCGCCTCGAGCACCTCGTTCGCGCGCTCAGGCCTGACGATCGCGACGATCAGCTTCACGCGGGCACCTCGAGCGGCACGCGCACCGGTTCGTCAGTCGTCCGGGCAGCGTTCGCCGCGATCGAGGGCATCACCAGCACCGCGCCGTCGCCTCGGGTGTACGCCTCCTCCCCGTGCTGGGTGATGTCGAGGCCGACCGCCTCGTCACGCTGACTGCTGCGCACCCGGGCCATCGCGTTCACGAGCTTGATGAGCGCCAGCGTCGCGACGCCGCTGTACGCTGCGACCACGAGCAGACCGATGAGCTGGACGCCAACCTGGCGAACGTTTCCGGCGATGAGTCCCGCCGAGCCGCCCCACTCGGGCCGCGCGAACACGCCGGTCAGGAGTGCGCCCGTGGCTCCGCCGACGCCGTGCGCGGCCACCACGTCGAGCGAGTCGTCGAGTGCCGTGCGGCTTCGCCAGAGAATCGCGAAGTAGCTGAGCGGCGCCGCGATCCCGCCGATCGCGATCGCGCCTAACGGCGAGACGAAGCCTGCGGCCGGCGTGATGGCCACGAGGCCCACGACGATCCCCGTCGCGACGCCGACCGCCGTCGCGCGTCCCGTGCGCGCGAGCTCGATGAGCATCCACACCACCATCGTGGCTGCGGGCGCGAGGAACGTGTTCACGAAGGCGAGCGCCGCGGCCTTGTTCGCGCCCAGCGCGCTGCCGGCGTTGAAGCCGAACCATCCGAACCACAACAGGGCGGCACCGAGCAACACGTACGGGACGTTGTGCGGCAGGAGCGCTTGCCTTCCGTAGTCGCGGCGCGGCCGGAGAACGAGCGCCGCGGCGAGGGCCGCGGCAGCCGCGTTGACGTGGACGACGGTGCCCCCGGCGTAATCGAGGACGCCCAGTGAACCGAGCCATCCCCCGCCCCACACCCAGTGTGCCGCGGGTGCGTACACGACGACGCTCCACACGGTAACGAACGCGAGGTAGGGCCCGAACCGCATTCGCTCGACGATCGCCCCCGATATGAGCGCGGCGGTGATGATGGCGAACGTGGCCTGGTAGGCCATGAACAGGAGGTGTGGAATCGAGCCTTTGACCTCGACGCCAACGTTCTCGAGTCCGAGGAACTCCAGCCCGCCTATGACCCCGGTGCCTCGCCCGAACGCGAGGGAGTAGCCGAGTAGCGCCCAGGTCAGCCCGACGACTCCGAGCGAGGCGACGCTCATCATCATCGTGTTGAGGGCGTTCTTGGCGCGAACCAGGCCACCATAAAAGAAGGCCAGGGCTGGCGTCATGAGGAGCACGAGCGCGGTCGACACCAGCATCCAGACGGTGTCGGGCGCGCTCGGTTCGGCGGACTGCGCGATCATAGCGTGAGAGGGATGGGTGGGGTTTGGTCTCGGCGACCAACCGATCTGCCTCGCACACCCTATACCTTCCCATTCACCACGTCAAGGAATTCGTGCTCAATTTGCACAAATCCACGAGCAGAATCGCTGTCTATAGGCTCATTCTTGCTTCAGCGTTCATCGTTAGCTGCTCCATCGACAGAATTTCTCAAGCAGCTCCAGCCATGCAGACTTCGGCGTTCCACGTCCGGACGGCGAGTCCTTCCACCTCTTCGTGCAGGCCTGCCACCAATGCAGCGCGAGGGGTCATGCCGCACAGCTCGCGTCGCGGCATCTCCAGCCAGCGCCAGACGTCCAGGTCGGCGGCGAAGGCGTCGCGAAGAATTGCAACCGTGAGCTGCAGCGCCCGCACTCGGCGCGCAGTGCGAAGCAGTGTGGTGTCCGCCAGGGCTTCGGCCGGAAGCCCGAGTGCTTCCGCGGCGGCGAACGGTGAAAGCATGGTATCGGGACCGCAGAGCCAGAGCTCCAATTCATCGCGTTGCATTGGGTACCTCACTCGCGCCTACTGGGTGTTTCGAAGCAGGGCCCACGCGCGGTCGTACACCTCGCCGGCCTTGGGGCCGGCCACGGCGACATCCACGGCATGCCGCGGGCAGAGGGTGTGGATGCCGCGTTCCCACGTCTCTCGCTGGATGGCAGGCGCCCCGCACACCTCGCAGAGGGTGGCCGACAACTCCTCGAGTGCCCACAGGAGCTCGACGAAAGGACGCGGGCCGCGAACGTCGTACCACGCGAGACGGCCCCATCGGGCCCGACACAGGAACGACGCAGGGGGATCCAACGCGGCTGCGGCGGCCGCTGCAACGCGGACGATCCCGACCCAACCCGGGACCGGCGAAAGCTCAGTCGATCGTGCGACTCCTTCGATTGCTGGCGCCGGCCGGTCGATCTCGGAGTCCACGCTGCTCTCCCGTTGTTCGGTCTATGTTCGGGGAGAACAAGAATAACGGGAACAGATGTCTGCGCAACTGATCACAGGTTACAGGTTACTGGAAATGGTTATTGGTTATTTGAACCCTCGGGATGCTCATCTCGCCGAGAGCGGGCGTCCCGAGGGTTCTATTACCTGTAACCAATCCCAGTAGCCAGTTACCTGTGCGCTTTTCAACGCTTGCCTCCATCGGTCGCGGCGGCGGCTTCCTTGTTCCAAACAAACCGATGGAAAAAATCGCCCATGTGGCTGAACGTCCGTACCCAGTTGCGATGCAGCATCGACTCGTGGAGGTCGTCCGGGATCACCTGCAGCTCGTAGTAGATCCCGCGCGCGCGCAGCAGCTGCACCAGGCCCACCGTCTGCGCGAAGTCCACGTTGCGATCGTCGTCGCCATGCACGAGGAACACCGGCGACTTCCAGCTGTCGATCGCCGAGATCGCGGATGACTTGTACGAGACCGAGGTGGTGTCGAGCGAGCTGCCATACAGGTGCACGCCGGCGAGGTCCGCACCCGCAACGAACAGATCCGAGTTACGCGCCAATGCCTGCGACGTGAGCAGGCCGCCATACGAAAGCCCCCAGATCCCGATGCGGGTCGGGTCAACGTCCGCGCGCGTCTGCAGGTACTTGCCGGCCGCCAGCACGTCCTGGTACTCCGAGTTCCCGCGCGCGTTCGTGTTCTGTGCCTGCCGGAACGAGCGGCCGTACCCGATGCCGCTGCGGTAGTTCACGGACAGCACCACGTACCCCTGGTTCGCCAGCCACTGGTTCACCGCGTAGGCCCAGTGGTAGAACTGCATGTAGTGATACGCCGGCAGCATCTGCCTAACGGGACCACCGTGCACGAAGATGATCGCCGGCCGGCGCTCGCCGGCCCTGAGGTCCGTCGGCAGGAACAGTTGGTTGTGAATCTCCAGACCGTCGGGCGACTTCACCGTGATGACCTCCGGCGTCACGTGCTCGGACTTCGGGAAGTCGGCACCGAGCGTGGGGAAGATCACGCGTGCCTTCCCGCCATCCACCGGCACAAGCCCCACCGACGCCGGCGTGCTGGCGTCGAAGTAGAGCACCGCCAGCTGCTTGCCTGACGCGAGGGGCTGCGGCCACGTCTCGATCCCGTCGCCCGTCGAGATCCGCCGCGGCGTTCCTCCCGACGTCGGCACCGACCAGATGTGGCGCCGCTCGATGTCGCTCGCGTTCGTGCAGTAGTAGAACGTCTTGCCGTCGGCCGACACCGCGGCCGACGTCGCGTCCTCGATCAACCCGTTCGTCGTCGTGAGCAGCACCGGCTTCGCCGTGCCCGCGTTGGCATCCAGCGAGTAATAGCGCTCCCACTCGTCGTTGAGCGGTGACACGGGGAAGAGGATGTGATCGCCAGCCCACAGCAGGCGCTGGATCGCGGGGAACGTCGAGTCGTTAGGCGCGTTGTGCCACAGCTCGCGCGCCGACTGCGTCGACACGTCCGCCACCATGATGGCCAGCGTGTGCCCTCCGGCGAACGTCGCGCGACAGAGCCCCGGGATGAGCGGACGCTCCGGCTCGGAGTCCGTGCGCGCACGCCCCGCGCCGCCGCCCGGCGCGAACGGATTCGCCAACCCTGGTGGACAGACGTTGCGCGGCGAGGCGCCGCTCCCGGCCGGACCCGGCGGGTTGCCAAGGCCGCCCCGCCCTTCCTGCGACTGCTGCCCGAACGGCGTCCCGGGCCGGCGTGTGAACGCCACCCGCTTCCCGTCGGGCGACCACACCGGCGCCCCGTCGAAGTCCACGCCAGGCGCCAGATACGTCATCGAGCGCGTCTTCCCGTCGTAGACCGCGATGAACGCGTGATTCCCACGATCGCTGACGAACGCGATCTTCGATCCGTCGGGCGACCAGCGCGGGTCGCGCTGCCGGCCCCAGGCCTTGATGAACGGTTTCTGCCCACGGTCCATCGAATCCGGCGCCGCGGACGCGACCACTCGCCCACGATAGATCTGGTCGTCCTTCACGTACAGCACGTACCGTCCGTCGGGCGACAGGGCCGGTGCGGCCCCTTCTGCGACGCGCCACGGCGCCCCGCCGCTCGTCCGAACCGCCCAGATCTCCCGCTCGGCACCGGACGGATCGTGCGACGGGTTCGCCACCCATCCCTGTCGGTTCGGCGCCGACCCGCGAACGAACACGGCGATCGAGCCGTCATCCGACAGCTTGACGTCGGTGAGGTCGCGACCGTCGTCGTCGAGGAACCGCGTCAGGCGCACCGGATGGAAAGACGGCGCGGCCGCGGTGTAGACGTTCCGCATGCCGCGGTCATAGGTCATCCAGGCGATGCGGTCTGCTTTTCGCGCGGCCGTCATTTCGAGCGGCGACGCTGGACTCAGATACTGCTCGATACTTGGCTTGCCCTGCGCGACAGTACGCGTCGTGGCCTGCGCGGACAGGTTTGCGTTGGCCGCGCAGATGACCAGCGAGGCCACGAGGCAGGCAGCGAGAGACGAGCGAAGCATGGAGGAGCTCCGGGGACGGGCGGCGAGCTGGCAAATCGTGCGTTAACGGCGACCGTGACAGATACGTCTCACTCGACAGGATCGATGTCGCAAGTTCAACCTCTGGAGGTAGAGTCGCTACGATGAAACGGCAGCTGCTTGTTGCGGCGGTGGTCTGCGCCGCCAGTGCGGTCACCCTGGGTGCGCAGCAACCACGCGGACGAATGGGACTGGGGCCGATGCCTGGCCCGGGTGGCATGGGCGCTTCCAGCGGCGGCGGCGCATTGGACGACCCCGCACAATTCCTGCTCGCCCAGACGGGCGAGTTGAATCTCAGCGACGCGCAGGTAACCCGCCTGGCCGCCATCGCGCGCCGGTCGGCGGAGCGTCGGCGCGCGCTTCGCGCGCAGATGGATTCGATGCGAGCTCAACGCGGGCCTGGCGTCGCTCGGCCCGACTCGGCCGAGCGTGCACGCATGCGGCAGCGCTTCGAGCAGATGCGGCCGGCGATGGAGCGCCTGCGAGATCAAGCGCAGGCAGACCGTCGGGACGCGATCGCGGTGCTGACGCCAGACCAGCAGGCGCGGGCCTGGGAGCGCGTCGCAGCGTCAGCCCGAATGGAACGGAGTGGAATGCATCGCGGCTTCAGACACGGCCACGGAATGTACGGAAACCGAAGGGCGCTGAATTCCGAAGAGCGCTGAATCCCGAAGAGCGCCGAATTCCGAAGGGCGCGTAATCCCGAGGGGCGGAACACCCGACGGCGAGAAAGGCGTCCGCTCTTTTCGCCCTCAGGGTTTCCGCCCTTCGGGATTTCGCGCCCCTTGGGATTTCGCGCCTTTCGGGATTCAGCGCCCTTCGGGATTCGGCGCCCTTTGGTTTGCGCCTGTTGGGCGCTGCGCCGTTCCTATTTGGATCTCGCCCAGTGCTTCGCGGTAGACCACTGTGCCGGTTCGAACAACGCTGGATCCACCGGCACGTCGACCTTCCAGCCCGAATAGTCTTCCGCCTGCCGCCGCACACCGTTCTGGAACATCTCGATCTTCGTCGCGAGCCACGCGCCGTTGCCGACCTTCTCGTACCCGCCGAGGTGCACGTCGAGCGGCGGCTGGCCTTCGCCAATCGAGATGATCATCCGCTGGAGCAGCTTGCGATCGGTGTCGACCCAGAACTGTGGTGATGTCGTGTCAGCCTCGGAGGCCGCGCCGACGATCCACACCGGCTTGCCCTCCCACGTGCCGGCTCGTACGCGGCTCAGGTCCGCTTTCATCTGACCGAGCTCCTTGACCGTCTTGGCCACCGGCTGGACGTACACGCCCTCGATGAGCGGCAGGAACTCGTTGCCTGACGCGGTGGACGCCTGGAGCTTCCCGCCGCGGACACGGAACGAGGAGTCCGGCGTGTAGATCACGCCATTTCCGTCCGACAGGTTGCCGAAGTCGATCCGAAGCTTCGTGCCGGCCGCGGTGTGGGATAGTGTCTCGTACCAGGTCTGCTCATGGTCCGTGCCGTCCTGGCCCCGCATCGTCGTTTTCTGCGTGAACGTGAGCGTGTGATACCACTTGCCGGCGTAGGCGGCGCGCATGGCCTCGAGCACGTCGGTGCCGGTGCGGGGAGTGGCGCTACCCTGCGCCGTTAGGCACGGCGTGGCGCACGCGACGAGTGCGGCAGCGAACAGCGAGGACCGTGACGCAGAACGAATCATGGAGGGCTCCGGGTGGTGACGAACGATCGAAATGAGGAGCCGAAGCTTGGATCGTGTCCCGGGACGCGTCAATCCGACTGGGACGAACCGCTCATCGCCGGCCGCGCGGCCTCCGGGGCGACGACGCGCGGCAGCGACAGCGTGAAGATCGCGCCCGCGCCGAACACACTCTCCACCGTGATGTCGCCGCCCATGGCGCGAGCGAGATCCCGGCTGATGGACAGTCCGAGGCCGGTGCCCTGCCCTTCGCGCGTGAAGGCCTGGTCGACCTGCACGAACGGCTCGAAGATCGCCTCGAGCTTGCTGGCCGGAATCCCGACCCCCGTGTCGACGACACGTATGTTGGCCATCGTGTCCGTGCTGACGCATTCGAGCCTAACGAGGCCGCCGGGCTCCGTGAACTTGATCGCGTTGGACAGCAGGTTAATGAGCACCTGCTGAACCTTTTCGATGTCCGCCTGGACCATCAGGGACGGGGGACATGGCCGGTACTCGTATTTCAGCCCGCGGGCGCGCACCTGCGGGGCCACCAGCGAGTACATCTCGTCGAGGATGTCGTGGAGACGCACATCGACGAGACGGTACTCGACGTGACCGGCTTCGATCTTGGCGAAGTTCAGCACGTTGTTGATGAGCCCGAGCAGGTGGCGCTGGTTGCGGCGGATCCGATCGAGGTCCTCCCGTTGCGCCTCGGTCACCGGCCCGCGAATCCCCAGCTCCAGCAGGTCGACGTAGCCGCCAATCGCATTGAGCGGCGTACGAAGCTCGTGCGACATCGCCGCGAGGAACTGCGCCTTCACGTCGTTCGCGTGCTCGGCCGCCATGCGCGCTGCGTCCGCCTCGGCCCGTGCGGTGCGCTCGCGGAGCAGCAACCGTTCACGCTCCATCTCGCCGTCCTTGCGGTCGGTGATGTCCAGGCACGACCCGATGTAGCCCGCAAAGTCCCCGGCCTCGTTGATTCGCGGCGTTCCGGAGCTGAGCACCCACCGATCGGCACCGTCGTGCCGGCGAACACGCAGCTCGACGCGGAAGGCTTCATGCGCGGCGGCGTGCGTGCGGTAGATATCCAGCGTTCGCTCGAGGTCATCGGGATGGATCACGGACGCCCATCCGTCCCCGACCTGCTCCTCGAGTGGTCGGCCCGTGAACTCGACCCACGATCGGCTGAACCATTGCGCACGGCCGTTGACATCGGAGAGCCAGATCATGACCGGCGCCGAGTCCGCCATCGTGCGAAATCGCACCTCGCTCTCCCGGAGGGCGCGTTCAGCCTCGCGGCTCCGCAAAAGAGCGCGGATCGTCGCCAGGAGCACCGGTGGCTCCACGGGGTGGGTCAGATAGCCGTCGGCGCCAGCGTCGAGGCCCTGTGCGCGCTCGTTGGGCGACGTGAAGCTGGCCGAGATGAGCAGCACCGGGATGTCGGCGGTCTGTGCGTTCGCCTTCATGCCGCGGGCGATCTCGAATCCACTGCCGTCCGGCAGGCGTACGTCGAGCACGATGAGGTCCGGACGCTCGGCCGCGAGTCGCACCGCGTCGGCGGCCGTCTCGCCTTCGATCACGCGATACCCGCCCTCCCCCAGGATGCGGGTCAGCACCCAGCGGTTGGCCAGCGTGTCATCCACCACGAGCACAGTGATCACGGGCCGATCAGACATTGGACACCTCGATCGCCCGGGGGCGATCTCGATCATCGTTAGGCCCCGGGGCCGCAGCGCGCCGGTCCTCGTACAGGATGGGCAACACCAGCGTGAACACGGACCCCCGTCCGACCTCGCTCTCGACCGTAACGTCGCCGCCCAGCAGCCGTGCCAGCCGGCGCGAGAGCGGCAGCCCGAGCCCCGTACCCTTCACACGGCGTTGCATCGGGCTCTCCACCTGCGCGAACTCCTCGAAGATTCGCTCGAAATGAACGTCTGCAATGCCAATCCCCGAGTCGGCCACCGCAAAGCGAATCGTGTCGTGGTCACCCGCTCGCGCTGACACCCGCACCTCCCCGCGCTCGGTGAACTTGAGCGCGTTCGAGATGAAATTCCGGAGGATCTGCGCGACCTTCGACTCATCGGTCTGCAACAGCGGCAGCGGCGGAACGGGCTCGAACACGAGCGACACCGCCTCGTCGGTCTCGATGGGTCGGAATACGCCGCGGAGCGCACCCCACAAGTCTTCGACCGTGAAGGCATCGACGCGAACCTCGGTCCGCCCGGCCTCGATCTTCGCGAGATCGAGCCAATCGTTCACGAGATCCGACAATGCGTCGGTCGAATTCCGCATCATCTCGATCGCACGGCGATGGCGGTCGGTGAGCGGGCCCTCGTACCCATCGAGCAGGAGCCGCGCGACATTCCGCACGGCGTTCAGCGGCGTGCGAATCTCGTGATTGAGGTCGGAGAGGAAGCGAGTCTTGAGCTCATTGACACGCTCGAGATATCCCGCGCGCTCGTCGAGCTCCGCGTACAGGGCCAGCACGCCGCGATTGGTTTCCGAGAGCTCCTGGGCGAGGCGGTCCGTCTCCACCTGCTTTTTCCGGAGATGCGCGAGCGCGCGCACGAGCTCCTGACTCTGCGCCTGCATCTCGAGCAGCGGGTCGAGCGCGCCGGAAGCGGCCACCGCGCCCATGGCCGCGTTGATCGCGCTCGGCGTGACGCGCACCGTGGCCGGGAGACGCTTGCCGACCACGATGGTGGTTCCTTCGTTAGGCGACGACGCGGCGGAGAACGTGTCGGCCAGTCGCCGAGCGCCCAGGATCCCGATGCCAAGCCCGGTCGACGACACGTAGCGGCCATCGAGCACCTCACCCAGCCGCGTGATCCCCGGCCCACGATCGCTCACGCACGCGACGAGCAATGCCGGCGGCCCATGGTCGATCGAGAAGTCCACGCGCCCGCCGCCGGCATACTGGTGCGCGTTGCGCGCCAGCTCCGAGACGGCGGTCGCGAAACGCGTCTGGTCCTGAACCTCGAGCTTGAACTCCGTCGCCAGCTGACGCGCGCGCTGACGCGCCAGCACCACATCGTGCTCGCGCGCCAGGTCCACCGTCAGCAGCGTCGTGGTCGTCGACATGGAGTCCGCCCCGGCCCCCGCCGCCATCATGCCGCCATCCGAGTCGCTGCCCGGACGACCACCACCAGCGAGTCATCGCGGCCTCGGGAATAGTCGCGATAGAGCACCCCGGCCACAACGCTCGGGTCCCGGGTCGCGAGACCTGGATACCGGGCCAAATCCCACCGGCCACTGAGACCGTCCGAATGCATCACGAGCAACGCGCCGGCCGGCCAGTCATAGGCGAACTCCTGGATCTTTCGTGCCTCGTGGCCGGCGATACCACTGTACGACACGAGGCTCTTCGTTACTCCAGGTGAGACGAGCGAAGCCGAGATGTTCCCGAGTCCGGAGTAGCGGACCGACGTTCGCGTCGTCTCGAGCTCCGCAATCGCCAGGGCCGCGCCACGCGTGGACCGCAGCGCGGCGTGCACCTGCGCAACGATCTTCGCCGGTTGGTCGTCGGACCGGTCGACGGCGACGTCGACGGCGCGACGCGACGCGTCGGCTGCCGACTGGCCATGCCCGAGCCCATCGGCGACCGCCACCATCACGCGGCCACGCTCATCGGCGGCAATTCCCCAATCATCGCCGCATGCCGTCTCGCCCTGTTTCGGAACGCGTACGACGCCGACCGCAACTGGGGGGCCGTGGCCGGGCGCGGGACGCTCGATGCGCGCCACGAGCACCGTCCCGCTTCCCACCGACGTGTAGATGTCGAAGAGCGTGGCAAGGCGCGACATGGCACCGAGGCCCGTGCCCGAGCTCCCAGCCGTCGAGTACCCGTCGGTCAACGCCCGCTCGAGATCGGGAATGCCCGGACCGTGGTCGATCGCGACGACCTCCGCCCCGGCCGCTCCGTGCGCGCCTAACGACCTGAGCACGATCTGGCCGTGGCTGGCGTGCTTGGCAATGTTCGTCGCCGCTTCCGACGCCAGGATCGCGAACTTCCCGGCGTCGGTCTCCGAAAGCCCGATCGCCGTCGCCAGGGCGTTGGCGGCCCGGCGAGCCTCTCCAACCTTGCTCGGGTCATCGATCGCCACGGCGAGGCCGGATTGATAGTCGGGGTACGGTAGCACAGTCACTTCCATCGCGCGATCACCACGCGCGTCCCCTCGCCGACTCGCGAGCTGATGTTGAACTCGTTCACGAGCCGCTTGGCGCCGCCGAGGCCGAGCCCGAGACCGTTGCCGGTCGTAAAGTGATCCGTCATCGCCTGTTGAATGTCGGCAATCCCAGGCCCGCCATCCTCGAAGGCCACACGAAGCCCACGACGCGGACCTTCGACGACGAGCTCGAGGGTCGCCGTTCCCCCGCCGCCGTAGTCGAGTGTGTTCCGCGCGATCTCGCTCGCCGCGGTGACCATCTTCGTCTGATCGACGAGCGAGAACCCGGCCTCGATCGCCCATGTTCGAACGGTCTGGCGCACCGACACGACGTCAGCTGCGGAGCGGAGCTCCAACGTGTCACTCCGTGTGACGGGCATCCGCGTCGGGCAAGTCCTCAACGCTCCGGGTGGCCGACTCGAGCAGCGCCATTCCCTTATCGACGTTCAGCGCGGTGCGCACACCAGGAAGATTCAACCCGAGCTCGACCAGGGTGATCGCGACGGCTGGCTGCATTCCCACGACAACGGTTTCCGCGTCGAGCACGCGGGCCATCGCGGCGATGTTCGCGATCATGCGACCGATGAACGAGTCAACGATGTCGAGCGACGAGATATCGATGAGGACACCTCTGGCGCCGGTCTCGCTGATTTTCGCGGTGAGCTCATCCTGCAGCTGCATGGCGAGCCGGTCGTGCATGTCGACCTGAATCGAGACCAGCAGCAGATCGCGGAGCTTCAGAATGGGGATACGGTCCACGCGCGAGTCTCCGGTCAGGCGCGAGTCTTCGGAATCCGATCGCGCTGGCCGGTCATCTCGAGCGCGCGGCGGAACGCGTCAGCGAGCGTGGCCTTCGTGATCACGGCCCCAAGATCGACCCCGAGGTGCACGATCGTCTGCGCGATCTGCGGCCGGATCCCACTGATGATGCAGTCGGCACCCATGAGGCGGGCAGCCGTCACGGTCTTGAGCAGGTGCTGGGCCGTGAGCGTATCCACCGTTGGCACACCGGTGATGTCGATGATCGCGACGTCCGCGCCCGTCTCGACGATACGCTGCAGCAGCGATTCCATGACGATCTGCGTGCGTGCGCTATCGAGCGTTCCGATCATCGGCAGGGCGAGAATCCCGTCCCACAGCTTCACCACGGGCGTCGAGAGCTCGAGCAACTCCTGCTGCTGCCGTTTGATCACTTCCTCGCGGCTCTTCTGGTATACCTCGGTGGTATAGAGGCCCAGCTTGTCGAGTAGCTCGGTCGCCGACCACGTGACCTCGGCCAGCGAGTCCGCGTCGCTCGAAAGCTCTCGTCGGATGCGGGCGAAGAGCGGGCGCTTCAGCGAAAAGACGAAGGCTACTGTCTCGCTCGGCGAGAATCCCTGCAGGCCCCGCGACCGTGAGACGTCGCCGAGCATGTCGCGCACGCGCCCGAACGACGGTCCGTGGATGTCGGTGACGTTTCCACCCTGCGTGGCTTGCTGGAGGAGGCTCAGAAATTCCCTCGACTGGCTGCGCAGATCCGCATCGCTGATTTTCGCTCCGGCACGGAAGGCGGAGAGCTGCTCGCGCAACCAGTCGTCGAGCAATTCGGACTCGTTCGCTTTCAGGATGCGTGGAATGACAGCATCGGTCGCTGCGCTCACAATCGTAGTCTCCTCGGTGCACGGCAGACCGCAACGACCCGCCTGCCATGTGGCGGCGGTCGGCGGTTCCAGCAATGACGTTCGACGGACTGGTCCAACGAGCCGGGGAAGTTACCCCCTGGTAGCGAATCGTCGCCAGCCGCTGGACCGTAAGCAGGTTCCGTGCGACGGCACGGGCAGGGTTGGAACCTTTCCCGGTGGATGGGAACTCATAAGGTAGTCGTCACCGGCTGTCCCGAACGCCTGCAACCTCGACCCAGCCTGATGCTGAGGAGTAGCGTCATGTACCGTTTCGCCGTTCGCGGCGCAATCGCCCTGGCCGTGATCGCGCCGCTCGCTGCGCTTTCCCGTCCCGCTTCGCACTCACCGATCCCGGTGCCCGAAGCGACGGTCACGAGCCTGCCAGCCGCTCCCGGACTTCAGACCATCGTGCTGGCGGGTGGCTGCTTCTGGGGAATCGAAGCCGTGTTCGAGCACGTGAAAGGCGTCACGGACGCCGTGTCCGGTTACGCGGGCGGAACCAAGGAGCAGGCCGACTACGAAACGGTGAGCACGGGAACGACCGGGCACGCCGAGTCGGTGAAGGTGACGTTCGATCCGACGAAGGTCTCGCTGGAGAAGCTGTTGCAGGTCTTCTTCTCGGTAGCCACCGACCCGACGCAACTCAATCGACAGGGGCCGGACGTTGGCCCGCAGTATCGGTCAGCTATTTTCTTCGCCGATGAGGATCAGGCCAGAGTCGCCCGTGCCTACATCGATCAGCTCACGAAAGCGAAAGTCTATTCGCGGCCGATTGTAACGCAAGTCGTGAAACTCCAAGGCTTTTACCCGGCCGAGGAGTATCATCAGAACTTTGCGGAGCGGAACCCGACGTATCCGTACATCGTCTACAACGACGCCCCCAAGGTCGCCAATCTCAAAAAGCAGTTCCCCGATCTCTACCGTCAGGAGACCGCCGTGGCAGCTCGCGAGCACTGAACCATCCACTCCGGCATCACTTTGCCTCGAGCCTCCGCAACAGCGGGAGCGCGGTTAAAGCGGATCATCAAAGGCGATCATTCGGATCAGTCGTTTCCGGCCGTTTCCGTTTCCCCTTCTTCTGAGTATTGCCTGGCATCGTAGCCGGCTCAAACGGAACCATATCGGACTGACCGCGATTCTCAACGCTGGACTCGGCCACTCGCGTCGCCGCGCACGAGCGCCTCGACCTCCGCTACCGACACCCGGTTGAAGTCACCAGGGATCGAATGCTTGAGACACGATGCCGCTGCGGCGAACTCGAGGGCTCGGGCATCGTCACCGTACGACAGCAGGCCGTAGATCAGCCCGGCGGCGAACGAATCGCCCGCACCCACGCGGTCCACGATATCGGTGATGTCGTAGCGCCGGCTCACGAGAAAGTCTTTCCGGTTGTGCAGCACGGCAGACCAGCCGTTCCGGTCCGCGCTGTGGCTCTCGCGCAGCGTGATGACCTGCTTCTCGAGATTCGGAAACTGCTCGAGCACTCGCGCCGCCAACGTTCCGTACTTGTCGGCCGCGAGCGAGCCCGCCGCGACGTTTACAGCGAGCTCGATGCCTAACGCCTCCTGGCAGTCCTCCTCGTTCGCGATCCCGACGTGTACGTGGCGAACGAGCTCGCGCATCACGTCACGCGCCGGCTTGCCGTACTTCCACAGATTCTTCCGGTAGTTGTAGTCGCACGACACGGTGATGCCTTTCGCTCGGGCGTGTCGAGCGCCCTCGATCGCCAGGTCCGCCGCCGACTGGCTGATCGCCGGTGTGACTCCGGTGAGATGAAACCAGGACGCGCCATCCAGCACTGCGTCCCAATCAAAATCTCCGGGTTTCGCCGCGGCGATCGCGGAGCCTGCCCGATCGTACACGACCTTCGACGGCCGCTGGTTCGCGCCAACCTCGAGAAAGTAGATACCGAGCCGCGAGCCCTGGCGGCGAACACGGCCCGTGTCCACACCGAACCGCTGCAGCTCGCCGAGACACGCATCGCCAACGGGGTTCGTGGGAATCGCCGACACGAACGATACCGGAATGCCGAACTGCGCGAGCGACACGGCCACGTTGGCCTCAGCCCCGCCGAACGACGCCTCGAGCGACGGTGACTGGAACAGTCGCTCGAAGCCCGGTGATTTCAGCCGCAGCATCACCTCGCCGAACGTGACCACGCGTACGTTCGTCGTCATGCGCGGCCACCCGCCGTCACGCCGTTGACGATCGCCACCGCGGCTCGCGTGGTGTCGCGAATTCGGTCGAATTGCCCGGTGGCGATCCAGTCGTTAGGCGCCAGCCAGGAGCCGCCGCAGGCGACGACGCGCGGGGAGGCGAGGTACGATGCGAGATTCGACGGACCGATGCCGCCAGTCGGTATGAACGACACCGTCGTGTACGGCGCGGCCACGGCCTGGAGGAAGGCCAGTCCGCCCATGGGCTCCGCCGGAAAGAACTTGACCACGGACAGCCCCGCGCCTAACGCCATCTCGATCTCCGTGGGCGTGCAGACGCCAGGGAAGACGGGCAGCTCCACACTCTGACAGAACTCTACCACGCCGGCGTTGAACCCGGGCGCCACCGCGAATCGCGCGCCGGCCCCGCGCGCCTCGACCGCCTGCGCCGGCGTCAACACCGTTCCCGCTCCAACCAGCATTTCCGGGAGCTCGCTGGTGATGCGTCGCAGCGCCTCGATTGCCCGAGGTGTTCGAAGCGTGATCTCCGCGCACGGTAGCCCCCCGTCGCTCAATGCACGCGCCAGCGGGACGGCGTCGTCGGGGTCATCGATCACGATCACGGGCACGATGCGCATCGCGGCAATGCGCTGGAGTACGACGGAGTGAGCCCCGGCTGTGGTCACGGTGGTCGTCACAATCTGTACGCCTCCTTCGGAAGCTCGTACGCGAGCGCTCGCGCCATCTCTCGGGCATCACTCACGTCGATGACGTGTCGAGCGACCAGTCCGGCCAGGTAGTTGGCATCGACACGGCGAGCGAGGTCATGCCGGGCGGGGATCGAGCAGAATGCGCGCGTGTCGTCGTTGAAGCCCACCGTGTTGTAGATCCCGGCCGTCTCGGTGGTTCGCTCACGGAAACGCATCATCCCCTCCACCGAGTCATGAAACCACCACGGCGGGCCGAGGCGCAGCCCGGGATAGTGGCCGGCCAGCGGAGCCAGCTCGCGCGAGTACGTGGACTCATCCAGGGTGAACACGATGAACGTGAATCGCGGATCGGTGCCGTACGCGTTGAGCAGGGCGCGAAGGTTTCGGGTGTATTCGGTCGCGACGGGAATGTCCCCTCCCACGTTAGGCCCGAAACGTTCCGCGAGCGGCGCGTTGTGATCGCGAAGCGAGCCGGCGTGGAGCTGCATCACGAGTCCGTCGGCAACGGACATGCGGGCCATTTCCATGAGGAGATGCGCCTCGAACGCGCGTTGGTCCTCCGCCGTCGCCACGACGCGGAGCGCGCGGTCGAACACGAGCGCCGCGGCGTCGTCGCTGAGCCGCGCCGTGTAGGGCTGCACGACGGCATGGTCGGTGGCGGTCGCTCCCATTGTCTTGAAGAACCCGCGGCGAATCTCGAGCACACGCATGAACGTCGCGTAGTCCGATATCGCGGTCGACGCCGCGTCACCCAGCGCCGCGAGCGCTGCGGGCCAACCCGGCGCCGCGATACGAAAAACGTCGTCCGGTCGAAAGCACGGAAGAACCCGACCCTTCCAACCCGATTCGCGAATGGCCTGGTGGTGCTCGAGCGAGTCGGCAGCCGAGTCGGTGGTTACCAGTGCCTCGATCCTGAATCGGTCGAACAGCGCGCGGGGCCGGAACTCGGGCGATGCCAGCTTATCCGCTATTTCGTCGTAGACGATGTCGGCGGAATCGGCGTCGAGTCGCGTGCGGACCCCGAACACATCCGCGAGCTCGTGATCGAGCCAGGCGCCGGTGGGCGTGCCCCTGAAGAGATAGTAGTGGCGCGCGAACGTGGACCAGATGCGCCGCGGGTCGCGCTCGACCGGGGTTCCGTCCCGTGCCGGGATGCCAAGCTGCTCCAGCCCAACCCCGCGCGAGTACAGCATGCGCAGGATGTAATGGTCCGGTTGGAGGATGAGCGCCGTTGGCTCGGGGAACGGGTCGTTGGTGGCGAGCAGACATGCGTCCACGTGGCCGTGCGGGCAGACCAGGGGCAGCTGGCTCGTTTCGAGGTAGATCTCACGCGCGACGCGGCGGATGGCGGGATCGGGATCGAAGAATCGATCCGGGTTGAGCGTCAGCCGCGAAAGAGATGCGGTCATCCGAGCGACAATATATTGTTGGCCATGGTTCCCGTCATTCCGGGCGCGTTAGAGGATCTCGTCGGCGCCGCCCGGCGAGTCGCCGATGGCGAGGTGTCACCCGTCGAGCTGACCTCGGCGTGTCTCGAGCGGATCGCGGGAATCGACGCGCAGGTGAACGCGTTCATCACCGTCACCGCCGATGCCGCCATCGAGGAGGCGCGCGTCGCCGAGCGCGCGCGCATTCGTGGCGAGCCTGGCGGGCCGTTGGCCGGTGTGCCGATCGCCCTCAAAGACCTCTTCGACACGTCCGGGGTGCGGACGACGGCCGGATCCAGGTTCTTTGCGGAACGCGTTCCCGATCGTGACGCGGCGGTGGTTCAGAAGCTCCGCACCGCGGGCGCGGTGCTGCTCGGCAAGCTCAACATGCACGAGTGGGCGCTCGGGGTGACGAACGACAACCCGCACTATGGCGCGTGCCGCAACCCGTGGGCGCTCGACCGAATCACGGGCGGCTCGTCGGGGGGCTCGGCGGCGGCGCTCGCGGCTGGGATGTGCTTCGGCTCGTTAGGCAGTGACACGGGCGGGTCCATTCGCATCCCGGCCTCGCTCTGCGGAGTCGTCGGCCTCAAGCCGACGTACGGCCGCGTGAGTCTCCGTGGAGTCGTTCCGCTCAGCTGGAGCCTCGATCACGCCGGACCCATGGCACGTCGCGTGTCGGACGTTGCGCTCCTGCTCGAGGTCATCGCCGGTCATGATCCGGCCGACCCCGGATCGGCACACGTCGCGACCGACGAGTACAGAACCAGGCTGGAAGACGGCATCTCCGGATGGCGGATCGGCGTCGTTGCGGATGAGTCGCTGCGCGAGATCGAACCGGACGTGCGTGCCCGGGTTCGTCAGGCAGTCGATGTGCTTGCGTTGGCCGGAGCACGACTCGAGACGTTCGCGGCGCCCGACCTTCTGGACGCCGCTCGACTGAACGGCCTCATGACCACGGCCGATGCCGCAACCTTTCACCGCGAGCGGATGGAACGCCAGCCTGACGATTTCGGGCAGGATGTGCTCGCGCGGTTACGGCGTGGCGCGGCGTATGGCGCCACCGACTACGCCCACGCGCGCCGCCAGCAGACGATTCTTCGGCGGACGTTCTCGTCATGGTTCGTCGAGCATGGCGGCATGTTCGACGCGGTCGTCCTTCCCACCACACCGTGTACGGCTCCGCGCATCGCCGGTCTCGATGCGGTCGCCACGGCGCCCGTGCTCACGCGCCTAACGGCGCCGTTCAACTTCACCGGCCTGCCGGCCATGTCCGTCCCGTGTGGACTGACGCCGGAGGGTCTGCCGGTGGGGCTGCAGATCGTGGGTGCGCCGTGGGCCGAGCGGAGGGTACTGCGGGTCGGTCGAGCCTACGAGCTGGCATCGGCCGAGGGCAATACTCGACCGTGAGATCGATCCGACCGCTCGCCATGCAGTGGACTGCGCGCATGACTGCGATGGGAAGCATCATGGCGCTTGTCGCGTCGATGGCCGCGTGCCACGCGCCGGGACACGCGGATCCCGTTGGATCGGCGACGGCGCGACGGGACCTGTTGCTGCGGCCCGATGCCACGTACTGGGACGAGCCTGCACCGGACGAATACCGCGTGTCGGTCGAGACGACGAAAGGCACGTTCGTCATCGCCGTCACTCGCGCGCTCGCGCCGCGCGGTGCGGACCGGTTCTATCGTCTGGTGCGCGCCGGCTACTTCGATGACTCGCGGTTCTTCCGCGTCGTGCCCGGATTCATTGCGCAATTCGGGATTCCCGGCGATCCGGCGATCGCGCAGGTGTGGAAGGACCGTCGGATCCCCGATGACTCGGCGCGGGCGAGCAACGTACGAGGCATGATTGCCTATGCGATGACCGGGCCGAACACGCGAACGACGCAGCTGTTCATCAGTCTCGTGGACAACAGTCGGATCGATGCGCAGGGGTTTGCGCCGATTGGGCGGGTCGTGTCCGGCATGGACGTGGTGGACCAGCTATACGGCGGGTATGGGGAGACGGCGGGTGGGGGGATGCGGGCGGGGAGGCAGCAGAGGATGATGAGTAAGGGGAATCAGCATCTGGATCGGGATTTTCCGAAGCTCGATCGGCTGCTGAGAGCGCGCGTCGACCATTAGTCGGGTCGCGCCACGAGCCGTGAGAGACGGCAGACGGCAGCGCACTGAAGCCGGCGGTGGGCGGTGGGCAGTGAGAAGAGGGCAGAGGGAAATGCGATGCCTGGCGTCCTCTCTGCCGTCTGCCCTCTGCCACCTGCCGTCTGCCCGCTTCAGTGGGCTGCCGTCTGCCGTCTAGCAGTTCGGAAGATCGTTAGGCTGGAACAACTACTTGGCGAGCTGGATCATGTCGTAGTATGTCTGAACCCTGGCATCCTTGACCGCTTTCAGCGTCTCGATCATGGATGAGATCAGCTGAATCGAACGGGAGTTGGGGCTTCCCGGCCTGAACCCATTGCCGTTCGACAGCGACCGAACGAACGTGCTCGTCGAGTCCAGGGGCAGCATCGCGACGTTCGCATAGAAGCGCTGCCAGTCGTCGCCCTGCTGAAACAGGTACTGCTCGACGTTCGACGTGTAGAACACGTTCACGACGGCGCCGCGCTCCTTGAGATAGGCGCCGAGCGTGCGAAGCGTCTTGTCGCCCGAAAAGTTGCCGACGAGCGGGACGATGAGGTTCTTCGTCTCGAGATCCTTGAGCAGCTGGAAGTTCGTCTCACTTGCCAGATAGGCGTGATTGTTCCCCTGGCCGTCGCTCTCCAGCATGAGCTGCGCGAACGACGGCCACCGTCCGAAGCCCCGGCCGCCCCCGTTGGGGAACGCGTAGGTTATGTCCGGACCGGCCGTCATGAACGCGCGGTAGACGTACTCCAGCGACTGCAAGTCGGCGGGCGAGAGGGCGAAGCCGTGGCGCTTCGTCAGCCACTGGGTGATGGCCACGAGGTTGCTCGCGAACAGAAGCGTGTCCGGAGGGACGTTGGCGAACGCGTTGAACAGTGCTTCAGGACTGGCATCACCATCGACCCCTTTCGGGCGCGGGCGGGCGAACAGGAGCGCCATGAACCCGGCGCGATCCGTCGCCATCTCGATCATCGCCTTGTACATGAGATGGTGGATCATGTTCTGGCGGCGGATGTCGACGATGAACGCGATCCGCGGTCGGAGGGCGACGAGATAGGTGAAGTTCTGGTCCGGCGCCACGCCGAGGTACACGCCGCCGGGTCGCACGGTGCGCAGCAGTTCGGGAATCACGTACTGAAACGACGTCTCGTTCGAGACGAAGTTGTCGGACCGGAAAAAGCCGCCGGGCTCCGAGAAGTCGGTGACCAGCCGCCAGAACGTCGAGTCGCTCAAGCGGGGCGGGATCTCCGGCGCAGCCGGTGTGGCGGCAGCGGCCTGCGTGGCGGGAGTGACGATCGCCGGGCGGCTGGTCGAGCCGGACGACGTGCAGCCCGCCACCAGGACGGCGATGGCGACGACGAGCGCGTGGCGCACTCGATACTGGAGCACCGAGGGACCTCTCGAGACGTTCAGAGTCATTCTGTGTGCGTGCACGTTCTTCCGCCAGCGCCGCAGCGCTTCTAGCTTGGCGCCACGTCGTGCCCGGACGAGCACGGTCACCGGCAGCCTACGTTCCGGCGTTCCGCAACTCGTGAGCCGTCAACGCTCGAGGTGCTCCACTTGCGACCTTCCCCCGTATCGCCCGAGCCGGCGAGGGTGCCCGGCAGCGGGTCGTCGTTAGGCAGCTATCGCTGGGCCGCCGCCGGCGACGTCAACGCCTTCTTCGGGCTCATCCTCGACAACGTGGTCAACCTGGCGATTCTCGCCGGCATCCTCGTTGGCGCGTTCGGGTTCCCGGCCGAGGTCGTGTTCCGACGGATGTTTCCCGGCACCGCGCTCGGCGTCATGATCGGCGACCTCGCCTACACGTGGCTGGCGTTCCGCCTGGCGAGGCGCACGGGACGAACCGACG
Source organism: Gemmatimonadaceae bacterium (assembly GCA_036274195.1). Taxonomy (GTDB): domain Bacteria; phylum Gemmatimonadota; class Gemmatimonadetes; order Gemmatimonadales; family Gemmatimonadaceae; genus JAJKIV01. The sequence goes on along the minus strand of DASUGD010000227.1, from coordinate 1,431 downwards.
TCACCGCCATGCCGCTCGGGCTCGATTCGCCATCGACGATCGGGATGGCGTTCGCCGTCCTCGGCCCCGCGTTCGTTGCCGCGAAGGCGCGTATGCCGGCAAACGACGCAGCCATTCTCGCGTGGCAGGTCGGGATGGCGTCGATGGTGCTCATCGGCGTGTTCAAGGTCGCGATGACGTTCGTCGGCGACCGCATCCGCCGGCTCGTTCCGCAGGCCGGGCTGCTCGGATCGATCGGCGGCGTGGGCGTGGCGCTGCTCGGGACGCTGCAGCTCGGCGAGGTGTTCACCGAGCCGATCGCCGGAATGGTGGCGTTCGGGATCATTCTCTACGCGCTTGTCGCGCGCATTCGGCTCCCGCTCCGGGCGCCGGAGGTGCTCGCGAGCGTCGCGATTGGCGCCGCGATCTACTACGCACTCGGTGCCGCCGGGCTCCTCGTGCATCCTATCGTCGTGCCCGAGGCAAGCTTTCCGATTGCGCTGCCCTTGCCGACGCTCGGGTTCATCCATGGTCTGCCGATCGTGCTTCGCGAGTATGTGCCGCTCGCGCTGCCGTTCGCGATCCTGACCGTGATCGGTGGCATCGACGTGACGGAGAGCGCGCGCGTGGCCGGCGATGCGTACGAGACGCGCGATGTGCTGCTCGTCGAAGCCATCGCGACGCTCGTGGCCGGGTTGTTCGGTGGCGTGAGCCAGACGACGCCGTACATCGGGCACCCCGCGTACAAGGCGATGGGTGGACGAGCGGCTTACACGCTCGCGACCGGGCTCGTCGTCGGGCTCGGTGGGATCTTCGGCTATGTGGCGTTCGTCGCCGGCGCGCTTCCGCGACCGGTCCTCGCGCCGATTCTGGTCTTCATCGGACTCGAGATCGCTGGGCAGAGTTATCTCGCGCCGCCGCGGCGTCATGCGGCAGCCGTGACGCTCGCGCTGCTGCCGTCGGTGGCGCAGCTGGTCGCGATCTTCCTGTCGCAGATTCAGAATGGGGCGCTGATGATGTCGGCGCTCGATCCGGTGGGGACGGCGCGCGCGTCGGGCATTGCCAACGCGGCGTTCATCCACACGTGCGGCGTGATGGTCATGCTCGCGAACGGGTTCATCCTCACGGCGCTGTTGTGGGGATCTGCCGCGGCATTCCTGATCGACCGGCGCGTCGGTCCGGCGAGCGCGGTGCTGGCCGTGTGCGGTGTGCTCTCGTTCTTCGGTTTCATTCACTCGGTGCTGCCGTCGGGCGGCGTCTACCTGCCGTGGCGCCTAACGACGACAGTCCTGCCATATCACTGGGCGATTGGGTACGTCGGTCTGGCGGCGCTGGTGTACGTCATGTCGAGGACGCGGGCGTTTCGCGAGTCGGGCCCGGCTCCGCAGGACGCTCACGCGTGACGGCGAGGGGACGACCAGTTGATGCCGGCCCGAACGGAAAATGGGGTCA
>DASUGD010000226.1:0-9106 GCA_036274195.1 Gemmatimonadaceae bacterium | reverse complement strand
GGAAACCTCCTCCGCGTTATGCGCGAGGTGGAGAAGGTAGCCGCCGAGCTACAGCGCACGGCAAAGTGACTGCGGCGACGACCACAGGTTACAGATTACTGGAGATGGTCATTGGTTATTTGAACCCTCGGGATGCTCATCGCGCCGAGAGAGGGCGTCCCGAGGGTTCTATTACCTGTAACCATTTCCGGTAACCAGGTACCAGTTACCAGGTACCAGTTACCAGGTACCAGTGTGAAAGCCTTGGCCGACGGTTGAACCAGGGACGCGCCATCTCGAGCTGACCGGCAAGTCGGAAGAGCGTCGCCTCGTCGCCGAAGCGGCCGGCAAAATGGATCCCGATCGGCAGGCCACTCGCGCTCCATGCGAGCGGCACCGACATCGCCGGCTGTCCCGTCACGTTGAACACCGGCGGACACGCGATCCAGTCGAACACACGTTTCGCGGCCTTGTCGAGCGCACCCGCCAGGCGCATCACACCTCCCGCGTGGACGCGACCCAGCACCTGCATCGCCGCCAGCTCGTGCGCCGGTGGCTGCAGGGCGCCGATGGTGAATGGCGGCGTCGTGAGCGTCGGCGTCACGAGCACGTCGTACTCGTTGGTGGCGAACCATCGACCCACGGCTCTCGCGCTGCGCTCCAGATGCCGGCGCGCGTGAGCCATCGCCCCCGCGGTGTACGACCTGCCTAACAACGCCAGCGCCCACGTCGAGATCTCCACGTTGGCGGGGGACGCACGACGTCCCATCACCGCGGCAGCTTCCTCGAGGTCCGCGGCGCATTGCCCACACACCATCAACAGGAACGACCGGAGAAATGTCTCACGGTCGAGCGGTGGCGACCCCTCGACTAGCGTATGCCCCAGCGACTCGAGCAGCTTCACCGCGTCGTGAAGGGCCGCCTTGCACTCTCCGTCCATGTGCTCACCGAGCAGCGGACGGTCGGTGAACGCAATCCGAAGGCGTCCGGGCTCTCGTGTCACTTCATCGAGGAACGGCCGAGCCGACGGCGCGATGCTGTATGGCTCGCCGGCTTCGGGCCCGGTGATGGCGTCGAGCATTGCCGCGCTGTCCCGCACCGATCGGGTGATCACGTGCTCGATGGCTGCCCCTTCCCACAGCTCGCCTTCGATTGGTCCGGTGGGCGTGCGTCCGCGCGTGGGCTTGAGCCCGAACAGGCCACAGCACGACGCCGGAATGCGGATCGATCCCCCGCCGTCGCCCCCGCCGGCCAGGGGCACCATTCCGGCGGCGACCGCAGCCGCGGCCCCGCCACTCGACCCACCGCTCGTTCTCGTTAGGTCCCACGGATTGTGCGTCGGCCCGAAGAGCTCGGGTTCCGTGAACGGTGTGAGCCCGAACTCCGGCGTGTTCGTCTTGCCAAGGATCACGACGCCCGACTGCTTGTAGCGTCGCACGATCTCGGAGTCGATGGGGGCGATGAACCCGTCGAGGAGCCGGCTGCCGCTCCTGATCGGCGCGCCGGCGTACCACGACAGAAGGTCCTTGAGGAGAAACGGGACACCGGCGAACGGCCCGCCGTGCCTCGGGGCATCTGCGGTCTTCAGCCCGTCGTCGTAGAGCTTGTGAATGACGGCATTGAGCCGTGGGTTCAGCGCATCGATACGCTCGATGGCCGTGAGCGCGAGCTCGCGGGCGGAGACGTCGCCGCGCTTGACGAGCTCCGCGAGCCCGAGGCCGTCGTACTGGTCGTACTCGGCGAAGGTGCTGGAGGGGGTTTGGGCGGGGATGGCCAAAGCAGGCGGGTTGGGACTCAAGAAAATGGTAGGGCGGGATGGGAGCGGGCAATGAACGCTGGTTTGATCTGTGAGACGGCAGAGGCTTCAGTGCGCTGCCCTCTCCCGTCCTGTCCGTCCAAGAAGTCGTAGAACTAACCGAGCAGCGTGTGACGAACCGGAAGGCGATCGGGTTTGGCCCGGTGAATTCCCTCACTGGAGCCGAAGCGTGATGTCCACAACACCCGAGTCGGCTATCTTACGGCAAATCAACCTCCTCCGAGCCCGCAGCGGGGCTCGGCGGACGCTGGCAGGTTACAAATGATGGCGGCTCGTGATGCGCGGGAAGAATCGACCGTGACGTCCGGCCCGCCGTCACTCAGGCTCATTGGTGGGCGAAACGGACGCGGCATGAGCACCATAGACATGTCGATCGTTCAGCGCGCGAAGCGGGGCGACCGCGCCGCCTTCGCTGCGCTGGTCGATTTCTATTATGCGCGCTCCCTACGCTTCGCCGTTCACATGCTCGGCAACGGTCAGGATGCCGAGGAGGCGGTGCAGGATACGTTCGTGCGCGTGCACGGCGCCCTCCACCGCTACGATGAGTTCGATCGGTTCGAGTCATGGCTGTTCCGCATCCTCGCCAACCGATGCCGAACCATGATGGGGCGCGAGGCGCGGCGGTCACGCGTACTCGTGTACGGCGATCTCGCCCAGGACCGCGGGACGCCACCCGATGTGGAGGCGATCGTATGGCGCGAGGAGATCCAGGCCGCGTTGGCCGCACTCCCCAACGCGCAGCGGGAAGCCTTCCTGCTGCGTCACGTGGAAGGTCTCGAGTACGAGGAAATGGGACGGATAACGGGCGCCGGCGTATCGGCGCTGAAAATGCGAGTCAAGCGCGCCTGCGAGTTCCTTCGGCTGCGCCTCGCGGAGGTGGAACGTGCATGACATCAACGAAGAAGGCGACGAGATGATCAGTCGCATCGTCGCCGAGCTCAAGACGCTCCCGCCCGTGCCGGCGGACGCGACGGCGCGCGTGCTCGCACGGGTGGATGCGGCGCGCCGCAGCGAAGGAACCAGCAGGTTCGGTCGCCGATTTTCCATTTCGCTGCCCGCCGCGATCGGCTATGCGGTGGCCGCGACGCTCGCCGGCTTTCTCATTCGCGGCGCCGTGCCGCGACACCCATCGGAGCCCACCCCTCGTGGGATAGCAAGTGCTCCGGTCGGTGAGACGTTAGGCATCCGGACGCCCATCGTGCCCGCGGCGGCCAACACGCGCGCCCTCGAGGAAGCGCCGGTGAAAGTGCAGTTCGTGCTCGAGGCCCCGCGCGCGAAGAGCGTCACCGTGGTCGGCGACTTCAACGCCTGGGACGGCAGCAGGACGCCGCTCGATCGTGACTCGACGACCGGCGTGTGGAGCGCGCTCGTGGATGTGCACCCGGGGCGTCACGTCTACGCGTTCCTGGTGGACGGCAAGACCTGGACGCTCGACCCGAACGCTCCGCGCACGAAGGACCTCGACTACGGCACCACCCAGTCGGTGCTGATGGTGGGGATGCGGTGATGCGAGTGGATCGTCTCGTGCGCTGCATGCGCTGGCCGCTTGCCGTGTCGGTATGCATTGCCGCGCGCGCGGCATCGGGCCAGGTGCCTCAGGGGCTGGATTCGGCAACGGCGGCAGCCATAGCACCAATCGTGGAACAGGCTCGTAACGAGAAGCTCCCGATCGCGCCGCTCTACGCGAAGGCCCGCGAAGGAGAGGTGCAGCACGTCCCGGTTTCGAAAATTGCGGCAGTGGTGCGCACGCTCGCGGACCGCATGCGCACCGCCAACGAGGCGCTCGCGCCCGGCGCCAGCGAGCAGGAGCTGCATGCTGCCGCCGACGCCATCAAGAGCGGGGTTGGCCCGGAGACTCTTCGAGCAATGCGGGAGGCGGGAGGGGATGGGTCGCTCGCCGTACCGATCGGGGTGCTGACACAGCTGATCGCCCGTGGCGTGCCGGTGGAGCGGGCTTCGATGGAGGTCGTCACGTTACTGAGGAAAGGCGCCGTCGCGAAAAACTTCATTGCCCTCGAGGAGACCGTGCGGCAGGATGTGCTGGCAGGCAGGCGCCCGGACGAAAGTCTGGATTTGCGATTGAAGGGGATCATCCCCAATCTTCCTCAATCGGCAACAGACGCCGCCGGGCTGAACGCTTCGAGCCCCAGGCGCCCGCGCTAACACCAACCAGGCAGTCTGCAGCACACATTCTCCTGGCCGGGGTACCTCGTTGCGTTCGCCGTCCTCGCGTGCTTCACCTGCGCGAGGACGGCGAACGCACAATGGGCACGGCAAACGACCCTCGACGTCGGCGCCACGCGCCTGACGAGAGACGACTTCGCGGACACTGACGGCGGCACCATCGCCGGGCTGTGGAGTCGTTGGAGCGAGCGCGTCTCCCTGGTCGCGAGCGGTGCGGCAACACGGGTGACCGACGGCCAATCCACGGGCATCGCGCTCGGGTCGGCCTCGTACACCTTCCCCGTGAAGCGCGTGCGCCTCGAGGCTGGCGGTACCGGGACCATTCTTGGCACGACGGACTACGCGCCGTCGTCGAGCTGGATGGCGTTCGGGCGGGCACATCTCCTGGCCGGGGGGTGGGGAGCGTGGCTCGGCGGGAGTGGCGGCAAGGTGCATCTCGAGCGCACGACTTTCCCCGCGACGACTGGCGAGCTTGGCGCGTGGTTTCGGCGCGGTGGACAACGCCTCACGTTCAGCGCGGTGACCGTCAACACCTCGACGGTGGCGACGCTCATCTACAGCGACGAGAGCGTGCTCCGCGTGCAGGATCCGGTGCGCTACGCCGACTTCTCGCTCATGGGCCACGGCACGTGGGGCCGATTCGAGGTGGACGCGATCGCGTTGTCGCGCCAGGCGTGGAAGGGGGAGCTCGAGTCCGTGCCGGCCGCCTCGGTGGCCGCCGCGTGGTGGATGATGCCGAACGTTGCCATTGCGGCTGCGGTCGGTCGCCAGCTCGCCGATCCGATCCGCGGGACGGTGCGGGCTCGTTATGCAACGGTGGCGCTCCGGCTGTCGGCCGAGCGCCATGGCCCGGTGGCCCCGTTGCGCAAGCCCCCCATGGTCTCGCCGGGATCGGCATCGCTGATCGCGACGCCGGTGGAGCGGGGAGAGACGGTGCTCCTCGTGCACGCACCCGGGGCGCGCCGGGTGGAGCTCATGAGCGATCTCACCGGCTGGGAGGCCAGGCCGCTCGAGCGACGGCACGGCCGGTGGGAGATCCGCCTAACGAGTCAACCCGGATCGCACCACGTCCGGGTGCGGATCGACGGCGGCTCCTGGATCGTGCCAGCGAACCTCCCGCGCATCGATGACGAGATGGGCGGTACGGTTGGGCTTATCGTGACCCCCTGACGCCGTCGAAGAATACCGTGCCACGGCGCGGGACTCGTCGATCGTGCCGGAATCGCGGCGGCGTAGCCTAACGCACGCCATCAATGTGACGCATGTCACACATGGACCCGAAGTTCGGTCAAATCTCGAAGGGATTCGGGAATTGCGACCGAACTGGCCCCGATCCTGCCAACGTCAGGGGCTTGGCCCGTACGAGAATCACGACGTGCTATCGAGCGGCGTCCGGGCTGCGCTGCCGCGCGTCACAAGAGGTTAAAAGGAGTCACCGATGCAAACCCGCACCCTCCTTGCCGCAGTCGCTACCGCGGCCATCGCCGCGATGGTCACCCCATCTCTCTCGTCCGCGCAGGACACCACGGTAAAGAAGACGGAGTCCAGAGGCGAAGTCGCGATGCAGCCGAGCTACACCTCGCTCATCTCGGCGATCAGCTCGGGCTCGGCTAACGCCGACAAGATCAAAGCGTTGACGTCGGTCAACGCCTCCGATGTCCAGTTCGTGAACGTCGAAGACCTCCTCGCTGGTAACAGCCCGGACTCGCTCAAGGACGTGCTGTCGAAGAACGAGGACAACGTCGAAGCGGTGCAGAAGGCGTTAGGCAGCAACCAGGCGCTCGGCCTGCTCCTCGCCCCGGAAACTCCTGCGGCGGCCAACCCGACGGACACGACCAAGGCGGCGATGCCCAGCATGTCCGCGAAGCCATCGGCCAAGGATGTCGTGGCGGCCGATGTCACGTCCGACAACAAGGTCGTGCTGTACTACTGGAAGAAGCATTAAGCACCAGAGAACGGGTCAGACCGGACGGCAACGTCCGGGAGGACCAAGTCACGGGACGCTCTCACGAGCGTCCCGTTTTTGCGTCCAATGGCGCTCCTCTTGACATTCTACAGGACCAGTCGCATTCTCTTGTAGACATACGACAGGAGAAGGCATGGCGACCGACAACACCGACGTCCTGCAAGGGACGCTGGACCTGCTCATCCTCAAAGCGCTCTCGCTCGAGCCGATGCACGGATGGGGCATCTCGCAACGCATCCAGCAGATCTCCCGCGACGTCCTGCAGATAAACCAGGGCTCGCTGTATCCGGCGCTCCACCGACTCGAGCGCCGCGCGTGGATCGAGTCGGATTGGGGGACGTCCGACAACAACCGCCGTGCGAAGTACTACCGGCTCACCTCTCTCGGAAAGAAGCAACTGGCCGAGGAGCGTGCGAGCTGGCAGCGCTTCACCCTGGCGGTCGAGCGCGTGCTGCAGACAACCTGAGGAGGCGCCCATGGATGTGTTGCACCTGCTCGGGCAGCGCGCGCGCGCCTGCCTGCGGCCACTTCTCTCTCGGCGCGGCGTAGAGGCTGATCTCGACGAGGAGATGCGGTTCCACGTCGATGCCGAGATCGCCGAGCGGATCCGCCGAGGCATGACGCCCGATGCCGCGCGCACGTCGGCGCTGCGGGACTTCGGCGGTGTCTCCCGGTTCAAGGAAGAGTGCCGCGATGCCTGGGGCACGCGCGTGATGGACGAGCTGGGGCGCGATGCGCGATATGGTCTCCGTGCGCTCTGGCGCGCGCCGGCATTCACGGCGGTCGCCGTACTGACGATCACGCTCGGTGTGGGGGCTGCGACGACCATCTATTCCGTCGTCCGGTCGGTTCTGCGCCCGCTGCCGTTTCATGATTCGGCCTCGCTGGTCGCGGTGGTGACCACCTTTCGAGGCAAGGATGACGCGGCGTCAGCGCTCGACTTCCTGGACTGGAGACGGGAATCGAAGACGCTCGAGGGAATGGCGGCGATCGCGACGGGGGCCAGGACGTTGACGGGCGGCGGGGAGCCCGAACGGCTGTACGGTGCGACCGTGAGCGCGAGCCTGCTCTCGATGCTTCGCGTCCGCCCGCTCGCGGGCCGAGTGTTCCGGAGCGGTGAGGACGCTGCGGGCGCGCCGCGAGTCGTGATCCTCGGCGAGGCGATCTGGCGGCGCCGATTCTCGAGCGATCCCGGCATCGTCGGTCAGAGCGTCACCCTCGACGGCAAGCCGTACACGGTCATCGGCGTCGTGCCGACGCGCCTAACGTACCCGGCGATGGCAGAGATCTACCTGCCGCTCGTCTTCGGATCCGACGATCTCGATGAGGGCAATCGGGGGGCTCGCTACTACGATGTCGTGGCCCGGCTCGCGCCAGGCGCGACGATCGACCAGGCGCGCGCAGAGATGCGCACGATCACCACTCGACTCGCGTCGGCGCACCCGCAGCAAGACGAAGGCGTGTCGGTGCGCGTTGCGCCGCTCCTGGACGAAACAGTCGGCGCCTTTCGCAGGCCGCTGCTCGTGCTCCTGGGGGCGGCGGGCGTGCTGCTCGTCATCGCCTGTGCGAACGTGGCCAACCTGCTGCTCGTCCGCGCGGCGGGGCGCGACGGCGAGCTCGCCATTCGCACCGCGCTCGGGGCGGGGCGCGCGCGCCTCGTCCGTCAGCTCGCGACCGAGGCTCTCACGCCGTTTCTCGTTGGCGGGGTGCTCGGCACCGCGCTCGCGACGTTAGGCACGCGCTGGTTTGCGGGTGCCGCGTCGGATAGCGTCCCGCGGCTCACCGGGGCGGGCCTCGACGGGACCGGGCTCGTGTTCGCGCTAGTGGCGACACTGACGACGGGAGTCGTCTTCGGTGTCGTTCCCGCGCTGCGGTTCGCTCGCCTCGGTATCTCGAGCACCTTGCGGGGTGTTGGCCGATCGAGCCACGGGTCGATCGGAAGGCGCCGAGCGCGCACGGCCATCGTCGGGTCGGAGGTGGCGCTCGCGGTGATGCTGCTCGTCGTCGCCGGTCTCGTCGTGCGCAGCTTTCAGCATCTCATGGCGGTCGACCCGGGGTTCCGGCGTGACGGCGTCGTCTCGTTCCGGCTCGATCTCCCGAGCACGCGGTACGGCGACGCGACGAAGCTCCGGGCGTTTGCCGCGCGGCTCGACGACCGTGTCCACACGCTCCCGGGCGTTACGGCGAGCGGCCGCGTGCTCCGTGCCCCGCTCAGCGAGTACAACTTCAACGTCGGCTTTTCCGTGGACCGTTGGCGGGAGGAAACGGGGGCGCGCCGGCCCGTCGCGCAGGTGCGGATCGCGTCGCCCGGCTACTTCGAGGCGATGGGAATCCGTCTCGTGCGCGGCCGAACGTTCGCGGCGCACGACGACGCCAACGCGCCACAGGTCGTCGTCATCAACCAGGCGATGGCGCGCACGCATTTCTCCGGGGAGAATCCGCTGGGCCGCCGCGTCTGGCTGGGCTGGGAAGAGGGTGGCGTTAGGCGTGGCGGGGAGATCGTCGGCATCGTGGACGACGTGCGGCAGTTCGGCCTCGACCGGCCGCCGCTGCCGGAGATGTACCTGCCGTACGACCAGACACCGGTCGGGCCGATGACGGTGGTGGCGCGCACGTCGGCGTCGCCGGAAGTCGTGTTCGCGGCCGCGCGGGAGGCCGTGCGCGAGCTCGATCCGGATCTGCCGCTCTTCGAGGTCGGCACGCTCCAGCAGCGGTTCGAGCAGTCGGCGGGACGGCCACGTCTCTACATGACCCTGTTGGCCACGTTCGCCGGCGTCGCGGTGCTCCTCGCGGCGATCGGGCTGTACGGGGTGGTGTCGTACTCGGTTCGACAACAGACGCGCGAGATCGGAATTCGGCTCGCGCTGGGCGCCACGCGCTCGAACGTCGCCGGGACGGTGGTCGGTCACTCGCTGAGGGTGACGGTGGTGGGGGCCGCGTTAGGCATCGCCGGCGCACTCGCCGTGTCGCGCCTCCTGCAAGCGCTCTTGTTCGCCGTGAGCCCGACCGACGCGGGGACTTACGTCGCGGTCGTTGCGCTCATCTCGCTCGTGGGTGTCGTGGCTAGCTGGATCCCCGCGCGCCGGGCGACGGCAATCGATCCGGCGATGGCGCTGCGTAACGACTGACTGCCGGGACGGGAAGAGGGAAACGGGAAACGG
>DASUGD010000225.1:0-4818 GCA_036274195.1 Gemmatimonadaceae bacterium | reverse complement strand
GTCACGGGCGGGATAGCGGTGCGCATTTCTGAGGGATGAGGGATGAGGGATGAGGGATGAGGGCGACGGGCGACAGAGAGCGGTTGTCATTCCGAGCGCGGGTGCCCGCGCTCGGAATGACCACACGTCCTTTGCCGTTTCCCGTTTCCCGTTTCCCGTTTCCCCCATCCCCCATCCCCCATCCCTCATCCCTCTTTCGAGAGCTCGAGAATCCACGTCTCGAGCGGCCCGATCGTCGTGACGGGAACGTAGCCACGAATCCGGCCGTCCACACCGACTACGACGCTCGGGGCCAAGCCAGATTGGAGTAGTCGAGTCACGGCATACGTGCCTGGCTCCAGGGCCGCGTCAGGCGACGTGAGCGTGACCTGCGTCGCCGCGGTCGTGCCCACGTTCGCCACCACGAGCACCACGCGATCTCGATCGCGTCGCAGATAGGCTGCAACGGCCGGACTGGTGGACGTGAGCGGCACGTAGTCCCCGGTGCCTAACGCCGAGTGGTCGAGACGGAGGCGGATGAGCTGGCGGTAGAGGTTGAGAAGCGACGCCGAGTCGCGGTCCTGCCGTTCGACCGAGGTTTCCGCCCAGTCGGCCTGCAGCGGCTCCCACGGCGTCCCGCGTGTGAACCCCGCGCCAACAGCGCCGGTCCACTGCATCGGCGTGCGCAGCCGTTCATCCGGCTTGTCGCCCGTCATCCCGATCTCCTCGCCGTAGTAGACGAATGGCAGGCCCGGAAGCGTGAGCAGCAGCGTGGCGGCGACCTTCGCGCGGGCGACCTCGCCGCCCAGCGCGGTGAGCGTCCGAGTCTGATCGTGGTTCCTCAGGAAGGTAGCGTAGCGTGCGTCGGGGACCGACTGCTGGAATCGCATGTATCGCTCGAGCAGCGCGCGCGGCGACCCATCGCGCACGGCGGCAATCAGCAGGTCGGAGAGGTCGAACGCAAAATACGACTCGAGCTGATCGGGATAGTACGGCAGCATGCGGTCGAGGCCGTCCCACACCTCGCCGACCGTGAACGCGTGCGGCGCCAGGGTTCTGATCGACGCGGCGTACTCCCGCAGGAACGCGTGCGTGCCCGCCGTCCCCACCTGCTGGCCCGGCTCCTCGACGAGATATGGCACCGCGTCGAGACGAAAGCCGTCCACGCCCATCTGCGTGAGCCAGAAGGCGGCGATCTTCTTCGCCTCCTCTCGCACAGCCGGCGTGTGATAGTCGAGGTCGGGCATGCCGTGCCAGAAGACGCCATAGTAGTACTCGTCCCGCGAGGGAGACTTGTGCCATACCTGCTGGCCCCATGGGCCACGCTCGCTCGGCGTGGTCGCCCATCGGAACCACGACCGGTGTGGGGCTGCGCTATCGCCTAACGCCTCGCGGAACCAGGGATGCTCGCTCGACACGTGGTTGAGGACCATGTCCACGAGCACCGCGATACCGCGCCGGTGCGCCTCCGCCACGAGGCGCTTGAAGTCGTCGTTCGTGCCGTAATCCCGCTCGACGCGATAGTAGTCGGTCGCGTCGTAACCGTGATAGCTCGTCGCCTCGTTCACGGGCATGAGCCAGATGCACCGCGCCCCCAGATCGCGATCCGTGGCCGGGTTGCCGTCGTTGATGTAGTCGAGCTTTTCCGTGAGGCCTCGGAGGTCGCCGATCCCGTCGCCGTCGCTGTCGAAGAACGACCGGACGAAGATCTCGTAGCACGTCGCGCCGCGCCTCCAGTCGCCCACGGAAGGCGTCGCTCCGATGCCTGTGGTCGCCGCCGATGATGGCAGCGGAGCTCGGCCGCCGCCACACGCGAGCGAGACAGCGGCCAGCGCCGCAACGCCACCGGCGATGAGGACTCCGCGCATGCAACCAAACATGCGCACTCCGTCAACGCTCGCGCGAACACCCGGGCCGCTGTAGTCTCCTACGGCTCCAATACGGGCGTCGATACGACACGTCCCGCTCTGATTCCATCCGACGACCATGACACTCACCCGCGCTGCGGGCATTCTCCTACATCCCACGTCCCTGCCCGGGCCCAACGGTATCGGCGAGCTCGGTGACGAGGCACATCGCTTCCTCGACTTTCTGGCGACCACCGGCATCACGATCTGGCAGGTGCTGCCACTCGGGCCCACCGGCTACGGCGACTCGCCCTACCAATGCTTTTCCGCCTTCGCCGGCAATCCGCTGATGATCGCGACGCCGAGCGACGGCACGCCGTTTCCGGCTCACACCGTGGACTTCGAGCGGGTCATCCCGCACAAGCGTGCACTGCTCGATCGAGCGATCGCGTCGTTCACGCCCGACGACCGCTATCGCGCGTTCGCCGACACCCACGCGTCGTGGCTCGACGACTATGCGCTGTTCATGGCGCTCAAGGACGCGCACGGCGGTGCGGCGTGGACCACGTGGGAGCCCGGAGCCGCCAATCGCGATCCCGGCGCGCTCGATCGGTGGCGAGCGCAGCTCGCCCGGGAGATCGAGCGCTATCGCATCGAGCAGTATTTCTTCTACTCGCAATTCGACGCGGTCCGGCACCTGGCCAAGGAACGCGGCATCCTCATCATGGGCGATCTGCCCATCTACGTTGCGCACGACTCGGCCGACGTCTGGGCCGACCGACACGACTTCAAGCTTCGGGAGGACGGTCGCCCGCTGGTCCAGGCGGGCGTTCCACCCGACTACTTCAGTGCAACGGGGCAGCTCTGGGGCAATCCCATCTACGACTGGAACGCGATGCACGCCGACGGTTACGCCTGGTGGATCCGGCGTCTGCGTGCGGCGTTCGAGCTGTTCGACATCGTTCGCATCGATCACTTCCGCGGCTTCGAGGCATACTGGGAGGTCCCAGGTGATGCGGACACCGCCGTCAACGGTCGTTGGGTCGAGGGGCCCGGTGAAGCGCTCTTCGAGGCGGTCACCGCCGCGCTCGGTCCCGTGCCCATCGTGGCCGAAAACCTCGGCGTCATCACGCCGGCCGTCGAAGCGCTCCGAGAGCAGTTCGGCTATCCCGGGATGAGCATCCTGCAATTCGCCTTCGGCACGGACGCCGAGGCGCACAAGTTCCGCCCGCACAACTTCCCCCGGTCGCGCGTGGTGTACACCGGCACCCACGACAACGACACGACTATTGGCTGGTGGGAGTCAACCGGGCAGGGCGACTCGACCCGCGCCGCGGAGGAGGTGGCGCGTGAGAAGGCCTTCGCGCTACAGTACCTCGGGGCGGATGGCCGTGAGATGAACTGGACGCTCATTCGGGCGGCGCTCGCATCCGTCGCGAACACGGTGATCATCCCGCTGCAGGACGTGCTGGGACTCGGCAGCGAGGCGCGCATGAATCTTCCCGGTCGAGCATCCGGAAACTGGCGCTGGCGCTTCTCGTGGGATCAGATCACGCCCGAAATCGTCGAACGACTCCGCACGATGATCGCAGTCTACGAGCGCTAGCGATACTCATCCAGGATCAGACGACCATGGCCCAAGCCCAGCGAGCAAGCGGAACGCACACATCGCCGACGCCGTTCCTGACGATCTGGAACATGAGCTTCGGGTTTCTGGGCATCCAGTTCGGCTGGGCGCTCCAGATGGCGAACATGAGCGCCATCTACGAGTACCTCGGTGCGCGCGCGGATCAGATCCCGATGCTCTGGCTCGCGGCGCCACTCACGGGTCTGATCGTCCAGCCGATCATCGGTCACGTGAGCGACCACACCTGGTCGCCGCGCCTCGGGCGCCGGCGTCCGTTCTTCCTCGTGGGCGCGATCCTGAGCTCGATCGCACTGATCGCCATGCCGACGTCGAGTGCGCTGTGGATGGCCGCGGGGCTGCTGTGGATCCTCGACGCCTCGATCAACATCTCCATGGAGCCGTTCCGTGCGTTCGTCGCGGACCTCCTGCCTCCGGCCGACCGCACGCGCGGGTTCGCGATGCAGAGTCTCTTCATCGGGCTCGGTGCCGTGATCGCGTCGGCAATGCCGTGGATGCTGACGAACTGGTTCGGCGTGGGCCCGAGCACGCCGGGCACCATTCCGACGACCGTGCGGCTGTCGTTTTTCATCGGCGCCGCGGCGTTCTTCGGCGCCGTGCTGTACACGATCCTGACGACGAAGGAGCACCCGCCCGAAAATCTCGAGGAGTTCCACCAGCGAAAACGGCAGAACGCCGGTGTTGCCGCCAGCGCCCGCGAGATCTTCAAGGCGGCGCGGGAGATGCCGCAGACGATGCGCCAGCTCGCATTCGTGCAGCTCTCCACGTGGCTCGGGCTCTTCTGCATGTGGCTCTATTTCCCTGTCGCCGTGGCACGCAACGTCTTCGGCGCGCCGGACCAGAACTCGCCGCTCTACCAACAGGGCGTCGAGTGGGCGGGCGTGTGCTTCGGTGCGTACTCCGCGGTGTGCTTCGCGTTCTCGTTCTTCCTGCCGTCGGTCGCACGGGTTCTGGGCCGCGCTCGTGCGCACGCGTTCTGTCTCGCCGCCGGCGCGGCCGGTCTGCTGTCGGTCACGGCCATTCACGAGCCGAAGATGCTGCTCCTGTCGATGGTGGGCGTGGGGTTCGCGTGGGCCAGCATCCTGTCGATGCCGTACGCGATTCTCGCCGGCTCGCTGCCGCGCGAGAAGACGGGGGTCTACATGGGGATCTTCAACTTCTTCATCGTGATCCCGGAGATCGTTGCGTCGTTAGGTTTCGGGTGGGTCATGTCCCACCTGCTGGACAACAACCGGTTGTCGGCCGTGGTAGCGGGCGGGGTGTTCCTGCTCCTGGCGGCGATTCTCGTCTGGCGCGTCCGCGATCCGAGCGAGGCACCCGCCACGGCGCCGGCCGGGCAGCCTGTTG
>DASUGD010000224.1:0-30824 GCA_036274195.1 Gemmatimonadaceae bacterium | reverse complement strand
GACGTCACATCGCGCGTGTCCGTGGAGGTAGAGCTTCGCCGACAGCAGACCCTCTACCGACTCATCGCGGAAAACTCGAGCGACATCATTGCACTCGTATCGCTGCACGGGGGCCGGTTCACCTACGTGAGCCCGTCCATCACCCACGTGCTCGGCTACGCACCGGAAGAGGTGCTCGGCATCGAGTGGTGGACGCTGCTCGACGCCGGCGATCGCGAGCGCATCGCGAACTCGGTGCAGACGGTCAGTAAGCGACAGCCCGTGACGGAGACGGCGCGAGTTCGCAGGAAAGATGGCACCTGGGTATGGCTCGAAGCTCGGGCCGACGCCGTCGAGGAGAACGGCACGATCGTGGGCTATCGCGTCACGGCTCGCGATACCAGCGAGCATCGCGCCGCGGGACTCGCGCTCATGGAAAGCGAGGCGAAGTATCGCCTGCTCGCCGAATCGATCGACGACATCGTGTGCCTGCAGGACCTCGACGGGACGGCACTCTACTACTCCGCTTCCACCGAAAAGGCCCTCGGGTTCACGCCAGCGGAGCTCCTTGGGAAGGACGTCTTCGCACTCACGCACCCGGACGACCTGGCGAAGCTCGCCGGCGATGCGTACCTCGCGGTGCTTCGCGGTGAGACTCCGCTGGTCGAGTGGCGATGCCTCCGTAAGGATGGCTCGTACATCTGGGTCGAAACCCACACGGCGCTGCTGCGGAACGACTCCGGGGTCCCCGATCGACTCCTCAGCGTCACGCGAGACATCGAGGCACGAAAGCACGCGCAGGAAGCACTTCGCCAATCGGAGGAACGGACGCGCGCCCTCATCGACCGTGCCGCGTACGGGATCTTCCGTTCCACCAGAGCGGGCCGCTTCCTCGACGTGAACCCGGCGATGGTGTCAATGCTCGGCTACGAGTCGGCCGAGGAGCTGATGGCGATCGACATCGTGCAGGACTTGTACTACGCCGGAGACGAGCGCGATGGGTGGATCACCGCCATAGACAGCGGCGCGCATCCCGAGTGGTTCGATCTCACGTGGCGGCGACGCGATGGGAAGCCGATCGCCGTACGGCTCTCCGCGCGTGCCGCGCGCGACACGTACGGAGACGTGCTCTGGTACGAAGGCATCGCCGAGAACGTGACGGAACGGCTCCGTCGCGAGGCGGTCGTGCGGCGGGCGGAACGCATGTCGAGTCTCGGCCACACGCTCGCCGGCGTGGCGCACGAGCTGAACAACCCGCTCGCGGCGATCTCGGGATTCGCGCAGATCCTGCTGAAGACGAATCTGCCGAAGGAAGATCGCAGCGCGATCGAGACCGTGCACCGCGAGGCGAAGCGTGCCGCGAAGATCGTGAAGGATCTGCTGACGTTCGCGCGCCGGCAGGAATCGACGGAGCGGCATCGCGTCGATCTCAACGGCATCGTCCGTTATATCGCCGACACGCAGCGTTATGCGATGGAGACGCACGGCGTGCTCTGTGAGCTGGTGCTGAGCGACGAACCGGCCTGGGTCGCGGCGGACCCTGCACAGCTCGAGCAGGTCATGCTGAACCTGCTCGTGAACGCTCGTCAGGCACTCGAGGCGATGACTCCTGCGGGGGCCGGCGCGCGCGCGACATCCGGCTCGGTGCGGACGCCAATGGTGGTGATTCGGACGGCGGTTCGCGCCAATACCGTCTCGCTCGAGATCAGCGACAACGGCCCGGGCATCGCCGCGGCGGAGCTTCCGCGCATCTGGGACCCGTTCTGGACGACGAAGGAGGAGGGTGAAGGTACCGGGCTCGGTCTCTCCGTGGTGCATGGCATCGTCACGCAACATGGCGGCACCATCGACGTCGAGACGCGGGTGGGATCGGGTACCACGTTTTCGATCTCTCTGCCGACCTACGAACACGGGGCGGCGAATGACGTGGGGGTCTCGGTCGACTCTCTCGTCTCGAGCCCGACGTCGGCGCAGGCCGAGCGTCCCCTGGACATCCTCGTCATCGACGATGAGGAGGTTATCGTCGGACTGCTCGTCCGGTACTTCTCGTCGCGCGGCCATGCGGTCGTCCCTGCTCACGAGGGGCGCCAGGCGCTGCGCGTCGCGCAGCGTTCGAGCTTCGACGTCGTGATCTGCGACCTGCGCATGCCGGGAATGGATGGGGCCGAGGTCATCCGCCGGTTGAAGGAGCTTCCGTCGTGCTCGACGGCGCGATTCATCCTCTCGACCGGCGATACCGCGACGCCTGCGGTGAGGCAGCGCATCGAGGGGCTCGCACTCGCTGCCGTCGTGGACAAGCCGTATGAGGTCGAGACGCTGCGGCGCATCGTCGAGGAGGCCTGACCGTGCCCGACACAGTCGAGCGAGATTCGACGGCGGCGATGGATCTCGCACGATCGCTGGTGCGGGATGCGAGGCGGGTGGTCGCGCTGACCGGTGCCGGCGTGAGCGCCGAGTCCGGCGTCCCGACCTTTCGCGGTGCCGGCGGCCTGTGGAAACAGTATCGCAGCGAGGATCTCGCAACGCCCCAGGCGTTCGCGCGGGACGCTCGCCTCGTGTGGGAATGGTATGGGTGGCGCCGCTCGCTGGTCCTCGCGTGCGCGCCTAACGCCGCTCACCGGGCGCTCGCGGGCGCGTCTCGGACCCGGCCGGAGTTCCGCGTTATCACGCAAAACGTCGACGGCCTGCACGCCGAGGCGAGCGGTGACGCATTGCCCATGCCGCTGGAGCTCCATGGCTCCCTGTTCCGTATTCGATGCACGGCGTGCGGCCGGAGAGAGAATGACCGCTCCGCTATCGATGCCACGACGATGGACACGCTGCCACACTGCGAACGCTGCGGCGCCCTCATGCGACCCGATGTCGTCTGGTTCGGCGAGTCACTCGACTCGATGGTGCTCGGTGAGGCTGTCCGGCTCGCCTCGGCCGCGGACGTGTGCCTCGTGGTGGGTACGAGCGCCCTGGTACACCCCGCGGCTGGCCTGGCCGACCTCACGCGCCGTGCCGGCGGTGCGATCGTCGAGGTCAACGTGGACAACACACCGATCACCGGCGTGGCAGCGGCGGTGTTACGCGGGCCGGCTGCCGAGATCGTGCCCGAGCTGCTGGGCCGCGAATGACTTCGACATGACCGCACTCGATCTCGCGGCGCTCCGTCGCGACTATGCGCTGGCCACGCTCGACGCACGCGACGTCGACCCCGATCCCATTCGACAGTTCGAGCGGTGGTTCGCCGACGCCACCGCCGCACGAGTTCTCGAGCCTAACGCGATGACGCTGTCCACAGCCACGCGGGACGGCGTACCGTCCGCGCGGATCGTGCTGCTCAAGGGGGTGGACGCGAACGGATTTGCGTTTTACACCGACTACCGCAGCCGAAAGGGTGCGGAGCTCGCCGAGAATCCACTCGCTGCGCTCACGTTTCTGTGGAAGGAGATCGAGCGGCAGGTTCGCGTCACGGGCTCGGTGTCGCGGGTGAGCACGCAGGAGTCGGAGGCGTATTTTCGCACGCGACCGGCGGGCAGCCAGCTCGGCGCGTGGGCGTCGCATCAGAGCGCGGTGCTGGGCAGCCGGGAGGAGCTCGAAGCGCGCGTGCAGGACGTGGCCCAGCGCTTTCAGGGCGGCGACATTCCGCTGCCGCCGCATTGGGGCGGCTTTCGCGTCCTGCCAGACGAGATCGAGTTCTGGCAGGGGCGGACCAGTCGCCTGCACGACCGATTGCTGTATCGCCGTGAGGAGAGTGGTTGGGACATTTCGAGACTTTCGCCCTAACGAGTCGACTACAAAGGGCGCAACAGAACAGGTTACAGGTTACCGGTACCAGTTCAGTTCGCGCCGTTTTACCAGAGCCGTGCCGCCTCCTCGAGCTCTTCTCTGAGCCTGACATAGCTCTCGTGCCGGGCCGCGCTGACTTCCCCACGCGACAGCGCATCGAGGACTTCACACCCCGGCTCGACCGTGTGGGTGCAATCCGCGAACCGGCAGAGTGACGTCAGAGGACGGAACTCCGGAAAGCAGTCGGCAAGCTCCGACGGCTCGAGCCCCCACAACCCGATCTCGCGGAGCCCCGGTGTGTCCGCGACGAAACCGCCATCGGGCAACGGGTGAAGCAGGGCACCCACCGTCGTGTGCCGGCCCTTGTTCACCGACTCGCTGATCTCGCCGACGCGCAGCCTGAGCCCCGGATACAGCGCATTCATCAACGACGACTTTCCGACGCCCGACGGGCCCGTGAGCGCAGACGTCCTGCCCTGCAGCGCTTCGTGCAGCGGCTCGAGGCCGCGCCCATCCTTCGTGCTGGTCAGATGCAGCGGGTAGCCGGCGCGGACGTGATCCGCGAACAGCGCTTCCGCTTCCGCTTCGCTCGCGAGGTCCACCTTGTTCACGACGATCCGCGCCGCGAGCTCGTTCGCCTCCGCAATGACGAGAAACCGATCGAGCATCCGCGGGTGAGGCGCCGGTTTCACCACCGCGAATATGACCACGACCTGATCGACGTTCGCCGCAACGATTCGCTCGCCGCGGGCCCCGCCAGGCGATCGGCGGGCGAGCTTCGACCGGCGCGGCAGAATCGCGCCGATCGCAGTGGGCTCCCCGCGGTCACCGCGCTCGAGCTCCACCTCATCACCAACCGCGAGCTTGACCCCTCCCTGCTTGAGCCTCCCTCGAAGCGCGCACTCGTAGGTCACGCCGTCGAGGCCGAGAACACGCCATACACCACCGGTGCCAGACAACACGGTTCCGCGCATCAGGGGCCCAACCGGCAGTGACTCATTCGTCCCTCATGGCATCCCACCAGCGTCTGGAAGGCCTGTTTGCCGCCTGCTCTCGAATGAGACCCTCGAGCAGCGCCTTGGCTTCGTTGAGCGTCATCGCGCCAACGCGCGCGCGCGCCGCCTCCTCGCTGGCGCCATACGCGAGGTAATCGGTCTCGAGGTGGCCCTCGATGCCCTGCGCGCCGATTCGACGCCAGCGCATGAACAGGAGATATGCGCCGTACGGTCGTCCGACAATCTCCGTCTCGTCCACGACGATCTCGACGCTGTAGGACATGCCGTCCGATCCCTCGAAAGCCACGGGCCTCGCGTGCACCGCCGCGTAGCCGCCGATCGTGTTCGCGTCGCCTCGCGAGTGATCGGGAGGAAGGAATCGGCCGGACATCCGCTACCGCCGACGCAGCATCTCTTTCACGACGTTGCCCGTCATGAACGCGACGTTCGCCGGCCGCTCGGCCAGGCGCCGCATGAGGTATGGATACCACTGTGTGCCGAACGGCACGTACACGCGCATGCGATAGCCGTCACGCACGAGACGCTCCTGCAGGTCGCGACGTACGCCGTAGAGCATCTGAAACTCGTACCGATCCGGGGGAATCTTCCGCTCGGATGCAAAGCGCTTCGCCTCGGCGATGATGCGTTCATCGTGCGTGGCCAGGCCGGGGTAGTTCCCGTCGGTCATGAGCGCGCGCATGCATCGCACGTAGTTCTCGTCGACATCGCGCTTGTCCGGGAACGCCACCGACGCCGGCTCCTGATACGCACCCTTGCAGATGCGGACCCGGCATCCGAGACGATTCGCGAGCTCGACGTCGGCAGACGTGCGGCGCAGATAGCTCTGCAGTACGATGCCGACGTTCTTCGGGTACGACGGATACAGGCGATGCTCGAACATCTGGAGCGTTCGCTCCGTGTACTCGCTGCTCTCCATGTCGAGGCGAACGAACGAGTCGTAGTCTCGCGCGCGCTCGAGCACCATCTGGACGTTGGCGACACAAAGGTCTTCCGAGACGTCGAGGCCCATTGCCGTGAGCTTGAGCGATACGTTCGCGTCGAGCTTTTCCGCCTTGATCCGATCGAGAATCTCGAGATACGAGCGCGCGGTCGCGCGCGCCTCTTCCTCGTGATGCACGCTTTCGCCGAGCAGGTCGAGCGATGCCGTAATGCCGCGGGCGTTGAGGGCGCGGACGGCGGGAATTGCTTCGTCGATCGTCTCGCCCGCGACGAAGCGAGACGCCATGCGACGGGCGAGGCGGTTCCGGCGTACGAACGTGAAGACCCTTTGCTGATTCGAGAGATAGAGCAGCGTCTTCCTCAGCATGCGCCCTCGTTGGGGTGAACGCGAATACGAGCGAACGTCAAATCTAGCCAGGGAAGGGATGGCCGCGCTCCGGATAAAACCGGCGGCCCCCACGCGCCATCTCGATGAGCAGCTGCGCCGGTGCAAACCGCGGCGCTCGATCGGAGTTGAGGCCTTCCAGCGCACGCACCACGCGCTCCGCGCCCAGCGAGTCGACGTAACGGAACGGACCGCCGCGGAACGGTGGGAACCCGATCCCGAATACGGCGCCGACATCGCCGTCGCGCGAGGAACGGAGGATGCCGTCCTGCAGGCAGCGCACCGCCTCGTTCACCATCGCCAGCACACAGCGACGCTGAATCTCGTCCGCAGGGATCTCGGTTCTCCGCTGCCCCGTTGGGAGGAGCTCGTACACCGACGGGTCCACGCCGCGCTTCTTGCCGGTCTCGTCGTACCGGTAGAAGCCCTTCTTCCCCTTCCGCCCGGTCCGGCCGGCGGCGACGACGCGCGTGAGCGACTGCGACGGTGCCATCCGGGTGCCGAAGGCCTCGAGCATGATCGCGCCCGACTTGCCCGCGATGTCGAGCCCCACTTCGTCGATGAGCGTGATCGGCCCGACGGGAAAGCCGAACTCGACGAGCGCGCGGTCGATCGCGTCGATGGCCACGCCCTCGTCCAGCAGGATCCCCGCCTCGTTGATGTACGGTGCGAGGATGCGGTTCGCGAAAAACCCGGGCGCGTCGTTCACGACGATGACGGTCTTGCCTAACGTCTTGCCGTATCCGACGACCGTGGTCGTGACCTCCCGGCTCGTCTCCTTCGTCACGATCACCTCGAGCAGCGGCATCTTCGGCACCGGCGAGAAGAAATGCATGCCGATCACCCGCTGTGGCCGCACGGAGACCGACGCCAGCTGCGTGATGGGAATCGTGCTCGTGTTCGATGCGAAGATCGCTTCCGCACGCGTCACGGCCTCCGTCTCCCGCAACACCGCCTGCTTGACACCAAGGTCCTCGAACACGGCCTCGATGACGAGATCGACGTTGCGGAACCCGGAGTAGTCGGTCGTTCCGCCAATGAGCGTCATGTAGTCATCGAGCTGCTGGCGGGTGATCTGCTTCTTCGTTAGGCGTTCACGCATCACCTCGCGCGCCGCGGCGAGCCCCTTCCCCACCCGGCCCGGGTCCGCGTCCTTGAGCCGGATGAGCGTGCCCTGCTGCGCGGCGATGGACGCGATGCCCGCGCCCATGAACCCCGCGCCGAGGATGCCGAGCTTCTGGATCGGCTTCGGCGGGGGCGCCGGCTCCGGCACGCCCGGATCCTTCTTGAGCGCGCTCGTGGCGAAAAACAGAAAGACCAGCTGTCGCGACACCTCGCTCACCGCGAGCTCGCCAAAGAGTCGGGCCTCTTCCCGAAATCCACGCTCGGTGCCGTGCGCGTATCCCGTCGCCACCACGTCGAGCGCGGCGAGGGGCGCCGGATAGTGGCCCCGCGTACGCGCGAGAATCCGTTCGCGTGCCTGACGGAAAACGAGTGCGCGGCCGATGCGGTTCTCGTCCAGGAGGATGTGCCGCGCCCCGTGCGGGCCGCCGACCATGCTTCGTGCCAAGACGCCATCGGCCAGCGCCTTCGCACGCTCGATCGCTATCTCGTCGAGGATCGCCGGGTGCACGAGCTCGTGAATGAGCCCCATCTGCAGCGCCTTGCGCGCGCGGATGTTTCGGCCGGTGAGAATCATGTCCAGCCCGGCCTCGAGGCCGACGAGGCGTGGAAGGCGCTGCGTTCCACCGCCTCCGGGAATGAGTCCGAGCTGCACTTCCGGGAGGCCAAACACCGTTTTCGGGGTGTCGGTGCCGATGCGGTAGGCGCACGCGAGCGCCGCCTCGAGCCCGCCGCCGAGGCACGCGCCGTTGATCGCCGCGACGACGGGGGTCCTCAGCTTCTCGAGTCGGTCCAGCAACGCATGACCGTCGCGGCTCAGCGCCTCCGCCTGCGACGAGGTCTCGATACCGAGGAACTCCTCGATGTCGGCACCCGCGACCCACACGTCCGCCTTTCCGCTTCGAATGACGGCGGCCCGGATTGACTCGTCGCGATCGAGGCGGTCGATGAGCGCCGTGAACTCGTCGCGGACGGACCGCGCGAACGTGTTGACCGGAGCGTTAGGCACGTCGAGCGTCACGACGGCGATGCCGTCGCGGACGTCGGTCGTGAGCGCAGATGTCATTCGCGGCGCGAGCTCATTGACGTTCCACGACCATCGCGAACCCCATTCCACCGGCAGCACAGACCGTCATCAGCCCGAACTGCCCACCACGCCGCCCCAGCTCGTTGAGCAGCGTCGTCGTTATGCGAGCGCCAGTAGCGCCGAACGGATGGCCGATCGCGATCGAGCCGCCCATGACATTCAGTCGTGCACGGTCCACCTCGCCCACCGGCTCGGAGAAACCCGCGCGCTCCGCCCAGGCTTTCGACTCGAAGCCACGGAGGTTCGAGAGCACCTGCGCCGCGAACGCCTCGTGCATCTCGACGAGGTCGATGTCACGCAGCGAGAGCCCGGCCCGCCGGAGCGCGACAGGCGCGGCCAGCACCGGCGCCTGCAGCAGTTGCTCTCCCGGATCGAGGGCGGCGTACGCGTACGAGCGGATGAACCCGAGCGGCGTGTAACCCAGCGCCCGCGCGCGCTCGTCGCTCATGAGGAGGACGGCTGCGGCCCCGTCGGTGAGCGGCGACGAATTGCCGGCCGTCACCGTCCCGTACCGCCGATCGAACACCGGCTTCAGCGCCGCGAGCTGGTCGATGCTCGTGTCGTCGCGAATCCCGTTGTCGGCCCCGATCACCACCTCGTACTTCGGCGGGACGTAGGTGGGCGCGATCTCCGCGGTGAGCCGGCCATCCTTCGTGCCCGCCGCCGCCAGGCGGTGCGACCTGAGGGCGAACTGGTCCTGCTCGTCCCGGCTCACGTGGTTGATCTTCGCCATCTTCTCCGCCGACTGGCCCATGGTCTCACCAGTCGATGGCTCCGCAATCGCGGGCGTGATCGGTACGAGATCCTTGGGCCGGATGCGCGAGAGCGCCTTCACCCGGCTGCCGAGGGTCTTGGCACGTGACGCTGTCACGAGGGCGTCGGAGAACCCGCGCGAGTGGAGAATCGGGACGTTGGACAGCGATTCCGCTCCACCCGCAATGGCAACCGAGACGTGTCCGAGCGCAATCTGGTCGGCGGCGTCGGTGATCGCCTGGTTGGCCGAGGCGCAAGCGCGGCTCACCGTGACGGCCTGCACGCCTTTCGGCAGCATCGGCAAGAGAGCAACTTCGCGCGCTATGTTAGGCGCGAGCACCGATGGCACGACGGTTCCAAAGACGAGCGCCTCGACGTCGCGGCCGTCGAGGCTCGTGCGCTGGATCAACTCGGCCACGCACGTCTTGCCGAGATCTATGGCGGAAATGGTCTTCAGCGCGGTCCCCGAGCGGGCGAAGGGAGTCCGCACCCCGGCGACGATCGCAACACGGCGGCCATTGCCAAATGTAGCCATGGCGTGAACATACTCGGGAATAGGGAATCGGGAATCGGGAATCGATAGCCAACACCCCTTTCGGTCTATCGCTTTCGGGCCATAACGCGAGCCACGTGCCGTTCACCAGCGTCATCGACCACCAGGCGTTCCTCGTGCTCCTCGACGACCAGCGGAGCAACGAGTGTCGGCAACTCGCCTGCTTCGAGGAGATAGGCCGCGTTTTGCGGGCCCCGCGCCCGGCCGCGCGCGACCACGTCCAGATGGCCGCGCGTGAACGTCTCGTACACGAGCAATCCGCCCGGCTTGAGCAACCCGGCGAACCGGTTGAACAGCGACCGATCGAGAAAGCTCACGCAGACGATCGCGTCGAACGACTCGGGTCGGAATGGCAGCGCGGTCGCATCTGCCACGACGCCGAGAATGCGCTCGTATCGCGCCGCCGCGGCCGCCACGGCGCGATGGATGTAGTCCGTGACGACGACGGTCCTCCCGCCGCGCGCGATCGGTTCGGCGTGACGGCCGGTGCCGCCCGCAAGGTCGAGGATGAGCGCGTCCGCGGGGATCGTGGCGCCGCGCTCGATGACCCAACGCGAGCCGGTGCGGTCCGGCTCCATACCGCGGTCGCGGTACCTCGCATCCCAGGCTTCGCGCTCGCGGCGCGAATCGTGAGCCGCACTCACAGATGACGCGCGGCGAGCGCCTGGCGCGACTTCGGGAGGACCAGTTCGACGTGCTCGTCGTCGGGGGCGGCATCACCGGCGCCGGAGTCGCCCGCGACGCCGCGATGCGCGGTCTCAGGACGGCGCTCGTGGAGCGAGACGACTTCGCGAGCGGAACATCCAGCCGGTCGTCGCGCCTCGTTCACGGCGGCGTTCGGTATCTCGAGCATGGGCATCTCCATCTCGTATTCGAGTCGAGCCGCGAGCGGCGCACGCTCCTCCGCATCGCCCCGCACCTCGTGCGTCCACTCAGGTTCACCTGGCCCGTCTATCGCGACGCGCGGGTTCCGCTGTGGAAGCTCGGTCTCGGTCTGTTCATGTACGACGCACTTGCCGCGTTCCGCAACGTGCACACCCATCGCCTGCTCACGCCAAAGGAGGTGTGGGGCCACGAGCCGGCGCTCAATCGGGAGAACCTGGTTGGCGGCGCTACCTACTACGACGCATCGACCGATGATACGCGGCTCACCCTCGCGAACGTGATCGCCGCGCGGGAGGCGGGCGCTGTCGCAGTCAACCATGCGGCCGTTGTCGGAATGATCCGCGAGGGGGAACGGATAGCCGGCGCCGTGGTCCGCGAGGATGGCGACGAGACAGACGTACCGGTGCGAGCGCGCGTGGTCGTGAATGCGACCGGGCCTTGGACGGACGACATCCGGGCCATGGATGGCGAATCGCGAGCGAGCGCGGTTCGCGCGACGAAGGGCGTGCACATCGCGGTGCCACGCGAGCGGCTGGCGACGCACGCCGCCCTCACGCTGCTCTCCCCCACGGATGGCCGGGTCATGTTCGCCCTGCCGTCCACCGCCACGACCATCGTGGGGACAACCGATACGCCGACCGACGAGCGGCCGGAGCGAGTGCGCGCATCGCGTGAGGACATCGACTATCTGCTCGCGGCGGCGAACGTCTTTTTCCCTGCCGCGCGCCTAACGCCGGCGGACGTCGTTGCCGCCTGGGCCGGAATTCGCCCACTCGTCGCATCCGGGTTCACCGGTGATCCGGCGAGCGCATCCCGGGAGCATCGGATCGACCGGAGCGCGTCGGGCATGATCTCGGTCTCCGGGGGCAAGCTGACGACCTATCGATCGATGGCCGCGGAGGTCGTCGACGTGGTCGAACGGTCGCTGGGCAGACGGCGGCGACGCGCCAGGACGAACCTCGTGTCGTTGCCGGGTGGCGATATTCGCTCGTTCGACGAGGCGTTGCGCGCGGCCGAACTGGAGGTGGGCGATTCGGCCGTCGCGCGACGGCTCGTGGAAGCCCACGGCTCCCGTTGGCGAGAGGTGGCCGCGCTCACGACGGCCGAGCCCGCGCTCGCGCGCCGCATTTCGCGGGACCTTCCGTACTTGTTGGCGGAGGTGGTGTACGCGGTCGAGCGCGAGATGGCGATGACGCTCGCGGATGTTCTCGTGAGGCGCCTGCACCTCGCGTTCGAGGTTGCCGACCACGGGCGATCGGCAGCTCGCGTCGCGACGGCGGTTCTGGCGGGCCGACTGGGTTGGGACAACGCGCGCGCTCGATCCGAGATCGCCAGATACGAGGAGGAGATCGAGCGGCTCTTTGGAGCACCTCGTGAAGCCCGTGAGCCGTCGCCTGCTGGCTAGGAGCTCGTGCGCTTCACGGCGACCTCTCGGCGCTACTCGAGCGCCGCACCGTGGTGGATGGTCACCAGCTCGACGATGCGAAGCCGTCGAGTCATCGCGGGGAGCTTGAGGACGATGTCGTCGCCTACGCCCTTACCGACAAGCGCGCGGCCAATCGGCGAGCCCATGCTGACGTGGCCTTCCTCGAACTCGACCGAGTCACCAAAGACGAGGCTGTACGTCTCGGTCGACTTCGTCTGCTGATCCTCGACAACGACGCGGGACCCGAGGCCCACCTTGTCGTTCGGGATCTGCGTGAGGTCGATCTGTGCGAGCTTGCTCAGCCGCTGCCGGAGCTGTCCGAGTCGAGCCTGAACGAACTGCTGCCGCTCCAGGGCGGCCTTGTACTCGCTGTTCTCGCGCAGGTCGCCGAGCTCCACCGCCTTCCGAATCTCGGCTGGAAGGACGACGTTCAGCTCGTGCTGAAGACGTTGGACCTCGTCGCCCAGCTTCTGTTTCAGCTCTTCGATCATCGCACGCCCCGCAAGAGACAAAACCACACCGACAGAAAAGTGGAGCGCCCGGCCTTTCGAGCCGGGCGCTACCCCACCGATAAACTAAGCCGGGCGTCCGCACGAAGCAATTACGGGCAGCGCCGGCAGTGGACACCGTCAGGTGCTACAAGTCGAGCAATACGCGGACGTTACGCGCTTCGAGATGACGAGCGCCGGAAGCCGGATCATTGGCTACTCGGCGAGCGCCTACCTGGTTGGCGGCGTCCTCGTGGACTGCGGCTTCCCCAAGGCGCGGCGGGAGTTGGACTCGATACTCGACCGCGAGCGGCCACGCGGTGTGCTCATCACTCACCACCACGAGGATCATGCGGGGAACGTCGAGCGCATCGCGCAGCGCGGGATACCGATCGCGGCGTCGGCGGAAACGCTGGCGAAGATGCGGTCCCCGGCGCCGATACGGGCTTACCGCCGTTTCACGTGGGGCTCGGCGCCACCGTTCCGGTCGTCGGTGACGCCGTTCGAGAACGACCGCCTGAGACTCGTGGCTGCGCCGGGCCACTGCTCCGACCATCACATCGTGTGGGACGAGGCCGACGGCACACTGTTCGGCGGGGACCTGTATCTCGGCGTCAAGGTCCGTGTCGCGCATCCCGGGGAGGATCCGAGAGTGCTCGTCAGAACGCTTCGCGGGGTCGCCGCGTTAGGTCCGGCGCGGCTGTTCGACGCACATCGCGGATACATACCGAACCCGGTGCCGCTGCTTCAGGCGAAGGCCGACTGGACGGAGGAGACGATCGCGATGATCGAGCGGCGTATCGCCGCGGGCGCTCCCGATGCGGCGATCGTTCGCGAGCTGTTCGGCGGGGAGTCGTTGCCGGGGTACATATCCGGCGGCGACTACTCGCGTACAAACTTCGTCCGGGCTGTACGGCGAGGGATGGCGGTGTAGGGCTGCTCGCTACGTGCGGCTGCTGGCTGCCGGCAGCTGCTGGGCTGGTAGCCGAGTGCTGCGCGCTACTGCCGCGTGCTACGAGCTGCTGCTATTGGCCCAACGAGCCGCGATCTCACTCGGCAGCCAGCGTCAGCCAGCAGCCAGCACGAGCAGCCAGCCACCAGCCGCCGTTCCCCGTCGCCCATCGTCCGTCCCCCGTCCCCCGTCCCCGTCAGTCGCCAGTCGCCAGTCGCCTACCGATGCATCGGCAGCGTCGCGTCCGCATCTTCCGCCACCTTCGGCTCGCCGCCGGCGCGGTCGTATTCGTCGCGGAGCAGGTCCATCAGCTCGCGCCGACGATCGTACAGGCGGCGCAGCGGGCGTTTCGGACGGGTGGCCAGCGCGTAGGACGTCAGCAGCGGCAGCGCGACCGTGGAATCGAGGTAGCAGACCACCGCGTCGGGTAGACGATCGGGGTCGATCTTGCCCCAGCTCACCGCTTCCGCCGGCGTTGCGCCCGACAGACCACCGGTGTCGGGGCGGGCGTCGGTGATCTGCAGGAAGAAGTCGTGGCCCTTCTCGTCGATGCCTAACACTTCCTGGATCTGCGGCTCCGTCTGCAGCATGAAGTTCTTCGGGCTGCCCCCGCCGGCGATCAAGACGCCACTGCGACCACCGCCGCGCTTCGCGCCCAGAACGATCGACGCCGTCTCGTTCACATCGGCGTTCGGGTCGATGACACATCGGTTACCGTCGAGCGCGAGCGCCGCGACGTTCATGCCGATCGACGAGTCGCCGGGCGACGACGTGTAGATCGGCACGCCGGAGGCGTACGCGGCGGAGAGCAGCGACTTCTGGCCGATGCCTAACGCCTTCTCGCGCTCCCGCACGTACTTGCCACACAGGTGGTGGAACTCCGCGCTCGACATCGGCCGCTGAAACTCCGGGCCCTGGATGATCTTGCGGAAGAACGCGTCCGTCGAAAGCAGCACGTCGTAGTCGAAGAAGATGTCGTAGATCCGCACGACGCCCTCCTCGCGCAGCACCACGTCCGACTCCTGCGCGTTGCCGCGATGCATCGCGAGCCCGAGCCCGAAGTGCGTGTCGTGGTACAGATTCGCCCCTGTCGAGATGATCCAGTCGACGAATCCGGCCTCGATGAGCGGAATGAGCGCGGCCATCCCGAGGCCCGCGGGCGTCAGCGCGCCCGTCAGCGTCATGCCGATCGTCACGTCCGGCTCGAGCATCTTCTGCGTGAAGAGCTGACACGCCTCACGAAGGCGCGCCGCGTTGTACGCGAGGAACGTCCCATCGATCAGATCGGTCACGCGCTCCGTTCCGTCGATGCGGCGCGGATCGATCCGCTGACCTCGAAGGAATCGGCTGGTGTCGTGCGACGTGTGCTGCACGCCCGCCTGCTCGCGCTCCTCGGCAGCCCGCTTCTGATCGGCCTTTGGGCCGGCCGCCGATGAGCGCTTGATGGTCTTGCCCGGCCGCGAGGTCTTCAAACCGCGCGGGCGAGACTCCGCCCTCTTACCGTTCCCCGTTCCCAGTTCCCGGTTCCCGCTTCCCTTTCTTCCCTTCCCGGATTTCTTCATTCCCCCTCCAGCCGAGCGCGCGCGGTACCAACCTGCGCCTCGTACGCCGAGACGACGGCCGCCGCGGCTTCCGCGGGATCGTCGGTGAGCAACATGAGATCGATATCGCCCGGTGAGATCTTCCCTTCGCCACGCACCCGCGTCTGCAGCCAGCGCACGAGACCCGCCCAGTAGTGGCGACCAAACAGAATAACCGGGAACTGGTAGATCTTGCCGGTTTGAATGAGCGTCAACGCCTCGAAGAGCTCATCCAGGGTCCCGAAGCCCCCGGGGAAGATGATGAATGCGACGGAGTACTTGATGAACATCGTCTTCCGCACGAAGAAGTAGCGGAAGTTCACCAGCGTATCCACGTACGGGTTCGCCCCCTGCTCGAACGGGAGCTCGATGTTGCAACCAATGGACCTGCCATGCCCCTGCCGCGCGCCCTTGTTCGCCGCTTCCATGATTCCCGGGCCGGCGCCCGTGATGATGGCGAACCCCGCCTCCGCGAGCAGCCGCGCGACCTCGGTCGCTTTGTGGTACTGCGGGTCGTCCGGGCCGGTCCGCGCCGAGCCGAACACGGTGACGCCCTTCTGAATCGAGGCGAGCGTGTCGAAGCCTTCGATGAACTCACTCGTTATGCGGAGGACGCGCCACGGGTCGGTGCGCGTGAAGTCATCGAACCGGCCGGGCTGCTGCAGCAGCTTTTCATCCTCGGTCACGACGGCATACGGACTGCGAATGGAGTCGTCGACTTCGCGAGATGCCCCGGCACTCCTCGACGCCGAGACCTGCGACGGCGGGGTTCGACCCGCTTTCAAGTGACCCTGTTCGGTCCTCTCCCGCAGTCCCTCGAGGGCGTTCTTCTCGGCGTCCGCCAGCAACGTGGGGTCGGCCTTTTTTCCCGAAGCGGTTCGCGGCCCGCGGCGACGGCGGCTCCGCACGCTCGTTGCGGTGGCCCGTTGAGGCTGACTGGGTCCGGCGTCTCGCGTCGGCGGAGTTTCTGAATTGTTGGATCTCTGATTGCGTTTGGCCATTTCACTCGAATCCACGGAAAAACCGCTGGCGCGGCACGCACCGAGCAGAAGAGTCTATCTAGGTCGAGACCGGCGGCGCCACTGACGGGTCACGATCTGGCAAGGCGGGATGTATCAGATTTCCCGTCCAATCTCGTACCGAACTGCACGATCAAACCTTGTCCGTCATCATTCTGCTCGCCGATGGAGCCCGTCCGGACGTCCTCGAGCGTGCCATAGACAACGGCTCACTCCCCTCGCTGGCGCAGCTTCGCGACGAAGGCTCGTTCAACACCGTCACGACGTCCTTCCCATCCGTCACGGGCCCGGCTTACACGCCCTTCCTGCTCGGACGCTATCCCGGGCCGCTCGGGCTTCCGGGGTTGCGGTGGTTCGACCGAACGCGTGCAACCGCCCGAGGGTTCGGCAATTGCCGCAGCTACGTCGGCACGGAGATGCGCTTCATCGACAGTGACCTGGATCCGTCGGCGCCGACCCTGTTCGAGCTCGCGGGACCGGCGCTTGGCGCCCTGAGCGTCATCGGGCGTGGACTTCGTCGAGTCGATCGAATCGGGCGCGGCGTCGTGTTCGCTGCACGGGCCGCGCGAACCCATTTCACCGGAAACGTCGCTGGCTGGCTCGAGATCGATCGCCGGGCCAGTGCCAAGGTCGCGCGTCACATCCGCGAGCAGCGGCCACGCGTCGCCTTCGCCGCATTCCCGGGCATCGACAAGGCTTCCCATTCCACGGGCCACGATTCGCCCGCCGTGCACGAGGCGATGCGAATCCTCGACGCGACCGTGGCCGAGATTCGCTGGGATGCGGAGCGCAGTGGACGCTGGGACTCGACCCACCTCTGGATCGTGAGCGATCACGGACACTCGCCCGTGAACGCACACGACGATCTCGCATCGCTGCTGCGATCGTGGGGCCACGACATCATCACGCATCCCTGGGTCTTTTCGGGCGGGCGCGACGCCGCCGTGATGGTGAGCGGCAACGCGATGGCACACGTCTATCTCGAGCTCGATCGCGCCGAACGCCCGTGGTGGCCATCGCTCGCGCCGCGCTGGTCCGAGCTCGTCGCTGCGCTGCTGGACCGACCGTCGGTCGATCTCATGATTCTTCCGCTCTCGCCAGAAGACTGCGAAGTGCGAAGCCGGTCGCGCGGAACGGCGAGGATCCGCGCGCGAAACAACAGCTACAGCTATGACACCGTCACCGGCGACCCACTCGGGATTGGAGCCCACGAGGGGTTGAGCGACGCGGACGCCTACGATGTCACGGCATCATCGGACTACCCGGACGCCATCGTCCAGATCGCGCGCCTCGCCAGCGCGTCGCGGTCGGGTGAGATCATCCTGTCCGCCGTCAGAGGCTGGGATTTTCGATCGCGACACGAACCGATTCCGCACGTGTCCTCGCACGGCGCACTGCACCGCGAGCACATGCTGGTTCCGCTCCTCACGAACAAGCCGGTGGCGTACACTCCGCGGCGAACGGTGGACGTCATGCCGAGCGCGCTGTCTGCCCTCGGCCTCGAGCTCCCGGCGGGGCTCGACGGCACGTCATTCGTTGGCCGCGTCCCGGTGGAAGCACAGCCGCTTCGCGAAACACACCTTGCGAACAAGCGCCCCCACAGCGAGCGTGATGCCGAGTCTGCTGTTGCCTGACTCGAGGCATTTGTCCCATACCCGCCGGGAGGTCGACGATGCGAGCTCGCGTGTTGATGGCTGCACTAGTGGTAGCGGTCTGTTCGGGATGCTCGAGCAGCGGCAGCAGTAGCAAGCCAGCGGGAAGTCCCCGCGCGCCGTCACGGCAGCAGGACGTGATCACCGAGGCGGAGATCGCCGACAGGGCCGGCGAAGCGTCGAACGCGCTCCAGATCGTCCAGAAGCTGCGACCCCAGATGCTGCGCTCCCGCGGGCGCTTCTCGCCGGCAGACAGTAGCGAAGCTGGGGCTCTTCCGAGGGTCGTCGTGGACGGCGTCGCGTACGGGCCGATCGACAACCTCGTGAACCTGAACGCGATGTCCGTCAAGGAAATCCGGTATCTCAACGCCACCGATGCCACGACACGGTTTGGAACCGGCTACGTGGGCGGGGTAATCGTCGTGACGACGAAGAAATAGGTTACGAGCTCGTCACGACCGTCCGAGGTGTCGAGAGCGATGCCCCTGCCCCAGGAAATTCAGGAAGAGCTCGAGCGCAAGCGACGCGAGGAGCACCGTCTGGCCGAGCGTGACTCCTTCTGGGCCCACGTGCGGACGGCGCTCCTCTGCGTCGCGTGGTCGCTCGTTGGACTCGCGTTCATGGGGTTGGGACTGCACACGAATGACCCTGATCTCGGGCAGGTGGCGTGGAAGGGAGGCATGGTGGTGGGATACGCGGGGATTCTGTTCACGCTGATACGCGCGCACGCGAAGGCGAAGGATCGCGGCGACGTCTGATGTGGACGCGGCTCACGTTGCGGCTCGCCGGTCGCGCTGCGGTCAATCCCTCGCTGGCGGCCGATCTCCTTCGGGTGGCGTGGCGATTCAGGGCGAACGGCTGGTACCGGCGCTTCCCGTTTCTCCCGCTTCCGTCGCGGAAATACGTGCGCTGGCGGATGCACACGGCGTACGGTGACCACGATGTGGTGCCGCCGGTGGAAGACGTGGTACGCTACGCACGGTGGGTGGGCCGCGAAAAATGACCGCGCCGGCCGCCGAGGTGACGCCGGAGCGCACGGTGAGTCCGCGGCCCGGCGCCACGCTCGAAGCACTCATCACCGCGCAGGCGTATGGCCTCGGCTTCGATCTCGTGGGCCTAACGCGAACCGGGCCAGCGCAGACCGCTGCCGCCTTCGATACCTGGCTGCGCGCCGGCCACGCGGGGGAGATGCATTACCTCGAGCGTGGCGCCGAGAAGCGACGCGACTCGCGCCTGCCGGTCGAGGACGCCCGGAGCGCCGTCGTGGTCGCGATGCACTACGGAGGCCGTGAGCCGAGCGGCCCCGTGGCGCGCTATGCGCGCGGGGACGACTACCACGATGTGATGGTCGAACGGCTGCACGCGCTGCACAGCTGTGTGAACACGTGGGTCGGCGCACCGGTCCGCGGCAAGGCTTACGTCGACACCGGCCCCATTCTCGAGCGAGACCTGGCGCGTCGCGCGGGACTCGGCTGGTTCGGCAAGAACACGATGCTCATCAACCGCGGCATCGGGTCGTTCTTCTTTCTGGGCGTGCTGCTCCTCGACCTCGAGCTCGAGGCGGATGCGCCGTTCGAGACGGAGCACTGCGGCACGTGCACGCGATGTCTCGACGCGTGTCCGACTCACGCGCTGGTCGAGCCGGGCGTGCTCGACGCGCGGCGGTGCATCTCCTACCTGACGATCGAGCTCAAGGGCGCCATCCCGTCCGAATTGCGCGAGCCGATCGGCGGGCTGCTGTATGGCTGTGACATCTGCCAGGAGGTCTGTCCGTGGAACGGGAAGTTCTCGCGGTCGCTGCCTGACGATTCCCCGTACGCGGCGCGTGAGGCGCTGGCCGGGAAGGATGCGCGCACGCTTGCGCGCAATCTGTTAGGCCTGTCGCCGGAGGAGTTCAACCGCGCGTTCAAGGGCTCGCCCATGAAGCGCGCGAAGCTGCGCGGGCTCAGGCGCAACGCGGCGGTGGTGCTGGGGAACGTCGGTACCGCGGACGATACGGGTGTTCTCACGCGCGCACTCGATGACGAGGAGCCGGCGGTCCGCGAGCTCGCCACCTGGGCCCTTCACCGGCTCGCTGACCGGCTGACGACGTAAGACTCATTCACGCGAGCGCGTGGGATGTCGCGATCGCGCTCCACGTGGCGAGGCCTATGCCCTCGTCGTGAAAGGCTGTGTCGAGCGCCGTGTCCGATGCCATCGTCATCCCGGGTTGAATTGCCCGCGTACAACCGTCGCAAGCCTATACGCATCCCACGGTCGAGTTGCGCCACAATGCGTAGCCGAGTAGACTTTGAGCGCGACACGTGCGCGCCGCGCACACACCGCCGACGGACAAGGGCCCTCGCTCTCGCGGGGGTTTTTTTTGCGTTCCGCCAGTCCGATGGCGGACGCCCGTCGCGTCCGCGCCGTCGAACCCGGACGGACGACGTGCCTCAATCAGGAGATATGATGGACGAGAACCACAAGGAGTTCGCGTTCGCAGACGGCGACCGTACGTTCACCTGCCGGGTCGAGGCGTCGCACCGCGCGCCCGCGGAAGCGTGGTGGTGGTTCCAGGTCTCGACGGAGAGCCATCAGCGCCACGCGCCGTTCCGAGCGGAAGCAACGGACACGCGCCGCGACGTACAGGCGCGCGTGGTGGCGTACTACGACAACCTGCTGGCGCGACGCGCCGAGCCGGCCCGGCCCCATTGGGAGCGCCGCCCGGCGGCGAACGCGGCCACCTCGTCGAGCAGCGCGCCAGCGAGCTCCTAGTCTATCGGTTCAGCGTCGTGAGTCGCTGAAAGCGGCCGTTGCCCCGAGCGGTCGCGCGCAAGGCGGGCACGAAGCGACTCACCCTCGACGTACGGCATCGTGCGATCGGGGAATCCCGGCCCCCATCGCCCGCGATCGGCGCCTGACCGGCGTGACGCCGGTGTGCGTCGCGATGTCGGTTCCGGCGTTCCGCCGCGGTACGCAGGGCAGCCTCACCCGACAATTACTCGTTAGGCCCGACGACGCCCGAACGACCCAGCCGCCCGACATCGCGTTAGGCACATCGCGCTGTCGTTCGCACGCCTCGAGGATTGCGACCACGATTTGCGTAACAGCGCACTCGACCGTGACATTCACCGTCACGCCGACCGCGCGGCCAGGACCGCTCGTCGACAAAGGACGAAGGTCCAATGTCTCGCGATTTCGCGCGGGCGAGATTCAAGCCGCGGTCGATGACGTCCGCACTGCCCGCGCGTCGTCGGCCACACCCGGCCCTGCCAACGGGCTCGCTCGTCCCACCGAGATCGTCTCCCCGAACCGGCTCGTGCATGTGCGAGCGAGACTGGGCACCGCACGACGCGCGATCGCCTCAGGAGTTGACTATGGCTGAAACCCCACCGACCCCGAGCACTCCCAAGTCGGCCATCAAGGCCGATCAGTATGCACCGCCGCCACCAAAGAGCCCACAGCCGCGAGCTGAGCGGGCAGACCAGGCTGAGGCGGCAAAGCCCGCTCGGACAACGGCGGTGAAGACGGACCAGCCCGTTCACCGACTCATGACGGTCACGATAACGCTCGATGCCGATTCGGCCGAGGTCGTGCGCATCGAGGGAGTCGACCCGACGGGCGCACGCCACGATCTCACCGACGATGAAAAGGCGAGCTTCATCAGAGAACGGCGAGACGAGCGCCTGGCCGAAGTGGTGGAGCAGGCATTCGAAGCGGGCATCGCCTCGGTACTCGGCGTCGAGGACGACGAAGAGACGGCGGAGGAGTCGCCGGAAGACGCAGAGCTTCGGCGGCAACTGCTCGCACCACTGATCGAGCGGAGCGCGATCCGCCGTCTGACCGAGCGCGCCGCGCTCAACCGCGCGATTCTGGGAACACTGATCGAGCACTCCATGAAGTGACGCGCGCTGCCACGAGTGCGACGCGAGTCATGGCGGCCACCGAACCATCAGGCCGTCGGTTCGCCCTGTTCTACGCGATGGACAACCAGAGGAGCAGTCACATGAGCCCCACGGAAACCGAGGATCTCGCAAAACTCGCAGTTGGCGGTCGCATGCTGAAAAACGGCAGAATCCGCCGCGCCCTCATCGCCCGTCTCCTCAGCGAGCGAGCGGAAGGGACGGACGACGACGGTGAAGAGGAGACGAGCGACGAGAGTGGCGGCGATGATGATCGCCAGCTCGTGCGCGCGCTCGTTGGCAGCCGGCTCCTGCGCCGCAGGCGGCTCCGCCGCCTCCTCCTGGCGAAGCTCATCCGGGACCGCCACGCCGATGATGTGGATGTCGACGAGGACGACGAGGAGATCGACGAGGAGGGAGATGACGACCGCCAGATCGCACGCCTGATCGTCGGCAGCCGCATGCTGCGGCGACGTCGGATCCGGCGCTTGCTCATCGCGCGCCTCGTCAAGGCACGCAGCGAAGCGGACGAGGATTTCGACGACGACCTCGATGAGGATGACGAGGACATCGGCGAGGAAGGCAGCGATCGCGATCGCAAGTTCATGCGACTGCTCGTCGCCAGCCGAGTGCTCCGCCGTCGCCGCGTGCGTCGTGCACTCATCGCCAAGCTGCTGAAGGAGCGCAGCGAGAGCGAGGACGACTATGACGACGTCGACGAGGACGACACGGACGACGAGAGCCCTGACGTGGAGCGTCAACTCGCCCGGCTGCTCGTTGGCGGACGCGTCGTTCGTCGCCGGCGCGCGCGCCGCGCCGCGCTCGTCCGCTTCCTCCGCAATCGGGATTGAGATGGCGTGACGGACGGCGCTGACGAATGAAGCACGACGAAGCAGCCGGAGGCCGTGACTCCGGCTGCTTCGTTCTTGCCGGACGTGTTACGCGCGTTTCGCTGCCGCCTTCCTCGCCTCCGTCATCGCCCCGGCGCGGGCGTCGTCGACGATCAAGTCGGCGATCGTCGTGTTGCGGAAGAACGTCTGCAGCGAATCCGACACGGCCGACCACCGCGGGTGCGCCGCGCACGGATAGCGATCGCCGCACTGCGCGCGCCCGAGCAGACAGTGGCGCTCGCCCACCTCGTCAAACGGCTCCGTGACTCGCGCCAGCGTTAGGCGCGACGGTGGCACCGCGAGCTGAAACCCACCCCGTGGACCGCGCACCGACCGCAGCACGCCGGAGCGCGCCAGCTGGTGCAACGTCTTCGACAGGTAGTTCTGCGGTACGTCGAGCGCCTTCGCGATCGGGCCCACGCGCACCGGCTCGTCGACGCCATTGGTCGCGACGTACACGACCGCGCGAATCGCGTACTGTGAAGTGCCGGAAATCCACATGGGCTCTAACGTAGCGGAGGGCGAGGGGACGCGCTCGCGGCCATGCACTCGCGGCCGTTGTATTCCCCATGTCCACATGATAAACTCGAGACATCGCTTTCGGCAAACGGATCGGAGACCCTGTGCCCGTCGGCTACTACGCGAATGTGACGATCCACGTGCTGGCCGCGATGCTGTGGCTGGGCGGCATGCTGTTCCTGGGAGTCGTCGGCGCGCCCGTGCTGCGGAGCCTCGAGCCTGCCGAGCTCCGGCAGCGACTCTTCCACCAGCTCGGGCTTCGCTTCAGAGCGGTCGGCTGGTGGTCGATTGGCGTGCTGCTCGTGACAGGGCTCGTGAATCTGCACTACCGTGGATGGCTTCACTGGAGCGGTGTCCTCGGCGCCGGCGACTTCTGGCGAACGCCGCCCGGCCACGCCTTGTTCGTCAAGCTCGTCGCCGTCGCCGCGATGCTCGTCGTCAGCGCAGTGCACGACTTCGTGCTGGGCCCTCGCGCCGGTCGGGCGACACCCGGCTCCGCGGCTGCCATCGGGCTCCGGCGTCGTGCCGCGCTCCTCGCGCGGATCAATGCCCTCCTCGGAGTCGTCCTGGTCGCCGCCGCGGTTCGCCTCGCGCGCGGAGGTTGAGAACCGACTCGACGCTCGCGGCTCACGACAGCAGGTAGTCGATGACGTCACGTGCCGTGTACGAGCGGCGGTCACCGAGGAACTCGGGAATCCGCAGGAGGTCGTCGCCGCTCGTGATGAGCGGCTGTTCAGGGCCGCCCGTGCGCGACTGCGGCAACCCGACGCTCGCGACGAGCCCATTGCACAGGCACCGGCGCCCGACGGCGTCTGCCTCCGTGCCGCCCTTCGCCACGTAGGCATCGATGGGCTCAGCGGGACAACGGTAGACGAGCTTCCCCTCCGTGGTGCGGGCGGGCGTGCGAAGGAGCCCGATGTCGCAGATACGGGATCGCTCCGACGGGTCACGCGCGTCGGGAAGCTCGACGATCTTGAACGGATAGCCGGTGGGCGACGCGCGCGGATCGGTCCGCACCGATACGCCGCCGGCCACCGCGGCGTCGAGCACTCGCCGTTTCACGTTAGGCGCCAGCCCGGACTCGTCGCAATAGGCGAACAGCGTGCCCACCTGGATGCCGGCCGCACCGGCTGCCAGCGCGGCTCGTCGTCCGTCGGGTGAGCCTGTGCCGCCGGCGAGCCAGAACGGAAGGGAAAGCTCGCGCAGCTTCGCCAGGTCGACGACGTCGCGATCGCCATACAGTGGTTCTCCGCGCTCGTTCAATCGAAGCTCCCCGCGTGGCGGTGCGTTGTGGCCGCCCGCGGTGGGGCCCTCGACCACGAAGCCATCCACGCGACCGGTCGACTTGCGGGCGAGCGTGGCTGCGAGCGATGCCGCCGCGACGATGGCAATGAAGCGAGGGCGTTGGAGTGATGTCGCTGGTGCGGTGTGCCACAGCTCCAGGGGGTCGAACCGCAGCAGGTCAGGCTCCTCGCGCCCCTGCCCTTCCACCTCGAACCGCATCGTCGCCGTGTGGTGTTCGGCAAGTGCATCGAGCACACCCGGAATCTCACGGGGGATCCCCGCACCCATGAGGACAACGTTGACACCGGCCAGCATCGCACCGTAGAGCGACGCCATGTTCGGCATCTGGATCTTCGTCAGCAGATTGATGCCCACCGGCGCGTCGTGTCCCTCCTTCGCGAGCGACACCTCCACGAAGTTCGCGAGGACCGTGACACGCTGTCGCGCTGCGCTCACGACCTGCTTGTACATCGGAAGCAGCTTGTAGGCTGATCCACGCGGCCGCCCGTTCGGGCTGAAGTATCGACGCAGGACCTCCTGAGCGACTCCCGGAATGGGGAACCGCTCCATGGCGCGCCGCATGTGGCCGCCCGGGTCGCCGTCCTGGAGGCGGCGGACGAAGACTGTATCCATGCCTGATCCTGACACGACGCCGAGTTGCCCGGCGCGCGAAACCGCGTTAGCGAGGCGCCAGTTGGAAACGGCGACGCCCATGCCGCCTTGAATGATCTGAGGAAGAACGTCCGACATGCGATGTGTGACTGAAGATGTATTGTTAGGCAGCGCGGGTCAGCGCGGCTGCCGCGGCTGATCGAGTACTTCGAGCGCTCGTCGCTCCGCGTCGAAGGTGATGACGATGACGCGCCCGGGTGCGAAGGTCATTACGGTGTCGAGCACGAGCGTCGCGGGGATCGCGGCGCGTCTGCGTCTCGCCCGCTCGACCGCCTCCCGCTCGGCGCGCCCGGCAAAGAGACCCGTGTCGCTCTCGGCGCCGGGTGCAGGCGTAGCGAGCGCCGCCTCGTCGCCCTTTCGCTCGCGACGAGCGAACACCACGCGGACGTGACGGACGCCGCTCGGGATGGCGAAATCGCGCAGCAGGTACACGGGACGATCGTGC
Organism: Gemmatimonadaceae bacterium; assembly: GCA_036274195.1. Lineage (GTDB taxonomy): Bacteria > Gemmatimonadota > Gemmatimonadetes > Gemmatimonadales > Gemmatimonadaceae > JAJKIV01. The sequence goes on along the minus strand of DASUGD010000224.1, from coordinate 5,523 downwards.
CGGAGGCCAGCGCCGCGAACCACCGACTCGATCACGCGCCGACCGTCGGCCTCGACGCGAAGCGCATAGGTCGCGAAACGCCCCTCGCATTCGACGCGTTGGCGCATGTGCTCCTCCTCGCGCTCCAGCTGCTCGCGAGACACTGCTCGACACGACTCGATGCGTTCGGGTCTGGCACTCCACGACAGCCGAAGGCGCGCCTCGCCGGCGCGGTGGTACGACACCGCCGCGCCTGACGCGAGCGTGAGGACGAACACCGCTGCAACGCTCGCCACCGTCGCCCACGTCCAGCGCAGGAACCGGCGCGGCTCGATCATGACGCCGGCTCCGCCGACGCCACCGCGTCGCAGGCGAGCTCGAATGTCGCACTGCCCGCTCGGTCCGGCCGCTCGAGCGCCGCCAGCTCGCGGGCGAAGCTGCCTAACGCGGCGACAGTTCCGGCCTGATCTCCGGGCGCGGCGGTCGCAATCCGCACCCGGCGACGATCCACCCGCGGCTGCAGCTCGGCTTCGCGGTCGTTGAAGACGCGCTCGTGAAGCCATTTCGGCCCTTCGCGGCTGACACAGTCTCGTGGCGGGCAGCCGAACACGATCACCCCGGTCGCGCCCTGTCTCACGAACAACTCGATGACCGATGAATGGAGGTTCCCGACGCACGACACCGAGTGGACGAACACGCCTCGCCCGCGTAGCTCCGCTGCGTGCCCCCGAGGAACCTGCTCGCAGCAGATCGCGACGATCGGCAGGCCGTCCACTCGGCCGACGTCGAGCGCCGACCGGGCCGCAGCCAGTTGATCTCGACCCGAACGCCCCGGCGGCCCGACACCCATCGGCGCGCAGGATCCGGCGCAGAGGCCGCAGCTGACGCAGCGCTCCGGGTCGACCTGCGCGAGCAGCGTGGGCCGATCGTCCTCGCGCGGCACCATCGTGATAGCCTCCCACGGGCAATCCTGCGGACACTGATTGCATCCCGTGCAAAGCCGCGGATCGACCACGCTCGGAGCGAGTCGTCCTTCGCGAGGCCGTCGCATGACGCGAGGCACGGAGACAGCGACCAGCGCGATGACGATCATCGCTCCCCACACCTCTCCAGCCGTCAATCGCTCGGACAGCGGAAGCCACCAGGCAACGATCAGGTCCGTAGGGGTCGTGCGTCCGAGTGCAAACGCGTTGGCGGGTTCGCCGAGTGGCGCGGGGAGCACGACGGACGCGGCCGTGAGCGTCCCGATGATGCCCCACAGGAGTCGCTTCGGCGGAAGCAGTACGGGCCGTGCGACGCGCGAGACGTGAAGCCACAGGGCCACCGCCATGCCGAGTGGCAGCGCGATATGCACGAACAGGTTCACGAAGAAGAAGGCGCTGGGCACAGGCCCGTCGCCCGCGAAGATTCGGCTCAGCGGCTCCGAGAAGATCGGGAGGACATCGAGCAGGCGGCTTCCCTCGCGCGCCAGTCGCTCGCCGAAAGTGTCCCATGCCATCACGAACCCTGTCCACGCGCAGGCGACACCGGCGGCGAACGCGACGAGACCGGAGAGCCAGGCCACCGCCCGCGGTCCCCAGCTTCGCGACTGCGCGAACATGCGGAACGCGTGGACTGCAGCGGCAACGACGAAGAGGTCGCTCGCGTATCGATGGAGGCTTCGCACCCACGAGCCGAGCCAGGGGTCTGCGGCAAGACGCGCGACCGAGGCGGCGGGCGATCCTACCCGGTAGAACATGACCAGGTACAGGCCCGTCACGATGAGCACGGCGAGCATGGCCATGGCGACGGTGCCGGTCTGGTGGACCGGATTCCACGCCCACCCGTACAGGCGGGTCGCGGTGGCGTCGAGAGCGGTCAGCACGCGGCGCGCGCCGCGTTCGAGGATTCTCATGAGGAAGAAAGACCTTGCGGCGAATTTATCATATCGACATGATAATTACCAGCGTGGGACCGCCCTTGTGCCGACGCCGCGGTCGGATGCCACCGCCGCACCCTCACTCCAACCCGAGGTGTCGTATGGACCCGTCGCCTAACGAGCCACCCGGAGACGAACGAACGCCCATCGGCCAGCGGCTCTTCGACAACATGTACCTGCTGCTCGCGCTGGGGCTCGCCGTCATGCTCGTCATCTTCACCGCCTGGGGCATGTGGGAAGTGCTGGCGATGCCCAAAGGCACCCTTCCCTGACGAGGCCGACATGCTCACCAAAGTGCACACCGGGCTCACCCCCATCGAAGGCGTCTGGTGGCAGCCCGCGCACAAAGCGGAGAAGGTCTGGGTGGCGATCGCGTTCGCCTGGTGCATGGTGCTGTTCGCCATGATGCCACTCTGGCACTGGAAGGGCGGTCAGAACCCCTCCGGCACGCGAACCCGCGTCGACCCGAAAGCCTTCTACGCACGCACCGTCGCCTTCGCCTCCCAGTACAAGGTCGGCGAGGATCGCGGGCTCCCCATCGTGCAGCCGCCCGCCGGCGCCGACGTCTACCTCGTCGGGCTCACCTTCCAGTGGTACCCGATCCTGAAGCTCGAGCAGGGCAAGGAATACATGCTCCACATCTCCTCGCTCGATGTGAATCACGGGTTCTCGCTCTACCCGCTCAACGTCAACTTCGCGGTCGTCCCGAGCTTCGACTACGCACTCCGCGTCACGCCTACCGCGTCAGGCGACTTCCGCATCATCTGTAACGAGTTCTGTGGCATCGGCCACCACACGATGGTCGGCCGCGTGATCGTCGTGGACGCAAAGGGCCGCCCGGTCGCCGACAATCGCGATGCGCGGATCGGTCACGGAGGTGCCCCATGACCGCGACCGCCATTCCCGCGACCGCGTACACGCCGGGAACCAGTACCGGCTACCGCACCTGCCAGGTGACGGGGCTGCGCGTCAATCTGCGGGCCGAGCGACTCATCAAGGTCAACGCAGTCGTCTCGATCGTTGCGTTGCTGGTCGGCGCGATCGCGGCGCTCCTGCTCGCGCTCACCCGGTGGCAAGCCGTGCACCTGCTCCCCGCCACCTGGTACTACCGGCTCCTCGGTGTGCACGGCATGAACATGCTCATCTTCTTCATCATCTTCTTCGAGATGGCCGTGCTGTGGTTCGTCGGCACCGTCCTGCTCAACGCCAGGCCGGCAGCGCCGAAGTACGGTTGGTTCAACTTCGGCCTGATGCTCGGCGGCGCGCTGACGGTCGAGGCGATGCAGTGGAGTGGCCGAGCCGACGTGCTCTACACGTCCTATCCCCCACTCAAGGCACACCCGGCATTCTACCTCGGGATCATCCTGTTCGCCGTTGGGGCGTTAGGCGTCGTCGGCCAGTTCTTCGCGACGCTGACGATCGCCAAACGGGAGAAGACGTACAGCGGCTCGGTCCCACTGGTCGTGTACGGCGCAATGGCCGCGGCGATCATCGCGGTGATCACGTTGCTGCACGGTGCGATGGTCTACATCCCGACCTTCCTCTGGTCGCTCGGGCTCATCCCGACCGTGAACCCGCAGATCTACCGCCTGCTCTGGTGGGCGCTTGGCCACTCGGCGCAGCAGATAAACGTGGCCGCGATGGTCGCGATCTGGTACATGCTCGGCGCGCTGACGGTGGGTGCCGTGGTGCTCAACGAGAAGGTCAGCCGCTGGGCGTTCGTGCTCTACATCCTGTTCATCTCGATGGCGTCGGCGCACCACCTCCTCGTGGACCCGGGGTTCGGTCCGGCGTGGAAGATCGTGAACACGTCGTACTTCATGTACATGGCGGTGCTCGCGTCGATGGTGCACGGCTTCACCGTGCCGGCGGGGATGGAGCTCGGCATGCGGCTGCGCGGGTTCACCGATGGGCTCTTCGGATGGCTTCGGCGTGCGCCGTGGGGAGATCCCGGGTTCTCGGCGCTCATTCTGTCCGTCGTCGTGTTCGGCTTCTTCGGCGGCATCACCGGCGTCACCATCGGAACCGAGCAGATCAACATCATCGCTCACAACACACTCCGCATCCCGGGGCATTTCCATGCGACGGTCGTGAGCGGAACCGCGATGGCGTTCATGGGTGCGACGTACTACCTGCTGCCGCTCGTCTTTCAGCGAAAGGTCGCGTTCTGGAAGCTGGCGAAGGTGCAGCCGTACCTGTTTGCCGGTGGGATGCTGCTCGTCGAAACCGGGATGACCTTCGCCGGAAGCTTCGGTGTGCCGCGGCGGCATTGGGATATCTCGTTCGCACAGTCCGCGTTCGATGTTCCCTTCAATCCCGCCGTCGATCTGTTTCTCGCGATGCTGGGCATCGGCGCGATCATCGGAGTTGCCGGTGCGCTCTCGTTCATCCTGATCGCCGTGAAGTCGGTGTTTTTCGGCGAGCGGATCACGTCGTTCCCGCGAGGTGTCGTCGTCGCGGGGATTCCCCAGGGCCTGACGAAGCCTCCGACGTTTCCACCTAACGTCGATCAGCTGAACGAGGAGCTCCACGCGCCGGGCCGGAGCAAATGGGGGCCAACGCCAGGCACGCTGGTGCTCGTGGCAGTCTTCCTCCTGGCGTTCATGCTGTACTACTTCACGAACTGGAAGCTTCTCAGCTTCCTCTGGAAGATCGGGTGAGACCATCACGGGCCGCGCGGCCGGGACTGGCGCTCATCGCCCTCGCCGTGATCGTGGTGATCACGGCGGCGTGGTGGGCGCTCGCGCTGTGGCCCTCCACCGAGACGCTGCCCGATTGGCTCTCGCGGACGCGTGCGGCGTGCTTCGGCGCGCGACCCGGCGAATTGCCCGACGTCGCCGGCTGGATTCTGCTGATCGGCGAGCCGCTGGGCATGGTGGGCGTCCTCTGCGCCATCTGGTCCCGCGAGCTCATCTCGGATCTGAACCGCCTGCGCGCTCAGTTGGGGTGGCGGCTTTTCGGGAGCAGCCTCGCGATTGTCGTGATCGTATCGCTCGGCGTATTCGGCGTGAGGTTCGCGCGTGCGTATGCGATGAGTCATGCGAGTACTGCGCCTGGGACGCGAGTACTGTCACGACCTCACGTCGAAGTTCCAGGCATGACATTGATCGATCAGTCCGGGCGTCGCGTGTCGTTCGCCGATTTTCGTGGGCATCCCGTTCTGCTCACGTTCGCGTTCGGCCATTGCACGACGGTGTGCCCGACGCTCGTGGCTGATCTTCTTGCTGCGCGACGGGCAGCGGATCGTGAGGACGTTAGGCTCGTCGTCGTGACGCTCGATCCGTGGCGCGACACGCCCGACCGGCTGCCCTCCCTGGCTGAACACTGGGATCTGCGTCCGAACGATCACGTCCTCTCGGGCGGCGTGGCCGAGGTCGAGGAAACGCTGGCCCGGTTCGGGGTCGGGCGTACGCGCGACGAGATGACAGGCCTGGTCCAGCACGGAGCGACCATCATGCTCGTGGACGATCGTGGGCAAATCGCCTGGCGGCTCGACGGCTGGTGGGGAGACATCCGAGCGCTGCTCGCTCGGTCGTAGGTCGGACCACCGATTCATGGTCTCGCTGCGTTACGACTACTGACACCGACGCGGCCCCGTAACCGTGGGGAACGCCTAACGGGCTAGA
>DASUGD010000223.1:0-14788 GCA_036274195.1 Gemmatimonadaceae bacterium | reverse complement strand
GCCGTCAGGCCGTATGCGCCGTTAGTCAGTACGCGCCGTCTGGCATCCGGCGCCGCTCTGCCTTGCGCCGTTGGGGTACTGCGCCGTTCTGGTCGGCGCCGTTACGGTCGGCGCTGTTATGGCCGGCGCTGTTACGGTCTGCGCCGTTCTGCCGGCGCCGTCATGGCCGGCGCCGTTGGGGTACTGCGCCGTTCTGCCGGCGCCGTTACGGTCTGACCTAAATTAGCTCTGCTAGGTCTGGCCATTTGGCTCGGGCTTCCGCGGCTCGCTCGGGCTCGTCCGCGAGCATCCGGAAATCGGCGAAGTCGAACCCCGGCCCCACCGTGCATCCCACTAGCACGTAAGCCCCAAGTGGTCGCGCCGCCTGCCAGTGCCCCGCCTCGATCGCACAGACCGGCGCGCCACCCTCGGAGCCAAGCGCGCTCAATCGATGCCGGACGAGATCGCGACCCTCCGGGCTCAGCTCGAGCAGCTCCAGCGGCCCACCCTCGTACAGATGCCAGACCTCGTCCGACGCTACCTGGTGCCACCGACTGACCTCGCCCTCGGGGAGGAGAAAATAGATGGTCGTGAGCGCCGAGCGCGATCCGCGTCCATCCTCTGGCTCGACCTGCGCCCGGGACTGGTAGAGCTCCCGAAAAAAGCCACCCTCGGGATGCGGGCGGAGCTCCAGGGTCGCGATCAGCTCGGCGGCTCGGGGATGCATGGCGACCTCAGATGTGGTTGCGGTCTCGCCCGGATGCCGTAGTCTTGCTGTGGCATCGCGACTGTCGCGAACATTTCACCCTACTCGACCCGTTTCATGCGCCATGCACTGATGTACGTCGGCGGCTTCGAGCGGAATTTCCCGAATCTCTCGACGTCGTCCACCTCGTTCACCGGTACCGACGGCAAGGAGCACACGTACCTGCCCTGGCCCAAGAGCGCCGATGGCCTTCGCGTGAGCTACATGGAGAAACACGGCAAGAAGTTCGTCGTCGTCCGCGTGGGCGACGGCCAGAGCGACGTCGTGCTCAAGAACGAGATGGTGATGGTACCCGGCGAGCACTTCGGCTTCAACACGCGTCTCTCCGCCGAGCCGACGCTCGTCGAGGACGACAACGCGATCCTCAAGCTGCTCGAAGATACCGCGAAGAAGAACGCCGAGCACAAGGACGTGAGCGACGAGCTCCTGAACATCCGGGCGCGCTTCAAGGCCAAGGTCGCCGAGGCCAAGGCCGCCGCGAAGGCATCGCGGAACCCGCGTTAGGCACCGGTCACGGTGCCGAGGGGTCGGAGAAGGACTCCGACCCCTCGAAACGCCGCCCTACTTCCTGATCACGCCACAGGCGACCCGCGCGCCGGCGTTGCCCGCCGGATCGGACTTCATGTCGTCGGCCTTTTCGTGAATCACGAGCGCTGTCCCGCCGCCAGCGAACACCGAGCGGGGACCATCGCCGAGCGTCACCCCTGGCGCTATCACGGTGGCTGTCGCGCGACCGACGGAGTCGACCTCGAAGTTCGGCATGTCGCCGGCATGCGGGCCCTGTGGATTGTTCGCCCCGTGCTGCTTGTGCTCGGGATTGAAATGACCGCCCGCCGACGTGAAGGCCGGCCCCTCGCACTTGGCCGTCCCGTGCACGTGGATGGCGTGCTCTCCGGGGCTCAACCCTTTGACCGTCAGCGCGATGGCAACGCCGGTCGCGGCGGGTGAGAGCGTTGCCGTGCCGATGGTGTCGCCTTTGGCGTCAACGAGTTTGACCGTCACGGGGCTGGCCTGACGGGACTTCGCGTCGGCTGCCGTGCCCGCGCCGAAGCTCGAAAGCGCCGAGCCCGCAAGCGCCGAGACGACGAGAGCCGAAAAGAAGGATGTTGTGGACATGGCTCAAGATAGCGTGAACGGTGATCGAAAGCGCCGCTTCGTCGCCGAGGCGATGCTCAGCTTTGAAGAGACGCCGAAAGAGGACATCGACAGAAAGGGGTCGCGGTCGTCGTTACCGTCCCGGACATGCCCTAAACGAGCGAGTCGAGCTCCGGGAGCAGGACGATGCCGGCCTGGTCGTCCGCGGCTGTATGCGCCACGAGTGCGCGACACGTTGCGCCGGAGCGATTCACCACCAGGTGGGGCATGTCGGCGGGGATGTACATGTACTCACCCGCCCGTGCCCGCACGAGCTCGCGCAGCCCTTCGCCGAAATGCATCTCGGCCTCGCCCTCGAGTACGTAGACGGCAGTCTCGATGCCGCGATGCAGATGCGCCTTCGCGCGCGCGCCATCGGGAAGCGTCACGACGGTCATCGAGATGCCGCGAGAACCGACGGTGCTGCCCGTTAGGCCGGCGAGGTACGTAAAGCCCTGCTGCCCGAGGTACGCGTTGCCGGACGGAACGACCTTGCACGTGAGTACCGTCATCCATCTACTCCTTGGCGCCGGGCTTCCCGGGAGAATACTCCCCGGCCGGCTGCAGCGCGACGGGGCTCGGCACAGTAGGTTCTCGGCATGAACAATCGCTACTCGATGTTGGCGGCGATCGTGGCGTTTTCCGCCGCGTGCCAGGACAGGCCCGATGCCGCGGCGGCGCCGGCCCCGACGATCGACCGCGACCTCATGGACGTCACTGTCCCGCGGCTCCGGCAACTGTACACCGACGGGAAGTACACGGTCACCGATGTCGTGAAGTGGCACCTGGGCCGCATCGACCGCTACAACGGCGTGTACGGCGCGATCGAAACGGTCTTGCGCGATCAGGCGCTCGCCGCGGCCAAACGCGAGGACGCCGAGAGCGGCGGCACGCACGGTCGCCTGTGGGGCGTGCCGGTCGTCATCAAGGCGAACACCAGTGTCAAAGGCCAGGTGACCACAGCCGGGTGGGAAGGCTTCACACGGCCAGGCCACGAGCTCGTCGCACCGAAGGACGCGACGATCGTCGCCAGGCTCGAGGCCGCGGGCGCGATCATCGTCGGTCTCGCCAACATGCCGGACCTGGCGAACAGCGACACGAACCGTTCGAGCTCCTTCGGCCGCACGGGCAACGCCTACGACGTTCGCTTCTCGCCAGGCGGGTCTTCGGGGGGCGTCGTCACGGCGATCGCCGCCAACTTCGCTGTGTTAGGCAACGGTACCGACACCGGCAACTCCATCCGCATGCCCGCGGCAACGAGCGCGCTGGTCGGCGTGTTCCCGACGCGCGGTCTCGTGAGCACCGCCGGCATCGCGCCACTCGACTGGCTGCTCGACAACACCGGGCCGATCGCACGCACCGTCGAGGACGCCGCGATCGCGCTCTCGGTCATGGCCGGGCCCGACTCCCTCGACGCCGCCACGTTAGGCGCGCCGCCGGCAGCCCAGAAGCCGCCCTACGAGTCAGGGCTCCAGGCCGGGTCGCTGAAAGGCAAACGCTTCGGCGTGCCGGCGTTCATTCTCGCCGGCGACGGCGTGCCGTTCCACGGCATTCCACTGACCGTGCCGGCCGCCGCGGCGGAGAGCTACCGCGTCGGCGCGAACATGCCGCTGCGCCCCGAGACACGCGCTCAATTCATGAAAGCCGTCGCCGCCCTGCGTGCCGCGGGGGCCGAGGTGGTCATGGGCGACAGCATCCTGCCGACGAGCTTCGCGCGGCTGGCGAGCCGGGTGGCGACGTACGCATACATGAAGGACGGGACCGACCGCTTCCTCGCGACCTTCGGTCCGGCCGAATACCACTCGGCCGATCAGTATCGCGCTGTCGTGGGCGCGCCGCTCTTCGTGTCGTCGATCGGTGTGGAGGATGGCTTCCGCAACATCGGCGGTGTTCGCATAGAGCAGCGGCCGCTCGCCACCGACCCGGACGCCGAGCGGCTGTATCACGCGCCGCGCAAGGCAGTGCTGGACGCGTACGTGGCGACGCTCGACCGGCTGAAGCTGGACGGGTTCGTGTACCCGGCGATCCAGATGCCGCCACCGGACGAGACCATGCCGCAGGATGGCCACCTGAGCGATGGCCCACACTCGGCGACGAGCTGGGTGAACATGATCGGCGTTCCGGCGGTGGTCGTGCCGGCGGGGTTCTACGCGAGCGGGCTCCCGTTCGGCCTCGAGTTTTCAGGCCGCCCGTGGACGGATGGTGACTTGTTAGGCATCGCCCGCGCGTGGGAGCGCGCCGGCACGTGGCGCCAGCCGCCGACACTGGTGGACCGCGGCCTCCCTGCCGTGACCCCAGCCCGCCGGGCGCGCTAGAACGCTCTGTATGGGGTCAGCCTCCTCGTCGCGGCTCACGGTTGCTCATGCACGGACCTTAGAGGGCCGGCCCCACAGACGAAGGGGTGATCGGATGCGGCGGATTCCTCGGATGCGTCAGGATCGCTCCTCGGCCGTGAGAACTCCGCTCGCAACGAGCGGGAGATAAAGAAATGACGACCTCGGGAGGCCGGCACGTCCCGAGGTCGTTCCTCAAAAGACCCGGCTCGTTGTGGTACCACGTTAGGCGGTTCGGGAGCGATCCGCGTATCCGTGGCATCCGGAGTATCCGCCCCCGTTCGTCGTAGATGCCGGACTGGTTGATGCGAGACCCGAGAGGGCCGGCTCCACAGACAATGGAATGTTCGGATGCAGCGGATGCCGCGGATCGCTCCTCGCCGTACAGAGGTCACCGATAACTTCCGAGCGTTAGGCGGATCTCCCGTGACCTCTGTGACCTCTGTGGTTCAGGTGCCTCGACTAGCGACGAGCCTCCGCGATCCACCGTACGATCAGCGAGTCGGGCAGCCCACGCGCAACGTACGCCGTGCACGGTGCCTCGAGCAGCGGCCGCGCCTCGTCCCGACGACCCACACGCGCCAGCGCGACGCCGAGGAGACACGAGTTGATGCCCGGCTTCACTGCGCTGTCGCCCGGCGACTCGCTCAACGACACCGCCATCCGAAGCCGGTCCACCGCGCGCGGCCCGTCGCCTGACGCCAGGTCGACCATCGCCGCGTACCGGTTCACGTCCGCCCGGTGCGGCCGCGTCACGCTCGACGATGTCCCGAGCCCCCGCTCTGCCTCCGCGAGCGAGCGCGCTGCTTCCGAGAAGCGACCGAGGCGTAGCAGGAACGGGATTCGCTGCGCGGTGAGATAGGCCGACTGCTCGACGCCGCCCTGCCCGGCTCTCGCATCGGCCACACTCGAGTCGATCAGCGCGAGCCCTTCCGCCACCTGGCCGCGCGCGGCTGCGATGAACGCGAGGTTCCGCTCCGCGCTCCAGATGCGCCAGTGCTCCGGCGCCGCGCCCTCACGAAACAGACGCATGGCCTTGCGCTCGTGCACGTACGCCGAATCTGCCCGACTCTCGGCGACCATCGTGAGTGCCAGCGCTTCCTCGGCAATCGCGCGTGTGATCGCCGGTCCGCGAGCCCGCTCCTCAAACGCGATCTCGGCACGCTGCATCCGCTCGGCCTCCGCGAGACGCCCGCCCATATAGAGCGCCGCGGCGAGATTTCGCTCGACGGTGTGGACGTCCTCGTGTTCCGGCGGCAGGCGACCCTCTAGAACGCCGAGCGTCGCGCGGAAAAGCGCCGCGCCCTCGTCGTACCGCCCCGCGTTCAGCTGTTCAGTCGCACGCCGGTTGAGCTCCTCCGCGATCAGGATCGGATCGCTGGTCGGGGAGGTCCGGTCCAGCTCGGCCAAGCTGTCGACGAGCGCACGCGCGGCAACCGAATCGTATGTGACCATCAGGAGATCACTCGTCGCCGCGCGAACGTCATCGTTTCGGTCGCCGAGCAGCCGACGGAGCTCCGCGAGCGAGGAGTCGAGCAGCGGGCGCGCCGCCTCGTCGCCGCGGTACGCGAGAGTCGTTTTCGCGATCTCGTGATGGATGCGTGCGGCCTCGATGTCGCGTGGCCCGAACAGGCGGACGCGCTCGTCGTACGCGCGCTCCAGGAGCGCGAGACCGCGCTGAAACTCGCCGCGCGCGACACGCATGCGTCCGACCACTCGCCGAAGCGCAGCCTGGCGAGCGGGGTCGGTCAAGCCAGCCACCTGCCGTTCGGCTTCGTCGAGCAGACTCGTCACGCGCAGAGTGTCCCCGCCGGGATGCTTGTTCGGGTCGGCCTGCTCGAACAGGCCTGTGAGAACGCCGAGCACCTCCTCGGCGGTTGCCCGCTCCCGGTCAGCGCGGTCGCGTTCGTGCGCGATACGCCGAGCCTGCAACGTGGCGACCGCACCGAACGCGGCGATCACCATGATCACGGCGCCGCCAGTCACGACCAGCGCCCGGTTGCGCCTAACGAATTTTCCGAACCGATACCGCACCGAGTCGGGGCGGGCCAGCACCGGTCGTCCGGCGAGATATCGCTCGACGTCCTCGCCCATCTGTGCCGCCGAGATGTATCGCCGTTCGGGCTCCTTCTTGAGCGCCATGAGGATGATGCGATCCAGGTCGCCCCGGAGCCTTCGCGCGTCGTCGGCGCGGCCCACCACACTGCTCGGCACCGGTGGATCCGACTCGAGGACCGCCTGCTCGAGCGCCGCCATGGTTCGACCCGCGGCCGCGAAGGGCTTCGCGCCCGTCAGCATCTCGAAGAGCAGGACGCCAAGCGAGTAGATGTCGGCCGCGGTCGTTGGCGGCTCGCCACGGATCTGCTCGGGCGCCGCGTACTCCGGCGTCAGGAGTCGCACCTCGGGCCTGGTCATCATGCCTAACGACGCATCGGCGCTCAGGTCGAGCAGCTTCGCGACCCCGAAGTCGAGCAGACGTGGCACCCCGTCGGGTTGCACGAGGATGTTCGACGGCTTGAGGTCGCGGTGGACGACGAGACGACCGTGGGCGAACTGCACCGTGCTCACGATGCGGAGGAACAGCGCCAGCCGGTCGCGGATCGACAAGGCACGCTCCGCGCAGTACGTGGTGACCGGGACGCCCTCCACGAGCTCGAGGACGAGATACGGCCGGCCATCATCAAGAGCGCCGCCGTCGAGGATGGTCGCGATGCCGGGATGCATGAGGCGCGCGAGCGCTTCCCGCTCGATGCGGAATCGCCTGACCATCTCCGATGTCCGATAGCCGGGTCGCAGCACCTTGATCGCGACCGTCTGACGATAGGCACCGTCGGCACGCTCGGCGCGATAGACGTCCCCCATGCCACCGGCCCCAAGCGGGGACACGACACGATAGGGACCAACGCGCGCACCATCGGGGAGCGAGTCATCGACCGCGTCGCCACCAGCACCTGACGCGTCATGATCGGTGACGAGCCGGCGCTCTGCGATGAGACCGGGGCTCCGCTCGTGTGCCTCGAGCATCTCCTCGACTTCGTGCCGGACCGTCTCATCCGACCCGCAGAGCTGATCGAGCAGCGCGTCCCTCTCCGGCGCGACCACGGCGAGGGCGCGGTCGAAGATGGTGGCGATTCGGTTCCACAGGTCGCGGTCCAGGCGGACGGTCATGGTGGCTCACTCCCGCGCTGCTCGTCTCCTCATCTCGTAGAGCGACGCATCCTGCCGATTTCGGACGTCGACATGTCAGGTCATGGTGCCAAGGATCCCGAGGTCGCCGGCAACTTCCTTTCGGAGCCACGCCCGGGCGGCCAGCCAGTCACGCTGCACGGTCTTCGCGGAAACGCCGAGCAGCTCGGCCGTCTCATCGAGCGTGAGCCCGCCAAAGAACCGGTATTGAACGACTTCGCTCCCGCGCGGATTGATCTGCTCGAGGCGTGTGAGCGCCTCGTCCAGCACGACCAGCTCCTCGGCCTCCTCGTCGCTCAGCATCCATTCCACGTCCTCGAGCGGAACGCGGTCCGCGTCAGCGCCGCGTTTCTCGCGACGCCGGCTTCGCGCGTGATCGACGAGCACGCGGCGCATCGTCGTCGCGGCGAGCGCAAAGAAGCGGGTCTTCTCGTCGGCACGCACGCCTGCGCTGGCGGCGAGACGGAGGTACGCCTCGTTCACGAGGCCCGTGGTCTGGAGCGTCACGTCCGCTCGCTCGCGCTTGAGGTACCGGTGGGCGAGGCGCCGCAGCTCGTCGTAGTGCCGGGCGACGAAGTCGTCGACGGACCGTTGCTCGCCGCCCATCATGTCGCCGCCCGCCAGGTCGGATGTCCAACGGCGACCGACAACGTCGCTTTCAGCAGTGGATGCGTCACACGGATTGTTCCACGCTGGAGGGCGTCATGCGAATGGATCGGCGGATCATCTGGGGAGCGGCGGTCGCGATCGGCACGGGGTGTGGACCCACACCGGACGTGGCATCGCCTAACGCGGCAGCGCCGCCGGACGCATCGATCGATGGCGGTGCCGGCGACCGGCACGACGGCCACGGCGCGGAAGCGACGACGCTCTACGTCTGGGGGAGCGACCAGGCAGGCATCGCCCCCGACTTCCTCGCCGTCATCGACTTCGACCGCCGGTCGAGGACATACGGCAAGGTCCTGCGCACCGTGCCGCTCCCACCGCCCGGCAACATCGGCAACGAGCCGCATCACTGCCACACGTCCGTCGACCAGACGATCCTCGCGTGCGGCGGACTCCTGAGCGTGCTCAAGGGCCAGAACGACATCTTCTTCTTCGACATCTCCAACGCGCGCAACCCGAAATTTCTGTTCTCCACCCGAGCACCCAACTCGAGCATCACCGACGACTTCCTGCCGCTACCCGGCGGTGGCTTCCTCGTCACCAACATGGGGTCGGCGACCGGCGGTGCGGGAGGGCGAGTCGTAGAATTCGACAAGCGGCTCCGACTCGTCGCCGAGTATCCCGCGACATCGCCACCCGATGGCGGCTTCAACCCGCACGGGATCGACGCCGACTTCCGGCGGAACCTGCTCGTCACGAGCGATTTCATCAATCCGGTGACGACCCTAAACGCGTTCGCGGGCGACGTCCAGTTGCGGAGCTCGCTCAGGTTCTGGGATCTCCGCAAACGTCAGATCACGCGCACGGTGGTTCTGCCGGACCAGGCCGGCACGATGGACGTGAAGCTCATCCCGGGCGACAGCCATGGGCGGGCCATCACGTCGAACATGTTCACGGGCCTCGTCTACACGGTGGACCCGACCGACGGGAGTTACGTGCAGGCGTTCGACTGCGCGACGATCACGCCACACGTGGACGTGCCGGTGCGCGGCGGGATGACGCAGCTCCTCGCGATGCCGCGAAACGGACGGAGGCTCATCTTCGGCCTGTTCCAGGCGGGTCAGGTCGGCATGCTCGACATCACGAACCCTAACGAGTTCAAGCAGGTGTCGGTGGTGAGCTTCGGGAAGGACTCGGGACCGCACTCCGTTCACCTGACGCACGACGACAAGCGCCTCGTGGTGACGGACTATTTCCTGAACGAGGACGACTTCGGGAAGATCCACTTCGAGGGCGACCACAAGGTGCGCGTGCTGAATGTGCGCGACGACGGGCTCTCGGTGGATCCCGCGTTCCAGGTGGTGGACTTCAACACGGCGTTTCCGACGGGACCCGCTCGGCCCCATGGCATTGGGATGAAGTGAGCGATGCTGGAGGATGGAGAGACAGACCGCTTAGCTTTCGGGCATGAATGTCTCCGATGCCATCGCCCAGCGCCGCTCGATCAAGAAATTCCAGGACCGCGCCGTCACGCGAGAGGAGATCGAAGCGCTCCTCGACGCCGCGGTCCTCGCGCCCAATCACAAGCTCACCCAGCCGTGGCGCTTTTACGTGCTCGGCCCCGTGGCGCGTCGCCGTTACGGCCTCGCGCTCGGACAGCGAAAGGCGAACAAGCTGCCGGACCCGGACGCGGCGGCTGCCGTGCGCGAGAAGACCGCGGCGGAGTACGAGGGATTCCCCGCGCTCATCGTCGTGGCGATGGCTCTGAACGAGAACCCGGAGGTCCGCGAGGAAGACTACGCGGCCTGCATGCAGGCGATCGCGAACATCATGCTGACCGCGGTGGATCGCGGGCTCGGAACGCACATGCGCACCGGGGCGGTGCTGGAAGACCCCGCCGCGCGCGCGGCGATTGGCGTGCGCGAGGGGGAGCGCGTCGTGGCGATCGTGAGCGTCGGCGTACCAGCCGAGATGCCCGCACCGAAGGCGCGTCAGGGAGCGAGGGCGGTAACGCAGTGGGTCGAGTAGACAGGTGCGTTCCAGTGCCACTTCGACGTCTCGTGTCGAGCAACCATCGCGTTAGGCCCGACCTTCAGAACAAGGAGACACAGATCACGCGGACCGTCCGCTGACGCGGACGGACGCAGATTGCCGCAGCGGCTCAGCGTGGGAACCAGGCTCCTCGCACAACGAGCCGATTTTGAAGGGGGACTCCCTCGGTCAGTTCATAGCCGCCCGAGGTCGTTCCCTCAAGAATAGGCCTGGTGAGAGGAGCGGTGGACGGGAGAGGAGCCAACTGTGTCAATCGGTGTCCGGCGCGAAGCGCCGGCCTGCGTCAATCTGGTGTCCTTTGGCTTTGTAGCCAGCCCAGACGCGATGCGGACCGGCGCTCCCGAAAGCCCATACCGCACGCCTCCCTGTCCGCGGCGGCGATCGGTGACGTTCCTTCCGTAGCGGGCGGGTGACCGACATTGCACTGTTGTCACATGGACAGCCTGTCCGCCCACCGAATCCGGATCCTCTTCCTCGCCGACACCCACCTCGGCTTCGACCTGCCGACGCGCGCGCGCATCCAGAGGCGCCGGCGCGGGCACGACTTCCTCGCGAACTACGCCACCGCCCTGGCCCCGGCGCTCGCGGGCGAAGCCGACATCGTCGTCCACGGCGGGGACGTGTTCAATCGCTCGAAGGTGCCGACGAGCGTCGCGTGGCAGGCATTCGAGCCGCTCGCGCGCGTGGCGGACCGCGGAATTCCGGTGTTCGTCGTGCCGGGCAACCACGAGCGTGGCCGCATCCCGCAGATCAGGTTCGCCCAGCATCCGCGCATTCACCTCTTCGAGCGCCCGCGCACATTCACGGTCGATGTACGAGGCATGCGCCTCGCTGTCGCCGGGTTCCCGTCGGAACGCGATGACGTGCGCACGCAATTCATCGACCTCCTGGCGGCAACGCGCTGGCGCTCGGCCGACGCGGACGCGCGAATCCTGTGCATCCATCAGTGCGTCGAAGGCGCGACCGTGGGACCTAACGACTTCACCTTCACCACCGCCGCGGACGTGATCCGCGCGCGAGAGCTCCCCGCCGGGCTCTGTGCCGTGCTGTCGGGCCACATCCATCGCCATCAGGTGCTCACGCACGACCTGCGTGGCGCGCCGATCGCAGCGCCCGTGCTCTACCCGGGCTCGATTGAACGGACGTCGGTCGCCGAGGCGGACGAGACGAAGGGTTACATGACGGTGGACCTGACACGTGACGCTGGCGAAACCCGTGTCGACTGGCAGTTCCACGAGCTCCCTGCCCGCCCACTGCTCAGGCGCGAGATTCATCTCGACGCCGTCCAGGACTGTGCGGTGGAAGCGGTGATCCGCAACCTCATTGCGGAGTCTCCGGCAGATGCCGTGCTCACAATTCGCGTGGCCGGCCGGCTCGGGGGTGTCGCTCGCCGGACGCTCGCCGCGGCGAATCTGCGCCGCCTGGCACCCGCGACCATGAACGTTGAGCTCAAGCTGGAGGACGAGGACGGCGTTTTCGTCCGGCCCGCGTCCTCCAGGCAGAGCGACGTGGTGTTGGAGCTCCCGTTAGGCTAGCCCTTCTTGACGTCAACGACCGCCGGCCCGTTGTCGCGCTTCACCGGCGGAACGCTCTTCAGGTAGAGATAGATCGACCGCAGATCATCTTCGCTGATGCGTGAGAATGCCTGCCACGGCATGGGCGAGCCGGGGATGACGCGACCTTGTCGGAAGCGCGCGACGAACTGATCCTCCGTCATCTTCCCGAGCCGCCCCGTCTCGGCGTCGCTCGTTATGTTCGGCGGCGACCACGAATGGGCCGGGTCATCGGAGTCCGTGAAGCCCGTCGTCCCGCCGAAGCGTGGTCCCGTCATGGCTCCGGTCATCTGACTGCGCTCCGTGTGACATGACCAGCAGAGTGCTACCGACTCGACGAGGTAGCGCCCCGTCTCCACCGACATGCCACGCGGAGACCGCGCGGGCGGCGGAACCGAAGGCCCCACGGGCTTCGCCAGCGCCGTCGCCTTCACGACCTTGCCTAACGTGTTGAAGTGGTGTGGCGGAATCTTGTTCCGCACGGGCGGCTGCGTGCGCAGATAGGAGACGACCGCCTGCAGGTCGTCATCGGAGAGCCCCTGCATCTCCATGAACGGGAGCAGCGCGCGACCGTCGTAGCCCACGCCGTAACGGAGCGCACGCGCGATCGCGCTATCCGGCACGTTGCCCAGCCCCGTCTCGGCGTCCGGTGTCAGGTTCCGCGTGTAGAACTCGCCGGGCGGAATGGCGAACTCGAACCCGCCGACCAGCGGCACGTCGGCGCCGGTGCTGTACGCCGCGCGCTGTTTTGGATCACCGTGGCACGCGGCGCACGGCGCGACATCGCGAACGATGTAGCGCCCACGCTCCACCACAGCCGAATCTGTCGAGGCAATGACGTTAGGGTATGGCGTCGCGTCGAAGCGCAGGTTCTGACGCGACGCGACGAACACCGCGCCAGCCGCTACAACGACCAGCAGCAGGGTGCCAATGGTGACCAGCACCTTCCGCATCATAGGAATCGTCTCCAGGGTTGAGAACGAGCAAGACAGTTCATCGACCTGGCTCGACCTCTCGAGCGACCCGCTCGATGGGCAGCCAGCCGGCCCGCTGACTCAATGGCCGTTCGCTCACCGCCTCGCGCACGGCATACGAGGCGATGAGACGGGTCGAGTCGACCGGCGGCAGCGGCGAGTTCGCGTCCGTGATGATGAGCGGGATCTCCGTGCAGCCGAGAATCACGCACTCGGCGCCTGCCGACCCGAGATCCGCGATCGCGCGGACGAACAGGTCAGTCGTCTCGGCGGTGAAGATTCCGCGACAGTGCTCGGCCCTGCCGGTCCTCGTCGATTCCACATACTACGCCCGCGGCGCCGCCGGCGTCAGACCGTGCCGCCGCATGACCTCCATCACCTTCGCGGGGTCCGGTGGGCCGCCCGCGGATGCGCGAGCGACTTCGGCCACGTCGTGAAAGTACTGCGGCCCGATCGCCGCGGGCGTGACGACGCAGAGCACCCTCGCGTCTTCGCTCCCCTCGTTGTCGAAGCGGTGAACCGCACCCCGCGGGATGCAGAGGGCGTCCCCCGGCCCGACATCGACCGCTTGCCCGTCGACAGTCCAGCGCAGCACACCGCTCACCCCGTAGATCGTTTCCTCGTAGTGGTCGTGGCTGTGGGCGGGCCCCATGAGACGCTGATTCGCCGGGACGACCAACTCGAACGCGGCGATCGAGCCGCTCGAGTTCTCACCGGTTACCAGGAAGCGGATGGCCAGCGGTCCGAGCCGGATGGTCTCGGCTCCAGGATTCACACGGAAGGCGGTGGCGGGCGTTGTCATGGGATACACTCCGATGGTAAACTGAGTTGACTGTGCACGATAGTAAAGTCAGTTTACCAAGATGTCAACACACCCATTGTCAGCCGGCGTACGGATCGAGACGAAAGACCTCCTCATCGGCGCGCTCCTGCGCGTGCCGGCCCAGGCCATCCAGCGGCGGATCATCGCGGAGCTGAACGCGAGCGGGTTCGCGGATCTCCGCGTGCCGCACATGGCGGTGCTGCAGTTTCCCGGGCCGGATGGTGTCCGCCCCGGAGTGCTGGCGGAGCGCGCCGGGATGAGCAAGCAGGCGATGAACCAGTTGCTGAAGAGTCTCGAGGCTCTCGGTTACCTGACCCGCTCCGACGCGCCCGACGAGGGCCGGGCGCGGCTCGTCCGCCTAACGCGACGCGGGCGCGCCGTCTACGCGAAGATGGTCGACATCCTGCAGGGCATCGAGCGGGAGTGGAGCACGGAGCTCGGGGCAAAGCGGTTCGCCGAGCTCAAACAGCTGCTATTCCTCGTGTGGGACAGTCCGCTGGCGCGCTAGCGACGGACGTCGGGTTGGGCGCAAAATGGAGTCGCCACACTCGACCTCCAATTCATCCGACCATGACAATCGATCGCCGCGGCTTCCTCGCAGCCTCGTCTTCGGCATTCGTATTGGGGAAACATGGCCTCTCCCTTGGGGCGCTCCAGTCGTCGGCCGAAACTCTCGATCCGCCACCGTTCGAGGCCGGCCAGGCGAGAGAGATCGCGGTCTACACGACCGCGGACAAGACAGACTACCGCCTCTCCGCCACCGGCAAGCTGGCATTCAAGCCGATGGGACAGCCGCTCGAGACCCAGATCTGCGTCTTCGTCGATCCCACCAAGCGCTCGCAAACCATCCTCGGCATCGGTGGCGCGCTGACGGATGCTTCGGCGGAAACGTTCGCGAAGCTCCCTCCGGCGAGGCAGCGCGAGATCCTCGACGCCTACTTCGATCCCGCCAAAGGCATCGGCTACACGCTGGGACGGACGCACATTCACAGCTGCGACTTCTCATCCGCGAGCTACACGTACGTCGACGACGGTGACGCGGCGCTGAAGTCCTTCAGCGTCGCGCACGACAGACAATTCCGCATCCCGTTCACCAGGCAGGCGATCGCCACCGCGGGGGGAAGGCTTCGGATCTTCGCCAGCCCGTGGAGCCCACCGGCATTCATGAAGACGAACAACGACATGCTGCACGGTGGAAAGCTGAAACCGGAATTTCGCCAGGCCTGGGCCAACTACTACACGAAGTTCATCAAGGCGTACGAGCGCGAGGGCATCCCGATCTGGGGCATCACGGTGCAGAACGAGCCGATGGCCACCCAGACGTGGGAATCGTGCATCTATACGGCCGAGGATGAGCGCGACTTCGTGAAGAGCTTCCTTGG
>DASUGD010000222.1:0-10536 GCA_036274195.1 Gemmatimonadaceae bacterium | reverse complement strand
CCCTTCCCTCATCCCCCATCCCTCGAGACCCTTGACGAACCCCCACCCACGAGACAAATCCCCAAAAGCGACGATCACGAAACCCATGCAACCGCGCTCCACCCACCAGTCACGCCGCCAGTCACCGGGCGGCGCTCGCGTCTTTGCCGACGATGCCGGGCGGCTGTGGAATGCGTCACACGCCACCGGGACCGTTGACGCCGCCGTCGTGTTCACGTGCATCAGCGACTCACGTCAGACCGCCCGCGCGATCGCCGTCGCCGTTGGCTTCACGCTGACCGAGACCGGCGACGACGTGCTCCGCGCATGGCTTCGCGAGGCACCCCGCATGGGGCTACTCACGTGAGCTCCACCTGAGCTCAAACTGGAATCACCCGAGCAGGCGAGGATACGAGCAATGCGGGAGTATCGCAGCGCAGACATCCGGAACGTGGCCGTAGTCGGTCACGGAGCGAGCGGGAAGACCACACTGGTCGACGCGCTCGCATTCGTTTCTGGCTCCAGCAAACGCCACGGCTCGGTGAAGGATGGTACCGCGCTCACCGATCACACGGCGGAAGAGATCGATCGCGGGTTCTCGATCAGTCTCGGCTGCGCGTTCGCGGAGTGGATGGACACGAAGATCAACCTCATCGACACACCCGGGTACCTCGACTTCCAGGGCGACGCGGTCGCCGGACTGGCTGCCGCCGACGGCGCGCTCGTCGTCGTGAGCGCGACGGCCGGCGTCGAAGTCGGTACGGAGAAGATGTTCCACGAAGCGGTGACCCGCACCGACCCGGTCCTGTTCGTCGTCTCGATGATGGACAAGGAGAACGCGAACTTCGACGCGATCTACCAGCAGATCAAACAGCGTCTGACCACGAAGGTGATTCCGGTCGAGGTGCCGATCGGCAACGGGCCGGAGTTCCGCGGGATCATGAACCTGTTCGCGAAGTGTGCCTACATCTACAAGCCAGGCACCAAGTCGGGGGAGTACGATGAAGTCGAGATCCCCGACGACGCGCAGGACACCTACGACCACTATCACCAGGAGCTGATCGAAGCCATCTCCGCGACCGACGACGCGATGCTCGAGCGGTACCTCGAGGGCGTGGAGATCGGGCGCGACGAGGCCATCGCGGGAATGAAGGAAGCAATGAAGCGCGGCGATCTCTTCCCGCTCTTCGTCGTGTCATCGGAAAAGACCTACGGCATTTCGGCGCTGCTCACGGAGATCGTGCAGCTGATGCCGTCCGCGTACGAGATGGAGGAGATCCACGCGTTCAAGGGCGCCGAAGGCGACAAGACCGTCGAGATCCACGCCGAGGACACCGCGCCGTTCTCCGCCCACGTGTTCAAGACGACATCGGAGCCGCACATCGGTGAGGTCTCGTACTTCCGCATTTTTTCCGGCACCGTCGCGAATGGGCAGGAGGTCTACAACGCCACCCGCGACGGTATCGAGAAGATGGGCCACCTGAGCGTCGCGCAGGGCAAGGACCGCATCGAAGTGCCGGTCCTCCACCCCGGCGACATTGGCTGCGTGGCGAAGCTCCGTAACACGCACACCAACGACACCCTGTCCACGCGGGACCATCCCGTCCGGCTCCCACAGATCCATTTCCCCGAGCCGATCGTGACGTTCGCCGTGAAGGCAACCGCGCGTCACGACGAGGAGAAGCTGCAGCAGGGCATTCACCGGCTGCACGACGAGGACCCGACGTTCGAGACTCGTTATGTGCCGGAGACGCACGAGACGGTCATCAGCGGCATGGGCGAGCGCCATCTCGAGGTCGCCATGTCGAAGCTGAAGCGCAAGTACGGCGTGTCGGCCGAGCTCGCGAAACCGCGCATCGCCTACCGCGAAACGATCACCGCGAAGGCCGAAGGGCAGGGACGGCACAAGAAGCAGTCAGGCGGACGCGGGCAGTTCGGTGACTGCTGGATTCGCATGAAACCGGCGCCGCGAGGAAAGGGGTACGAGTTCGTCGACGAGATCGTCGGCGGTGTCATCCCGAGCAAGTTCATTCCCGCGGTGGACAAGGGAATCCAGGAAGCGTCCGCCCGCGGTGTGCTGGCGGGCTACCCAATGGTGGATTTCATCGTCGAGCTCTACGACGGCTCCTACCACTCGGTCGACTCGAACGAAATGTCATTCAAGATGGCGGGGATTCTCGGGTTCAAGACCGTGTCGGCGAAATGCCGCCCGGTGCTGCTCGAGCCGCTCGACGAGGTGGAGATCTCGACGCCGGATCAGTACCTGGGTGACGTGATGGGCGACATCTCCAGCCGCCGGGGAAAGCTGTTAGGCACCGACTCCCTGGGCGACGCGCGGGGCACGCGAGTGCGGGCGATCGTTCCGCAGGCGGAGCTGCACCTCTACGCGACGGACCTGCATTCGATGACGCACGGCCGCGGCACGTTCACTCGGAAGTTCCACGGCTACGAGCAGATGCCGGGCGACGCCGCGCAGAAGGTCATCGAGGAGTCGGCAAAGACCAAAGAGGGCGAACTGGCCGAGGTCTGAACGACAGAAACACACAGGTTACGGGTTACTGGAGCTGGTTATTGGTTATTCGAACCCTCGGGATGCTCCTCTCGCAGAGACTGGCATCCCGAGGGTTCTGATAACCAATAACCCGGTACCAGTAACCAATTCCTATCGGCTCGCTTTCACGATGGTTGCCGTTCCACCTACGGCGAAGACATCGCCGCCCGGAAGTCCCGTTAGGCCGAGCAGGATCTGCGACGTGTTCGACTCGAGGGGAATCCACGCGCTGCCGTTGAAGCGGAACACCACACCTTCCTCGCCGGCAGCGTAGACGTCCGTGGGACTGGTGCCCCACACCGCGCGCAGCGCCTTCGTCGTCGGGCTTGGCAGCGGATACCACCGCACTCCGTCGTAACGGAGCGCCGTACCCCCGTCGCCGACGGCATACACGTCGGTCGACGCGCTGCCCCAAACGGCGCGTAACAGGGCCGAGCTGCCGCTCGGCATGACGAGCCAGCGCGACCCGTCGTAGTGGATGATCGTCCCCGTGTCGCCGACGGCATACACGTCGTTGGGCGCAATCCCCCACACGCTGCGGAGAAACCGCGTCGTGGGGCTTTGCATCGCGGTGACCGTCTCGCCCGAGGCGGTGAGAACGGTCCCGTCCTCGCCGACGATATACGTCAAGCCGGCATTCGCGGTCCAGACTGAACGCAGCAGCAGCGGGAGCGGGCTCGCGAGTGACGCCCACTGCGTGCCGTCATAGTGGAGAACGGAGCCGGTGTCGCCGACGGCGTAGACATTGGCTGGCCCGCTCCCGCTCACGCCGTAGAGATCATTCGCCGGGGGGACGGGGACCGGGGCCCAGGCGGTTGCGTCCTTCCGGAGCACGAGCCCCCCGAGTCCGACGGCATACACCGGCCCACCAGCGGACGCCCAGGTGGCGAACAGCGTTGGCGCCGTGACGAGCGTGGTCCAGCTGCCGTTCGCGCGGCTCGCGACGGTTCCCGACCAGCCGGCGAGAAAGAGCTGGTCGCCGGCGCCCCACACCGCGCGAAGATTCTGGCGCGACGGCGAGGCACCGTCCGCGGACCAGCTGGTGCCGTCGAAATGAATCACCTCGCCGGTGTTGCCGACGGCATATATGTCGTTAGGCGCGCTGCCCCAGATGGCGAAGAGGTGCTTGGTCGTCGGGCTGGGGATCAGCTGCCACGCGCTGCCGTCGAAATGCAGCAGCGAGCCCTGTACGCCCACGGCGTAGACATCGCCGGGTGACGCACCCCAGATGCCGAACAGCGCGACGTCCACCGGCGTCGCCATCTCGGCCCAGACAACGCCGTCCCAGCGGAGCAGCGCGCCGTTCTGGCCCACGGCCATGAGATTCGTTGGCGACCACCCCCAGATCCCCCAGATCTCGCTCGGGCCTGCGTCGTTAGGCATCGCCGACCACTGCGTCCCGTCGTAGCGGAGCATGGCACCGGACGCGCCCGTCGCGTACACGTGCGTCGCGTCCAGCCCCCACACGTCGAGCAGCGCTGCGGTCGTCCCGCTCGGCATGGGACTCCACGCGGTGCCGTCGTAGTGCAGGATCAGGCCGTTCGAGCCGACGGCGAACACGTTCGTCTCGCTCGATCCCCAGAGCCCGACGATCGTTTCCTGCGTCGGGGTCGACATGAGGCTCCACGCGCCACCCGTCCAGCGCATGATGACCCCGTCCTGACCGCCGGCGAACACGGACGTCGGGCTCGCCGCCCACACCGCGAGCAGCGATACCTCGGTCAACCCCTGCAGGTCGATTCCCCATGTCTTCGCGGGATTCCCCGTGGCGACCACCGTGATCGTGGACGTGGCGGTCCTCGCTCCAAGCGCCGCCGTCACGATCGCGCTCCCGGGCGATACACCCGTCATCGTGCCCGATGTCGTCACCGTGAGTGTGGTCGGGTCCGACACGGTCCACTTGGGCGTGAGCCTGTCGAGAAGCGTACCGTCAGCCTTGTGCCCGACAAACGCGAGCGATGCGGTCGCGCCTACCTCGAGGTACGCGGAGGCCGGAACGATCTCGACCGCTGCGACCCCTGCGTCGGGCCGCACGGGGTCATCGTCGCGGCAAGCGATGAGGCCGACGAGGACAAGTGTGGCGAACGAGGCAGCGCGCGCCACGCGAATGCGCGGCGCGCGCTTGCCCCGTCGCGAGACGGGAGAGACGGGCGACTCGCTCGACCGAACAGCGAAAAATTGCATGACTGCAGCGCGTCGAAGTGAAGGACTTCTCGGCGGTGCAATGCGCAAATCCGCCTGCCGAATAAAAACGACTTCACCGGCACGGCGTAATACGCTCGTCGCCCTGACTGGGACGTTACGTTCCCTTCGTCAGCCACTCCGCGACGCCCTTGTGCGCCGAACATGCGCCCTGGTGCTCCGCCTTCGTATAGTAGGTTCCGTCGTTGCAGCGGGCTGTCGCACCCTTCGGGATGGCGCTCTTGGACGGCGTGACCCACTCCGCCACGCCGCCGTGAGACGAGCACGCTCCCTTGCGCGACGTCCCGGAATACATCGACCCGTCCTTGCACTTGGCCTGTTCGGTTGCCGCGGCCGTCTGCGACTTCGCGGTGGGAGCCTGCGCCGTCGTCGTCGGCTTGGCCGCCGCTGCCGCGGCCGTCGTTGTGCTCTTCTTCGCTGTCGCGGCCGCGGAAGTGGTCGTGCTCTTCTTCGCCGCCTTGGCTGTGTCGCCCTGTGCTGCAAGGCTGATCGGGACGATCGCGATCGAGAGCAGCGCGAGGGCGACCGGCATTCGGTGGAGCGTCATGACGCCTCCTTTGGTTGGTCATTGGGTGCGCATCCGGGATGCGCCGCCTGCGTGCAGGCTGACGCGCACACTGCAACGCCCGACCTAACGCGCCAATAACGAGGCTTCGGGTGTGATGTGGATCACGAAATGGGGGATGGGGATGAGGGATGGGGTATGAGGTTAACGGCGCCCGCCCTCATCCCTCATCCCCCATTCAGCGATGCGCCGTCGCACGACGTCGCGACGGTCATCCAGCGGCCGAGCGTCGCCGCCTCGTGACCTTTCCCGTTTTCGACGAGCGCTCCTTGCTCTTGTTCGCCGCCGACTGCCCCACGGCGATCGGCACGATGTCGGGCGCGTGGATCGGCTCCGAGCCACACCCGCCACTCTGCTTCGGCTGCTTGTACACGTAACGCTCGCCCGCATAGTTGCGGAACGTGACGGCGTCGTCGGTGATCTCCTCGACGTACTCCGGAAGCAGCGGCACCTTGCCACCGCCGCCGGGTGCGTCGATGACGAAGTGCGGGACCGCGAGGCCCGACGTCCACCCGCGAAGCGCCTTGATGATCTCGAGTCCCTTCTGGACCGTCGTACGGAAATGCTCCCCGCCCGCGACCTGATCGGCCATGTAGATGTAGTACGGACGCACGCGCGCCTTCAGCAGCTCGTGCATCAGCTTCATCATCACTTTGGGATCGTCGTTCACCCCGCGCAGCAGTACGGTCTGGCATCCGAGCGGAATGCCGGCCCTGGCGAGCATGTCGAGCGCCTGACGCACGCGCGGCGTGAGCTCGTCGGGGTGATTGAAGTGCGTGTTCATGTACACCGGGTGGTACTTCTGCACCATCTCACAGAACTCCGGCGTGATGCGCTCCGGCAGATGCGAGGTGATACGGCTCCCGATGCGGATGATCTCGACATGGGGAATGGCGCGCAGATTCTGGAACAGGTACTCGAGACGACGATCGCTCAGCATCATCGGGTCGCCGCCTGACATGATGACGTCGCGAATCTCGGGATGCTGGCGGATGTACTCGAACGCGGACTCGTACTGATTGAGCGGGATCTTCTCGGGATCCCCGACCTTGCGGCGGCGCGTGCAGAACCGGCAGTAGCTGGCGCAAACCGGACTCACGAGAAACAGCGCGCGGTCAGGATATCGGTGTGTGATGTTCGGCACCGGGGAGTCGGCGTCTTCATCGAGCGAGTCGATGACGCCGTCGACGATATCGAGCTCCTGGACCGTCGGGACGTATTGATTCCACATCGGGTCGCCAACGCGCTTGATCTGCTCGAGCGCTGACGGCGTGATCCGCATCTGAAAGTTGTCGAACGCCGGCTTGAGCGCCTCGACGTCGATGACGTCGTGCCCGAACTTCTCGGCCAGCTTGTCCAGCGTGGCGACGGCGTCGTCCTTCAGGATTTTCTGCCACTCGCTCATGCAACCGCTCCCCAGCCCTCTCGCGGGCTACCTGCCAACCGTTTGGTGAGGATGATCCGATCGTCTTGCGGCGCGTAGAACTCGCGAACGCGAACCGCCTCGACGTAGCCGCGGCGGAGATAAAAGGTTCGCGTGGCGGCGTAGTCGGATCGGGACGATGTTTCGATGACCAACATCCGAGCGTGCAGCGCTTCCAGTCTGCGTTCTACCTCTGCGAGGAGGGCGGACCCACACCCGGTGCCGTGCGCACCGCGATCGACGGCAATCCAGTAGAGGTCGTAGGTCCGGTCGGTGCCCATCGTCGGGCCGTAGCAGGCGAAGCCAACCAACTCGAGTCTCGAGAATGCTCCAAGCAGTAGATAGTCCTCGCCGCCGAACGACGCATCGAAGAGCTCCAGCGCGACGTCGACTTCGTCGTCGCGGAAATTCCCGGTGCTGCGGAGAATCTCCGCGATGCGCGAGCGATGGGACGGCTCGAGCGGGCCGATGGTAAACGTGGGAAGCCCGGGAGGCTCGTTCACCCGGCCGCCTCGACTCCCGACAGTCGCTGCTTGCGGGTCCACCGGTCCTCGGACGACGCCTGGCGCGTTGCGAGCGCTTCGTCGCACACGATACGAACCATGGCCGGATAGTCGATCCCGGCCGTCCGCGCCATGCGAGCGAGTCCCGCGGTCGGCGCGAAATCCGGATTCGCGTTCACCTCGAGGATCCACGGTTGTCCCGACTCGTCGATGCGCATGTCGACTCGGCCGTAGCCCGCGCCGCCGACCACGCGCCACGCCGCGAGTGCGATGCGCCCAAGCTCCGTCGTGAGTGTGTCCGGCAGATCCGCGGGGCAATGCGGGACGGAGCCGAGATCCTCGTCGCTTCCGGTCTCCCACTTCGATCGATACGAGACTATCCGCCAGTACTCGGCGGGCATCGCCGAGAAGTCGATCTCGGCGATCGGGAGCACCTGGCTGCCGAGAATGCCGACGTTCACCTCACGCCCTGCGATGAAGCGCTGCACGAGGATGTCATCCCATTCCTCGTGCATCGCGGTCACGCGCGCGTGGAGCGCGCGGGTGGACTTCACCACGGACGCCTGCTCGACGCCTAGCGACGCGTCTTCCGCCGCCGGCTTACAGATCGCCGGGTAGCCGACGGATGGCAGCGGGCCACCGACGCGCGCGACGCCGAAGCGCGGCACTGGGAGGTGTGCCGCGTCGAGCATCGTGTTGACGACGTGCTTGCGAAGGCAGATCGAGGTGGTCCAGCTGCCGCTGCCTGTAGTCGGAATGCCGAGCAGCTCGAGGGAAGAGATGACGGACGACTCGAGCGACGCGACCCCATCGATGCCTTCGCACAGGTTGAACGCGAGGTCGGGCTTGGCGCGGCGGGCGCGCTCGATCCAGCGACCATCGGGGTTCACTGGTATGCGCGTAGGCTCGTGCCCGTCGGCAACCAGCGCCGACTCGACTGCTTCGACCGTCTCGAGGATGGCGAGGTCGGGAGATTTTCCCAACGCCGAAACGCCATCGAAGAGCACGATGACTTTCATGTAGAACTCCGTCCCGGATTTCGAAGTGCGCTGCTCAGGAACTACCGCGCCGCGGCCGTGAGCGCTCCGGCCGTGACGCCAAGATCGATGCCCTGCCGTTCCGCGGCGTGGACGAGGCACGCCTGAATGAGCTCGTCGTAGCTCATTCCGGCGGCGCGCGCCGCTTTTGGAAAGCAGGAATTGTCCGCGGGGTTGGGGAGAATCCCGGGAAGGGGATTGACCTCGACCACGTTCGGCTTGCCTGACGCGTCCAGTCGGACGTCGATCCGCGACCAGTCGCGACAGCCAAGCACGCGGTAGGCGCGGAGCACGACGTCTTCGATCGTGCGCCGCAACTCCTCAGTGATCCGCGCGGGACATTCGAAAATCTCGAGCGGCTTTTCGGGGCGGTCCCAGATCCACTTCGCCTCGAAGCCGTAGACGGGAAGCGCGCCATGCGGGAGCGCCTCGAAGTTCATGCCGACGATGGGAAGCACGCGTGCTTCGTCACCGTTGCCCAACACGGCGCAGGTGAACTCGGCACCGGGGAGGTACTCCTCGACGAGCACCGGCTGCTGGTAGTGCTCGAGGAGGAACTCCACCTGTGCGCGAAGCTGCTCCGGTGTTTCGCAGTAGTTCGCTTCAGTTATTCCCTTGGACGATCCTTCGTGTATTGGCTTAACAAAGACAGGGAATCGGGAATCGGGAATCGGGAATCGGAGCGGCTGGCTGGCAGCTCGAAGCGCCGATTCCCGATTCCCGATTCCCGATTCCCCAAGACCTCGCACGACACTGAACGCGGCGGTTGGGACGCCGTGATAGGCGAGGACCTCTTTGGTCTTCGCCTTGTCGAGGCAGAGCGAGAGCGTGAAGGGGTCGCTCGCCGAGTAGGGGATGCCGTAGAACTCGCAGATCGCGGGGACGTGGGCTTCGCGGTTCACGCCGTGCAGGCCTTCGGCGATGTTGAAGACGATGTCGACGTGCGAGTCGCGGAGGTTTTGCGGGAAGTCGGCGTTTGCCTCGAGCCGGATCACGTCGCCGAGCGCGGAGAGCGCGTTGGCGACGGCGTCGATCGTCTCACTGCTGTCCCACTCGGCGAACTCGTCATCGGCGGCGGTGTGCGAATGCGCTCCATTCGACGACGCGGCACTTGGGCGGTGACCGTTCGACGCGGCGCCGATCGGGTGATTGCCGTTTGACGTGGAGCTGTGCGGCCGAGTGCCGTTGGTTCCCGCGGACGGTGCGGGGGTGGCGAAGCTTCCCCCGACGGTGACCGAGTGCGCGATTTCGGTCGACGCCGGTTCATCGGAGTTCCGGGACGCGATGGCGTCCCGGCGACTACTGGGAGGTTCGTCGTCGCCGCGTACCGCTTCGTCGTCAGGACGATGGGTCGTGGGCAACTCTGGTTTTTGATTGTACGCGAAACCGATTCGCGGCATCCACACTCCGGCGGACAACGAGTCGAGTTGTGCGAGGGGAGCGTTCGCACGTCTGCAGCGGCAAGAGCGATGCCATGCGTGCGCGACGGCGAATGATAAGAACCGTGATTTTGTCGCGCAATGACTTTTTGTGGATTTTTCGTCTTGCGTGCGTAGTATGCGCGCTTATGATAAGCGTACTTTCTATGAGATGAAGCAGCCTGATGCCCAAACGCCTACCGCCGCAATTCGCCTCACCCGTGGCAAGTCCCGGCGTGCTCCTCTGGCAAGCGATGAACCGCTGGCAGCGCGGTCAGCGCCGAGCACTTCGTGACACCGGGCTCTCGCACCTGCAGGTGATGCTCCTCGCCAGCGTCACGTCGCTCGCGGAGCAGGGTGAGCCTGTGACGCAGGTCATGCTCGCGCGCCACGCACGCACCGACACCATGACGACGTCCCAGGTGCTCCGCGCGCTCGAACGAAAAAAGCTCGTGCGGCGCACCGACCACCCGCGCGACTCGCGCGCCTACGCGCTGCGCCCAACCGCCGCCGGTCGCCGCCTCGCGCGTCAACTCATCCATCTCGTCGAGCGAGCGGACCAGGAATTCTTCGAGCCGCTTGGGGGAGATGCCGTGCGGTTTACGGCAATGCTGCGCGAACTGGCTGAGGGATGAGGGATGAGGGATGGGGGATGGGGGATGGGGGTTAAAGGCGGATCCCTCATCCCTCATCCCTCATCCCTCATCCCTCATCCCCCATCCCCCATCCCGCTAGACCTTATGGTAGCCCAGCCTCGCCGCTTCCTTCCTGTCCTCGGCAACGTAGATCTCGAAGTCCGAGAACATCGCCGGCGCCTCGGACTGCATGAGACGCAGCGCCATGATCGCGAAGCGGCGA
>DASUGD010000221.1:0-4187 GCA_036274195.1 Gemmatimonadaceae bacterium | reverse complement strand
GCTTTCCCGTCTTCCCGGCATCGGCCGGAAGACGGCGCTCCGCCTGACGTCCCACCTCCTGCGACAGCCCGCGGAAACCAGTCAGCGGCTCGCCGCGGCGCTCGAGACGCTCGCCGAGCGCGTGCGACCCTGTGCGCGGTGCTTCAACCTCACCGAGGAGGAGTTGTGTGTGATTTGCCGCGATCAGCGTCGTGACGCCGCGCTCATCTGCGCAGTCGAAGAAGCGTCGGACATCGGCGCGATCGAGCGCGCCGGTGAGTTCAGGGGCTTGTATCACGTTCTCGGAGGCCGACTTTCGCCACTGGACGGCGTCGGGCCCGAGGACCTCACGATCGATCGACTGGTGGACCGTGTGTCGCAGGGTGGGGTTCGCGAGGTGATCATCGCCACAAATCCAAGTCTCGAAGGAGAGGCCACGGCGTTGTACGTGCAGCGACAACTTGCACCCTATCGCCTTGCCGTCACGCGCATCGCTCGTGGACTTCCTATAGGCGGCGACCTGGAATACGCCGACGGCGTCACCATCGCACAGGCGCTTTCCGCACGCCGGGAGATGGCCTGACCATGTCGACCTCCAACCGAACGCGCCTCGTGGCGCTTGGATTCTTCGGTGGGTTTGCCGCGGGACTCGTGTTGTGGAGTCGCGAACAGCACGCGCGAAAGCGGGACCTGTTCAGCACTCGTCCGATGCGCCGCTACGCGGCGTTGAGCTATCTCCGCGGGCAGCGCACGCTGGAAACGGCGCGCCTGCTCAAGGACTACATTCGCTGGGAGCAGCGCGCCGACTTTCAGCGCCGCGCCCGCCGACTCCTCGATCGGGTCGAGCGCCAACTGGCCTGACTAGCTTCGGCCCAACCACGAGAACCATGCCCGTAGGTGCCACGAGCTGGTCGTTCACCGAGGACGATTTCGGCGCGATCAACCGGCTGCTGCAACGATTCCTGTACGATAGCAACGCCCGCTGCGCGCTCCTCGTCGATCGCAGCGGACAGCTCGTCACGACCGTTGGCGAGAAGCCGAACTTCGATGCCACGGCGTTCGCGACGTTGACTGCTGCGGATTTCAGCGCGAACGACCAGCTGGCAAAGCTGATCGGTGAGACCGACTTCAACACGCTTTTCCATCAGGGTGAACGAGAATCCATGCTGCTCGCGGACGTCGCGCGGCGCGTGATTCTCGTCGTCCTGTTCGACAACCGAACGACTCTCGGACTGGTGCGACTGAAAATGCGGCAGACGGTTGAGGAGCTGTCCAAGCTGTTTGACGAAGTGTTCGGCCGCGGGCAGTCCGGCGCGGCCCAGCCTAACGTTCTCGCCGACGCGGACGACGAGATCGACCGCCTGTTCCAGTAACGCGAGGCCGACGCCATGTCGATGATCAACTACGCCTCGCGCGAGATCAACTGCAAGATCGTGTACTACGGTCCGGGGCTCGGCGGCAAAACGACGAATCTCGAGCACGTGTACGGCAAAGTCTCGCCGAGCACGCGGGGAAAGCTCATCTCGCTCGCCACCGAGACCGAGCGCACACTGTTCTTCGATTTCCTCCCGGTCGACCTCGGGACGATTCGCGGCTTCAAGACCCGCTTCCACCTGTACACCGTACCCGGTCAGGTATACTACAACGCGAGTCGCAAGCTCATTCTCAAGGGAGTCGACGGCATCGTATTCGTCGCCGACTCGCAGATGGAGCGCATGGAAGCGAACCAGGAGTCGATGCAGAACCTATACGACAACATGGCCGAGTACGGGTACGACCTCACGAAGATGCCCTTCGTGATTCAGTACAACAAACGGGACCTGCCGAACGCGGCGCCCGTTCGCGATCTGCAGGCCCAGCTCAACCCGGGCTGGGAGGTGAGCGACGGCGCTCGACAGCGGGTCGCACCGGACCCCTACCACGCCGGTGAGAATCTCGTGGAGCAGATCCCGTCCGGCGAGTGGGTCGAGCGCGCGACATACTTCGAAGCGGTTGCGGTGAGCGGCGACGGCGTGTTCGATACGCTGAAGGCTGTGAGCAAGCTGGTCCTCAAGTCGCTCGCGTAGCCGCGCGCGCCGCGGGCGGCCGGATGACCGCAACCACGTCCACCAGGCCAACGTCCCCGTGAACCTGCCTAACGCGATCACCGCCGCCCGCATCGCCGTCGCGCCGGCCATCGCGTGGATGATCGTCATGCCCTCCTGGTCGCTTCGCCTGGCCGGGTGGGTCCTGTACATCGCTGCTGCGGTCACCGACTACTACGACGGGAAGCTGGCCCGGTCCCGCAACCTCGTGACGGACCTCGGCCGGCTGCTCGATCCGCTCGCCGACAAGCTGCTCCTCCTGTGCACCCTCGGGCCCATGTGGTGGCTCACGCGCGGCATGCCGCTCGTGTCGCCGCTGCCCGTCGCTGACGATTGGGCGGTTCCAAACACGATCGGCCCGGTGATGTCCGGGCCGCACGAGGCCTGGCCCGTCGTGACTCCGATCGGGCTCGTCGCGTTCCCGCTCTGGATCGTGCTCATCGTGCTTGGCCGCGAGCTGATCATGACCGTGTTCCGGCAGTACGCCGCGCGACACGGGCTGATCATCTCCGCGATCGGGCCCGCGAAATGGAAGACCGCCTTCCAGTCGATCTGGGCGGGCGCATCCTTCTTCTGGTTCTTTGCCGCCGCGCTCGCCGCTGCGAAGCACTGGACAGCCGACTGGTGGCGGTACTTCGCGCTGTTCAACGGGTGCGTGGCAACCGTAGCGATGGTCGGCGCCGTCGCGCTGACCCTGTACTCGCTCGCGCTGTATGCACGACGATACGGCTACATCCTCGGCAGCTCGGCGCGAGAGGCGAACCGGTAGCCGGTAGCCAATAGCTGATAGGTTTCGTTCCATGAACGTGGAACTGATCACCATCGGCGACGAGCTGCTCCTCGGGTTGACGATCGACACCAACGCGGCGCACCTCGCACGCACGCTCGCGTCGATCGGCGTTTCGATCGTACGACGTGCCACCGTGGGCGACGACGCCAGCGAGATTGCCGGCGCGGTTCGCGAGGCGCTCGACCGAACGGGGGCGGTCATTACCACTGGTGGCCTCGGCCCCACGAGCGATGACCGCACGCGACCCGCGATCGCCGAGTTGTTCGGGCGCGACCTCGTGCCTGACGAGGAGCGGTGGGAGGCCCTTCGCACGCTGTGGCGGGAGCGCGGCCGGGGCGAGATCCCGCTCTCGAATCGCGGTCAGATCATGATCCCGCGCGATGCCACAGTGCTCACGAATCGCCACGGCACGGCGCCGGGGATCTGGCTCGAGGACGAACGTGGCCGGTGGTGCGCCATGTTGCCAGGCGTACCGCGGGAGATGCGCGGCATGCTGGCCGACGAGCTGCTGCCGCGGCTGCAGGTTCGTTTCGGCACGGGGCTCACGGTGGTCAGGTCGCGAACGATCCGGACGACCGGCATCGCGGAATCGAAGCTCGCCGAGGTACTCGGGCCTCTGGCGTCCGGGATCGACGGGCTGTCGCTCGCCTACCTGCCCGGCCAGGAGGGCGTCGACCTGCGCCTAACGTCACGTGACCGCAGTGCTCCCCGGACCGACGAGGTGCTGGACAACGCCGCGGCGCGATTGCGCCAGCTCGCTTCGCGCTATGTCTACGGCGAGGATGGGACTGACCTGGCGGCGACCGTCCTCGAGGCGTGTGAGGCTCGCGGGCTTCATATCGCCGTCGCGGAGAGCTGCACCGGCGGGCTGCTTGGCGCTCGCCTCACCGCGATCCCGGGTTCCAGCAGCGTCGTACTCGGCGGCGTGATTGCGTACTCGAACGAGGTGAAGCGCGCGCTGCTCGACGTCCGGCAGGAGACACTCGACGCCCATGGCGCCGTGAGCGAAGAGGTGGCGAGGGAGATGGCGGCGGGTGCGCGACGCCGCCTTGGCGCGGAGGTCGGCATGGCCATCACCGGGGTCGCCGGGCCCGGCGGCGGTACCGCCGAGAAGCCGGTCGGGCTCGTCTGGATAGCCGTCGACGTTCATGGCACCGTGAGGACACACGGCTCGCGCTTCATTGGCGATCGAGCCGAAATTCGGTTTCGGTCGACTCAGGCGGCGCTCGACATTCTGCGCCGCATGCTTTAGCCACTTCAGGGGTCAGAGTCGAATTTCATCATTCCCACGCCCCGGGGCGTGGGAATGATGAAATTCGACTCTGACCCCTGAA
>DASUGD010000220.1:0-17692 GCA_036274195.1 Gemmatimonadaceae bacterium | reverse complement strand
GGCTCCTCTCGCAACGCGCCAGTTTTCTTTGTGAACTGCCCCGGGACGCGAATACTGGCGTCCCGGGGTTGTTCCCCTTCAAAACGGGCTCGTTGCGAGCGGGGTAAGAGATGCCGAGCAGTTTTCTGCGACGTTCTGTGTCGGCGCGAAGCGCCGTTCTGCGCGTTCTGCGGCCCCTCATTGGTATGAGCCGGCCCTAACGCGATGCCAGCGTGGCGCGAGGGAGCAGAACCTAACGAGAATCGCCTGTGGGACCAGCCCGAGGCCTCGGCTCGCCCAGCTTCGACGTCTTCCGCACGTACTCCGCGACCTCCCCGTGCGTCGCCCACCACACCTGCCCCGGGGCCTTCTGCTGGATATGCGCGATCAGCTGCTCCAGCGCCACGATCCGCGACCGATGCCCCGAGATGTGCGGGTGCATCGTCAGCAGGAACATCGTGCCCTCCGCGTACGCCTTGTCGAACTCGTCGATCCACACCTGCGCCACATCGCGCGGTGCGCTGTACCGCTCACCACGCGGGTCGAACAGCGGCGCGTCGTCGAGGATCCACTCCACCGGCAGTTCCACCATCCCCGTCGGCTGACCGTTCTGCAGCAGCTCGTACGGCCGCTCGTCGGCCATGAGTGAGCTCTCGTAGCGGAAACCCAGGTCCCGCAGGATCGACAGCGTGTTGGGGCTGAAGTTCCAGCTCGGCGCGCGATACCCGGTCGGCCTGGTACCCGTCATGCGGGTCATCTCCGCGAGTGCCTTGGTGAGCAGCGCGCGTTCGGCGGAGTCGGGGAGCGTGGTGTTCATCTCGTGGATCCACCCGTGAATGCCGAACTCGTGGCGGCCACTGTTCTTGATGACGTCGGCCATCTCCGGCGCCAGCTGCAGGCTCACCGATGGGATGAAGAACGTCGCCGGAATGCGATTCTTGTCGAGCAGCTCCACCACGCGACGCAACCCCTGGCGCGACCCGTACTGTCCCATGGACAGCGCGCCGGCGTTCGCTTCACCGAAGCGCAGCGCCACAGTCTCGTTGTCGACGTCGAACGAGAGCAGGACCGCGACACGTGCACCATTCGGCCACGGCGCCGTGAGCAGGTTCCGCCCGGCCCTCACGGTATTTACGGCGGTCCTCACGCTGTCCATTGTCCATTGCCAGCCCGGCTTGGCGGTTGTCTGAGGAACCGGCTGGGCCTGCGCAAGCGCGAGCGACGGAACGAGAATGGCGACGAAAGTGAGCTTCATGGCGGGTGGGCCGTTGGGATCACCACGAATCTGCGCCACTTTCCTGCAGCGCGCACGGGTCCTTACGATTGAAGGCTCGCCACGACCGCACCCGCACCCTCCACAGGAGCCAGGATGCGCCATAGCAACCGTCGTCTCTTTGCATTCGCCTTGCTCGCGTTCCCCGCCACGCTCGCGGCGCAGACGTTCCGCTCGGCCGACACCGTCATCAAGAAGATGTGGCAGGTCGGCATGGAGCAGTCGCAGACCGAGAAGCTTGCGCAGGTGCTCGTCGACTCCATCGGCCCTCGGCTCTCCGGAACGCAGGGCTTCGCGAACGCGGTCGAGTGGCTCGAGAAGACGTACACCAGCTGGGGCGTCCCCGTCCGGCGCGAGAAGTATGGGACGTGGCGCGGGTGGCGGCAGGGCACCGTCCACATGGAGATGATCGGGCCCCGGTTCCAGAACCTCGAGGTCGAGCTGCTCGCCTGGAGCCCACCCACGCCGAAGAATGGACCCGTCGAGGGCGACGTCGTCGTCATCCCCGACCTGGCGGACTCCATGGCCGCGAAGCAGTGGCTCGGCACCATCCGCGGGAAGTTCGTGCTCGCGTCGGCACCTGAGATCATGTGTCGGGCGCCGCAGGAGCTGGAGCGCTATGCCCGTCCAGCGACTGTGACGAAGATCAACCAGCAGCGAGTGGAGAACCAGCGCGCCGCGGCCGCACGGATCCGGGCGCTCGCGCAGGGCGCGGAGCCTCGGGACGTGGTACGCACCGCGTACGCCCGCCTGGATTCCGCGGGCGTCATCGGAGTTGGGACCCTCAGATGGTCGGGCGGTTGGGGGGTCGACAAGATCTTCGACTCGAACACGCAGAAGGTCCCGAGCCTCGACATCTCGTGCGAGGACTACGGCCTCCTGTACCGCCTGGCGACGAACAAGCAGGGGCCGCGCGTGCGGCTCACCGTGGAATCGCAGGCGACACCGGCCGAGGTGCCGATGTTCGACGTGGTTGCCGAGCTCAAGGGGACGGAGCTGCCTAACGAATACGTCCTGCTCTCCGCCCACCTGGACAGCTGGCACGGCGCGACGGGCGCGACAGACAACGGTACCGGCACGCTCACGATGCTCGAGGCGATGCGCATCCTGAAGGAGACCTACCCGCACCCGCGCCGGACGATTCTCGCGGGGCACTGGGGCGGCGAGGAACAGGGGACTATCGGCTCGCTCGCCTTCGCCGAGGATCACCCGGAGGTAATTCAGGGACTACAGGTGGCGTTCAACCAGGACAACGGGACGTGGCGGGTGGAGGTACTCGAGGGGCAGGGCTTCCTCAAGGCGAGCGCGAACCTGGCGAAGTGGGTGGCGCAGCT
The DNA here is from genome assembly GCA_036274195.1 of Gemmatimonadaceae bacterium. Classification (GTDB taxonomy): domain Bacteria; phylum Gemmatimonadota; class Gemmatimonadetes; order Gemmatimonadales; family Gemmatimonadaceae; genus JAJKIV01. Next base: position 15,106 of record DASUGD010000220.1, on the reverse strand, counting down.
TCCGGGGGAGCTGACGGACAGCGTGAAGCTGCAGGTGCCGGGTCCGCAGGCGAACAGCGGCAGCGATCACACGTCGTTCCTCTGTCGCCCAGCGCCGGCGTTCCGGCTTCAGTCGAGCTACACGGAGTACCGGCAGTACACGTGGCACACGAACCGGGATACGTACGACAAGATCGTGTTCGACGACCTCAAGAACAACGCGACGATGGCGGCGATGCTGGCGTACGCAGCGTCGGAGGATCCGGAGCGGACGTCGCGGGAGGAGGCGGTGCTGCCGCCGTTGCCTAACGGGCAGCCGAGGCAGTGGCCGACGTGTGGGAAGGCGAGGAGGAGCTTCGCGCAGCCGCAATGAGGGATGAGGGATGAGGGATGGGGGATGGGGGATGAGGTTAACGGCGCCCTCATCCCCCATCCCACATCCCACATCCCTCAAGTCGAACTTGACGGATGGCACTTCTGCCTTATAACGACTGTATTACCAAATCCACCGGCAATTCCCACCCGGCGTGGTTTGGCTCAGTCGTCAGGACCCACGTTGAACTGGTCTTTCCACGGGGAGCGAACACGGTGTCCAAGAAGTAGGTTGGTAGGCCGCGCGTCTCTCCGAAACCCGAACTCGTCGGAGAGCGCACCCTCAACAAGGCGGTCCGCATGCGCTCTGTGCGTTGCGATGTATGTGGCACCAAGGCGCTCGTCGCCGCGTCGACGTGCCCGAAATGCGGTCACGGATTCGAGAACCGTGATGGCTTCGGCGAGCTGTTGCGGCTCGCACACTGCACGAGCTGCGACTCCTACTATCCGCATAGTGTCGGCGGATGTCGTTGGTGCGGAACCAAGCCGGAGCGTTCGCCCATCGGGCCGTTAGGCCCGTTCATCTGGAAAGGCTTCGGCGGCCTCGTGCTCGCCTCGCTCGCCGTAGGCGCATGGCTCGCCAAGAACGACACGCCCTCGCCGCCCAAGCCGGCGCCGCGAACGTTCGTTGCTGACACGCTTCCCACCAATCAGCCCAAGGCCGAGTCGTTCGGGCGGAAGATCGCGCTGGCGCAGCCGGACACCGCGATTGCCGACCCCCTCGATTCTACAGTTGTCGCGCGCGCCGATTCGAGTCGCGATGCCGCGATCGCCCTGTCAACCGTGGACACCCTTCCCACCGCTCCGACACCTGTCGTCGCGCCGCAGCGCGTCGCGATGCAGTCCGCCGGTACCGTCGTGCAGAACGACTCGGCCGCTTCGATGGTCGATGCCGCTCCGGCTCCGCCACCGGAGCCGGTGACGGCACGTCCTGCCGAGAAACCGGCACCACATTCGGCAGCCAGGGCGCCCAAACCCACAACGTCCGCCGCCCCGGCGTCTTCGAAGCCCCGCGCAGCCGCGCCCGCAACCGCGCGACCCCCCGCCTCCAAGTCGGCGCCGCGTACCATCGCGAAGGCGCCGCCGGCGCGGGCGACCACTGCGCGAGCAGCACCCGCGCCGAAATCGACCGCACGCGCGAAGACCCGCGGTGGCTGGGTGACATCGGTCGCGCGCAACTGGGCCGTCGTTCGATCGAACCCGACGCGGCAGTCGCGAATCATTGCCTCGATCGGCCCGAACACGCGCGTGCAACTCGGCGAGACGCGTGGGGACTGGCGGCGGATCCGCGCCAAGGGGCTCTCCGGCTGGGTCGAGCACCGGACGCTCATCGCGACCGCGTACACGCCGTCGAGGTCGCGGCTCGCGGCACGCTAGAGTGGACCGCATCTGAGTTCGGGATAGCGTTGTGGCGCCGTCGAATCTCTTGCCAGGACGTCGTGGCGGGAGCACGACGGAACTACGAGGCCGTTCGCACAATTCCCGACCGCCGGCGAGAACAGCCAGACCTGGGCGAGTCGTCCAGCGTCTCCAGCGCCCGGCGCGAAGCGCCGTCTGCCTCCTGACTAAGGTCTAACGACCAGCACGAGGCGGCAGCACGATCAGCGCAATGTCCGAGTTCTCCCGGACGCGCTCGAACAGGATTCGTTTCCCGTCCGGTGACACGTCGAATCGCTGCAGCGACTCGCCGGGCTTGAGGGCGGTCAGCCGCCGCCGCTGCCCGGACGCGAGATCCACCGACCAGAAATCCTGACGGCGGAATCCGCCCAGCTTCACCACGAGCTCGTCGCCGCCCGGCAGGAACCGGTAGCTGTCCCCCACGCGATCAACGCTGATCTCCGGAATCGCGTACGGCTGTCCGTCCGGCGTGACGGCCTTCAGTGGGACGAGCCGAGCGCGTGACGCGCCCGAATAGACGATGAGCTTGCCGTTAGGCGACCATACCGGGTTCGCCGACACGGAGTCGACGAGCCGCACAGGTTCGCCTCCTTCCATCGGCACCTTGAACACGTGCACCGCCTGACCATCCCTGGCAGCGACGGTGATCCACTTGCCGTCGGGCGACCACGATGGCGCGCCGCGAACGTCGAGCGATTCGGCGACGCGTCGCGCGCCTGTGCCGTTGGCGGACAGACAATACAGCGTCGAGCGTGCGGGCCGCCGGACCGACACGCAGAGGCGACTCCCATCCGGCGACACGGCCACCGCTCCGTCGATGGCTCCGTCGGGCGCCTTCCACACCTCGGTCGCGCGGTTGCCAGCAAGGCGCCACACCGCATCCGCTCCCCCGCGCGCGGCGAGATAGTGCAGCGTGCCGTCACGGCCGAATCGGGGAGCGGCCGACCGGGCCGTCGGCAGGGCGAGCGGCCGAGCCGAGTCTTCCGCCGCGACACCTGGCGTGATCGGCGCGGACCAGAGCCCGACCGTCGGATTCGACACGGTGGCCACGAGACGCCTCGGTCGCCCTGCGACTTCGGCGCTGGCGGCGATGGAGATGTAGTGCTCGACGCCCGTGATGACGCGTTGCGATGCGCCCGTGCCGAGGTCCATCGAGTACAGCCAGGGCCCGGTGCCGTCGCTCGCCGTCGCGGTGTAGAGCAGCGTCCGATCGTCGAGCGGGACCGGGTACCCGACCCGCGAGTTGTGACGCGTCACGCGCTCCGCCTGGCCACCCGCCGCTGGAATGCGCCAGATGTCCATGTCGTTAGGTGGCACGCCGTGCGTGAAATAAAGGTAGCGGCCATCGCTCGACCAGCTCACGTGGTGCGAGTGAATCCCGCTCTCGGCCACGTGGATCAGGCGGGGGTTGGCCCCGTTGCGGTCGGCGACGTAGATCGGGTCGCCCGGCGTGGTTTCGTGGTACGCGAGTCTGGAACCGTCGGGTGACCAGACGGCCATCACGGCGGTGCCGAGAAACGGCCGGAAGGGACCGCCGTCGCTCGGCGCGAGCCACACGCTGGCCGGCGCGGTGATATCGGCGACGCGAATCCAGGTGCTCGCGCCGTCGCCCGAAAAACCGACGTTGCGCACGTCCTCGTTGAGCAGCTGCGGGAATTTCCCGCTCGTGAGATTCGCGAACTGCTCGCTGCCCACGCGCGTGACGAACGCATCGAACACGCTGTCGCGGTCCGCGAGAAACGCGACGCGCTGGCCATCGGCCGAGATCGAGGCGTCGACCTCGGTGCCGGGGAAGTCCGTGAGCCGCTCGACACGCGCGAGCGCCCATCGCGCCGACCACGAATCGTTAGGCCGAGCGGCGCGCTGGCGCTCGATGAGGAGGGCCGCGGCGGCGGCGAGGGTGAGCACGCCGGTCGCGATGAGCCAGCGCGAGCCGCGCGTCGCGGCCGTTCGGTCGGTGCGCCCACGTCCGGCGATTCGCTCCAGACGCTCGACGAGGTCGTTGGCCGTCTGCGGGCGGTCGTCCGGTTCCTTGGCGAGGCAGCTCATCACGAGCTCGGCGAGCGGCGCCGGCACGTCGGCGCGGTGGGCAATCACCGGCGCCGGTACGCGTGAGAGGTGCCCGGCGAGCACTTCGTCGCGCGTTTGGCCCACGAATGGCGGACGTCCCGCGAGGAGCTCGTAGGCGAGCGCCCCGACGGCATAGATGTCGGCGCGGTGATCGATGCGCGGGTCGCCCACGATCTGTTCGGGCGCCATGTACGCGGGCGTGCCGAATGCCACGCCCTGCGTCGTCGTCGGTGCGGTGTCGGCTTCGGCTCTCGCTTCGGCCGACGCGTCAGGGCCGCTGCGGACGAGGCGCTCGTCGGTGGTTCCCGCGACAATGGCCTTGGCGACGCCGAAGTCGGTGACCATGGCGTGGCGCCCGGACAGCATGACGTTGTCGGGCTTGATGTCGCGATGCACGATGCCGTGTTCGTGCGCGTACGCCAGTGCGTCCGAGACATCGCGGAGGATCGTGACGGCCTCGTCGATGGGGAGTGGCCCGTCCCGGGCCAGCCGCTGCCGCAGGGACAACCCCGTCTCGAACGGCATCACGTAGTACGGCGCACCGCCGGCGTTCCCCGAGTCGAACAGCGGGACGATGTGCGGATGCCTCAGGTTCGCGACGATCTCGATCTCGCGCAGGAAGCGGTCGCCGCCTAACGCTGAAGCGAGCATTGGCGACACGACCTTGACCGCCACGTCGCGCCCGTGCCTGAGGTCGCGCGCGAGGTAGACGGTCGCCATGCCGCCGCGGCCGATCTCTCGGCTGAGGCGGTAGCGGTCCGCCAGCACATCGGGGAATCCGGCGGCAGGGTCCTCGAGCAGCGCGCCGAAGCGCTCCCCCGCCGGCGCGTCGATGAGCGGCGCGTCGCGATTGATCTCAGCCAGCAGGCGCTCGAGCTCTGCTCGACGCGCGGGGTCGCCGCCGCTCAGCTTCGCGATGGCGTCGGCGCGTTGCTCCGGCGGTGTGTCGAGCAGCACGTCCAGCAGCGACGAGAGCTGCGTGAAGCGATCAGTCGGTTCGGGACCGGACGTCATGAGACGCGGATTCGCCTCGTCGACTCAGGACTCGAGCACGTGGCGAAGCATAACGCGAGCCTTTACCCAGTCGCGTCGCACCGTCCGCACGGTGACGCCGAGCGACGAGGCGATCTCGTCCTCGTTCAGGCCGCCGAAGAACCGCAACTCGACCACCTTCGCGAGCCTCGGCTCCTTCGCGCCGAGTCGCGCGAGGGCGTCGTCGAGCTGAAGCAGGGCGTCTGCCTGATCATCGACCGCGATTGCATCGTCATCGAGCGAAATCCGACGTCGTGTGCCACCGCGTTTGAGTGTGAGGCGAGCCTTCGCAAAATCCACCAGCACGTGGCGCATCGCGAGCGATGCCACGGCGAAGAAGTGCGCGCGGTCGCGCCACCTCGACGGCGACTCGTCGGCGAGCTTGAGGTAGGCCTCGTGAACGAGGGCGGTCGTGGAGAGCGTTCCGCCGGCGCCGCGCCACGCGAGACGGGCGTGGGCGATCGCGCGAAGCTCCTCGTAGGCGGTCGCCACGAGGGCATCGAGAGACTCCGCTGCGTTCACGTGCGCGATGTCCTGTCCCACCGCGACTCCTCGTTAGCGCAGATGAACGACCCACCGGCCAACATCGGCGGCTCCAACATACGGCCCTCCCCAGGAGGATTCCATGGATTTGCCTCACGCTCGTCACGCCGGCGCTCTCGCGCTCGCCGTCGCCGTTCTCGCGTGCAGTGACGGATCGAGCTCCGTCGCACCATACGCTCGCGGCCTCGAGGCGCAAACTCCTCTCCTCACGAAGGGCACGTCGCAGTCCACCGTGCTCGCGCGCGCCACGTTCGCGGACCCATCCGATCCGGTGTTCAAGGTGAAGCGGATCTCGGATGACTGGCATGTCGAGGTCAAGTCGAAGCCAGGGTTCGATCTTGCGGTGCAGAGCATCGTGTTCGAGCCCGGCACACACAGCGGGTGGCACAGCCATCCGGGGCCGGTGTTCATCCTCGTCAAGACGGGTGAGATGACGTTCTACGAATCACACGATCCGCTTTGTCAGCCCATCCGACGGAAAGCAGGCGAAGGGTTCCTCGACGTTGGTGATCACGCACATATCGCGCGCAACGAAACCGCGCAACCTGCGGAGAACATTGTGATGTATCTCGCTCCTCCGGGCGCGACGCTGCGCAACGATGAGCCGGCGCCCGGAAACTGTCCGTTCTGACCCCAATGAACCCACTGACTTGCGCGCAGGGTCGACGCGGACCAAGATCGGGAATGACCTCGATTCGCCACGCACTCGCCGTTTCCTCGAATGATTGACACGCCGCTGTCCGTGTGGACCACGTCCGCCGCCGAGATCGAGATCCGGCGGATGGCAGCCGAATACACGCAGGCGATTGCCGCGGGCGACCGGAAGAAATTTCTCGGGTTCTTCGCGGATGACATTGTCATGATGCCGCCCGGGCAGCCGTCGGCACGACGGCGCGAGGGAGTCGCCGCGCTCACGGATCAGTTGTTCGAGCAGTTCACGATGCGGGAGGCGTTCGAGTACGATGAGTTGCAGGTCGTGGGCGATTGGGCGGCCGGCAGGTTCACGTATGCCTTTTCGGTCACGCCAAAGTCCGGCGGTCCCACGACGACGGAAGTTGGGAAGGGCATGGCGTGGCTGCGGCGGACACTAGCCGGGTCGTGGCAGTTCACTCATTTGATCTGGAATCTGGATCAGGCAGCGGAGTAGGACGGGTCGGCCCGGTCGCACCATGATTCGACTGTTGTTCGTCTCTTTGGCGGTGGCGTGCGCGAGCGGCTCCGAGGCCTCTCGCGCCCGTCCGCATTCAGCGCCGAGTGTGCGGATGACGCGGATCGCGCCGGGCGTCACGCTCGAGGTGGTGGATTGGGGCGGGCGGGGTTCGCCACTCGTGTTCCTCGCCGGTGGCGGTAACACCGCCCACGTGTTCGATGACTTCGCTCCGCAGTTCGCCGACAGCTTTCACGTCATTGGCATTACGCGTCGCGGGTTCGGCGCCTCCGCCGGCGCACCACCCGCGGCCGATCTCGATACGCTTGTCGCGGATGTTACGGCGGCACTCGATACGCTTGGCCTCGGGTCGGTCATCCTTGTCGGTCATTCTATCGCCGGTGAGGAGATGACGCGCTTTGCCGAGCTGCATCCGGCTCGATGTACGAGCCTTGTGTACATCGATGCGGCCTACGACCGCTCGGGCATCGACACGCTCGCCAAGATGCAGCCGCCCGGCCCTGAGCCCCGCATTTCGCCAGCGGACACGGCGTCCTTTGCGAGCCTGCGCGCAGTCTACGCGCGAATTCAGGGCGTTCGCGAGCCGGACTCCGAGATTCGAGCGACGGTTCGGTTCGACTCGGCCGATCGCTACCTGGGAGAGGTGACTCCCAACTCGCTCAAGGGGAGACTTGCCAGCGGCAGCCGAGTGGCGCGGTACGATCAGGTTCACTGTCGTGCACTCGGGATCTACGCCGTGCCGGATTCGCTCCCCGATGTGGTGCCATACCATGCCGAGCTCGACGCGGCGGGGCGGGCGCAGGGAGACTCGCTGCTGCGTTTCGTGGCGGGTGTCGTCGCGGACTCGCGCGCGAAGTTCGCGCGGTTCCCGCAGAACACGATCGTCGACGTGCACGGCGGCAACCACTACGTGTTCCTGCAGCATCCGACGGAGGTCGCTCGCGCAATGCGTTCGTTTCTGTCGAGCCGATGAGCAACAGCGCTCGCGACGGCGAAGACATTGCCGCGTTCTACTCCCAGGGACTCGAGCGCGACAGGCTCAGCACCGGCCAGGGCGCCCTCGAGCTCGCTCGCACTCGCCTGGTGCTCGAGCGCTATCTCCCGTCGCCGCCCGCCGTGATCGCAGATGTCGGTGGCGGTCCGGGACGGTACGCCATCTGGCTGGCGGAACGTGGCTACGCCGTCCATCTGGTGGACCCGATTCCGCTGCACATCGAGCAGGCTCGCGCCGACGTTGCCACACGCGCAGGAGTTGTCCTCGCCAGTGCCGAAGTCGGTGATGCCCGGGCACTCCGGCTGCCTGACGCGAGCGCCGACGCCGTGCTGCTGCTTGGACCGCTGTACCATCTGCCCGAGCGTGCGGATCGCCTGCTGGCACTGTCGGAAGCTGGCCGCGTGTGTCGGCCGGGCGGCGTCATCATCGTTGCGGCGATCTCGCGATTCGCGTCGACGCTGGATGGGTTGCGCGGCGATTATCTCGAGGATCCCGCGTTCGCATCCGTCGCGGCCGGTGACTTGAGCGACGGTCGGCACCACAACCCAACGCGCGATCCGGCGTACTTCACGACCGCATACTTCCATCGACCGGAAGAGCTCGCGCAGGAATGCTCGGCCGCTGGCCTAACGCACGAGGCAACGCTTGGAGTCGAAGGGCCCGCGTGGCTATTGTCAGACCTGGACGCTCGGCTCGCTGATGAGCGCCGCCGAGGTGTGCTGCTCGCGGCGCTCGACGCACTCGAAGGCGAGTCGACGCTGATCGGTGTGAGTGCACACCTGCTCGCCGTCGCGCGTCGAGGCTAGCTACAGACGGTACTCCAGAGGACTCTCATGCTCATTGTCCACGTCTTCGTTCACGTGAAGCCGGAAAGCATCGATGCCTTCACCGCTGCAACACTCGAGAATGCACGCAACAGCATTCGCGAGCCCGGCGTCGTACGCTTCGATGTCGTACAGCAGGAGGACGACCCGACGCGGTTTCTCCTCATCGAGATCTACCGAACGCCGTCGGACCCGGCGCGCCACAAGGAGACCGCACACTACGCGACGTGGCGCGACGCCGTCGAGCCGATGATGGCGGAGCCGCGGCGCAGCGTGAAGTACCACGCGCTGTTTCCGGACGAAAGCGCGTGGGAGCGTCCGCGGTGAGCTTCGAGTTCGCCGCGCCCACTCGCATCATCTTCGGCGAAGGGCGAGTGGCAGACGTCCCGAAGCTCGTGTCGGGGATGGGCTCGCGGGCGCTCGTCGTACAAGGCCGGAGTGGGCGTGCCGAGTCGCTTGTACGACAGCTTGGCGAGGCCGGTATCGCGACCACGACGATCCGCGTTGCGTCCGAGCCGACCATTTCGCTCGTGGAAGCGGGGCTTGCTCGGGCACGGACCGAACAGTGCGACGTCGTCGTAGCGCTCGGCGGCGGAAGCGTTATCGATGCGGGCAAGGCGATCTCGGCGCTCCTCACGAACGACGCGCCGGTGCGCGACTTCCTCGAGGTCATCGGCAGGGCGCGTCCGCTCACCAATCGCGCCGCACCGTTCATCGCGATTCCGACGACCGCCGGTACCGGCGCCGAGGTCACGAGAAATGCCGTGCTGATGGCGGAGGAGGAGCAGGTGAAGGTGAGTCTCCGAAGCCCGCTGATGCTGCCGGCAGTCGCACTGATCGACCCCGAGCTCACGTACTCGCTTCCGCCTTCGGTCACGGCCAGTACGGGGCTCGACGCGTTGACCCAATGCATCGAGCCGTTCGTGTCGCCGCACGCGAACCCGCTGTCGGACGCCGTGGCGCGTGAAGGCATTCGTCGCGCGAGCACGGCGCTCCGGCGCGCGTTCCACGATGGCGACGATCGTGACGCGCGTCGCGACATGGCCGTCGCGAGCCTCTGCGGCGGGCTCGCGCTCGCGAACGCGAAGCTCGGCGCGGTGCACGGCTTCGCCTCGCCGCTCTGCGGGATGTTTCCCGTTCCGCATGGCGTGGTGTGCGCGCGGCTCCTGCCTCTGGTCACCGAGGTCAACGTGCGTGCCCTTCGCGTCAGGGCGCCTAACGCGCTGGCGGTTGCCCGCTACGACGACGTGGCGCGCGTCGTCACGGGAGACGCGGGCGCTCGTGCCGAAGACGCGGTGGCCTGGCTGCGGGATCTCGTCGCCGAGCTGGCGGTGCCAGGCCTCGCGAGCTACGGGGTGCGGGATGCGGACATTCCCCGTGTCGTCGCCGCGGCGCGGCAGGCGAGCAGCATGCAGGGCAATCCGATCGTCCTGACCGACGCGGAACTACACGAGGCACTCGGGGTGGCGATTCCGGCGTAGCCAATTCATCGAAAACCGTGCTCGGACGCTGACATCGCGTGAAGGCCGGCTTTACAACCAAAGGGATCGCAGAACGCGCAGAACGGCGCTTCGCGCCGCCGCAGGAGAACGCAGAAAACCGCTCGGCACCTCTGACCCCCGCGCGCAACGAGCCTTTTTGAAGGGGGACAACCTCGGGACGCCAATACTGGCGTCCCGAGGCAGTTCATTAAGAAAAATGGCTCGTTGCGCCAGCAGCCCGGCTCCGCCCGCGGAGCCGTTCTGCGTCGTTCTGCGGCGCCCGCGGAGCGGGCGTTCTCAAGCGTTCTGCGGTCCCTCGTTTTCTTACCCTTCAATTCCGCTCAGGCGCCGCGGCGCTTCGAGAACACCCACCTAACGAGCGACGGCTCCGTGTACGCCCATTGCCACACGTTGTGGCCCACGCCCCCGTACTCGGTGGAGAGCGGGTGGCCGCCGGCTTTGCGGAGGGCCGCGATCCGGTCGCGCGAAACGGTGACCGGCACGGTGTCATCCACAGTGCCATGGAAGTTCCAGAGCGGTGTGCCGGCCGCGGCCGCGACATTATCGAGCGATGTGCTGCCGCAGCAGATGACCGCCGCCGCGAAGAACGTCGGGCGTTGGGCAACCATGTGCCACGCTCCGGCGCCACCCATCGATTGGCCCGTCAAGTAGATCCGCTGGTGATCGATCGACAAGTCTCTCACGAGCGCCTCGATGAGCTCGAAGGTCACGCGGGCACCCTCGCCCAAACCTGGAATCACGCGCGCCACGCTGTCGCCGTGGCCCGGCTCTCCGTAGCGGACCCACCCGCGGTCAGTCTGCGGCGCGACGACGTAGCACGGGAACTCTTTCTGGTTCTCGGGCAACGCCCACACACGAGTCCCGAAAATGTTCCCGAGGCCCATCTGCTTCACGTTGTCGGTGCCAAGGCCGCCACTGCCGTGAAGATAGACGACGAGCGGCAGGCGTCCGGACGCGTTAGGCCGGAACAGACGATACGGCATCGTCCAGTCACTCTTGTGCGCTCGCGCTTCGAACCTCTCGGCGATGTCCTCGGACCTGGCTCGGAACGCCTCGATCAGCGCCATCCGCTCCGGCGAGTCGGGAGCTCCCGGGGCGAGCGGTGGTGTGGACTCACCTTGAGCGGTCGGCAGTCTCAACGTGCCGACGGCCATCGAGCCGAGGACCGCGAGTGCTTCTCGGCGGGTCAGCATGACTTCAATTCGTGGCGTGCGCGGGTCCACGTCTTGTACAAAATTGCAGATTCGGAGGGCAGTGTTGTTGGCCTCGATGCTGGCATCCAGACAGAGGTGGCGCGCGGTTGCAGCGGAAACTGCTGGTCTACCGGATGAGATCCGGGTTGACCCGTTGTTTCCGTTGAATCCGTGTCCTCACACTTTTGGATGTTTGACTGACCAAGGGCGACTGGGTCTCGGGACCGGACGCTATCGGTTGTACTCGGACAGCCAGTGGAATTGGCGCTCCGCCAACTGGAAGTGGCGCGGGATACGGACGAGGTCCACCCGCACCGTGTCACCTCGGATCGGCGCGATGAAGCGCAACGTGGTCGAGTCGGGCACCTCGTACCGCATGGTGAACAGGAACGTGCTGTCGCCCGGAGCGGTCGACGTCTTCCACACCGCCGCCGTGTGCGACGCCGTATCCGCCTTGTAGCGGAAGTAACCTCGGCGGTACCGCTGCCAGAACACCGGATCGCGCGAGCCGACGCTCCCGGCAGCGTTGCTGTCGATGATCACGTCGCGCCACCGCAGAGAGTCGGTGCTCGTGAGCGGGATGGTGTCGCGATTCACGACGTAGCCGCGCACGTCGTAGACGCCGGGCGCGAACGGACCGGGCGGAGGCGGTTGCTTCGCCATCTGATACCGCGTCCAGCTGGACTGCAGCGGCTCGTACAGGATCTGGTAGAGGATGAACAGCTTCACCGCGACGCTGGCCCAACGCTGCCACGGTTGCGAGTAGCGAGGGTCGTACGCGGTGGTGTTCGGTGCGGGTCGGTTCAGGAACAAGAATCCGACGAGCCGCTTGCTGTCGAGCGCGAGCAGGAAGAGACACGCGAAGAGCAGATGCGACGCGTAGAGCTTCACCGGCACGTCGTACGCGAGGTTGATCATCACGACGTTCATGAACGCGCCGGTGGCCGCGAACAGCCCCGCAGTGACCGTTCGGCGAGAGAGCAGCAGCAGTCCGGCGACCGTCTCCATCGCGCCCGAGAAGATCTCGTAGGGCGTGGAGTAGCCGATGAACATCCACGAGAAGCGCATCGGCAGAAAGTCGCCGAGTGGCGTGGCGAGCTGGCTCGTCGTCGGGAAGGACATCTGGAGCACGAACAGCTTGATGATCCCGTAGCTGAGCGCGGCGGCCGCTATGTAGTAGCGCACCATCAAACGAAGCCAGTAGGCCGCGCGCTCGTAGTGCACGCGCCTTCGGTCGAGCACCGTCCAGACGATGCAGCCGATCGCCGCGAGGCTGAGGAAAAGCCACAGTTGCGCCCAGGCGTACGACGTGTCGCCACTGCCGTTCATGAGGACGAGCGTCTCGCGGACGTGAAAGACGTGTGCGTTGCTCGCACGCACGGCCCAATCCATGGCGGCGTCGTACGGGCGGAGCAGGAACGACACGCCGGGGATCAGGCGAAACCAGCCCCACGGCTCGATCTGGAGCACCCAGTAGATACAGAAGAACCGGAACGCCACGCGCTGCCAGAGCGGCCAGGCAGGTCTTGCGAGATACGGCGTGGACGAGTAATCGTTAGGCGCCGCGGCAGCGGCCAGCGTTAGCGTGATGCCTTCCTGGGGCGGTGACGATGTCAGCATTTCCACTCGAGTCTCCGTGCTCAGCGCGCCACAAGCGTACGGCGGTGTCGTGGCCGCGCGCAACGCCAGCTCGGCAAATGGCGATCTGTATCCGGATGAAGAGGTCCGCGGCCTCCGTCTCCGAGACTGCGACACGCCTCCGGGATCCCTCTGACGGACATCGACGCATCGGTGCAGTTTAGGCGGTTCGGACCATCCACCAACCTGGCTGGAGATTTCCCGTGAGCTCGAATCGTTCGGACGACATGCCGCCTTCCGGGTCGCTCGTGACCAGGCGCGACTTCGTGCAGAGTGCCATGATGAGCGCGACGGCCGTCGCGTTAGGCGATCGTTTCACCGGCCTCAGCGGCCTCAGCGGCGTCGCCGCGTTTCCTGGCGGCGACGATCGCGACAGCGTGATCGCGCAGATCTCCGCGCAGCACGACACGACGGTCAAGATGCTGCAGGACTGGATTGCGCTCCCGTCCATCGCGGCCGAGAACCGCAACTACCCGCAGGGGCCCGAGTACATGGCGAAGCTCGCCCGGGACGCGGGCTTCGACCATGTGGAGGTTGTGCCGACGGCCGGCAAGTCCGGCGTGTTCGCGACCCTCGACGCCGGCGCAAAGACGTGGCTCGCGGTCTACATGATGTACGACGTCAAGCAGTTCGACCCGGCCGAGTGGAGCTCGCCGCCGCTGGAAGCGCGGATTGTGGACAAGCCGGGGGTCGGGAAGATCATGGTGGGTCGCGGGGCGACGAACTCGAAGGGGCCGGAGATGGCGTGTCTCGCTGCGTTACACGCGTTCAAGGCGGCGAGGGTGAAGCTCCCGGTGAACCTCGTGCTCGTAGCGGAGGGCGAGGAGGAGATCGCGTCGCCGAACTTCCGCCAGGTGGTCTTCAAGCCGGAGGTGGAAGCGGCGCTCCGCAAGTGCGTCGGGATCATCATCCCGTTAGGCAACCAGGGGCTCGACGGCGCCGTGGAGGTCGACCTCGGTGCCAAGGGCGCGGTGGAGCTCGAGCTGGTGTCGTCGGGCGAGAAGTGGGGCAGGGGACCGAAGCTGGACATTCACTCGAGCTACGCGGCGCAGGTGGACAGTCCGGCGTGGCATCTCGTCCAGGCGCTGAACACGCTGGTGAAAGCAGACGGCCACACGCCGGCGGTCGACGGGTTCTTCGACAAGGTGCGTCCGCTCACGGCGCAGAAGAGGAAGATTCTCGAGGAGGCGATCCCGAGGAAGAACGAGGCGCAGACGAAGAAGGCGTTAGGCGTCGAGCACTGGATCGGGGACGAGCCGTGGCACGACTCGCTCGTGCGCCTCGTCTCGCAGCCGACGATCAACATCGAGGGGCTCGTCGGCGGGTACACGGGCCCCGGTGGCAAGACGATCCTGCCGCACAAGGCGCTCGCGAAGATCGACATCCGACTCGTCCCGGACATGACGGCGAAGGAAACCGTGGAGCTGGTGAAGTTGCACCTGCAGAAGAAGGGCTTCGGTGACATCGAGGTGAACATGTCGGGCGGGTACGATCCAACCGAGACGCCCGCGGACTCGAAGCTCGTGCAGGCGATGGTGGCGACCTATCGGAAGGCGGGGATCGATCCGCTCGTGTGGCCGAGGCTCGCGGGGTCGTGGCCGGGCAGCACATTTACGGGTGCGCCGCTCAAGCTGCCGGCGGGGATCTTCGGGCTGGGTCACGGGGCTGGCGCGCATGCGCCTGACGAGTACTGGCTGGTGGAGTCGGCGAACCCGAAGGTGGCGGGGATGGACGGGTCGGCGCGGTCGTTCGTCGATCTGTTCTTTGCGTTGGCGTGAGGACGCCCGAGAGAAGGATAGCGCCGCACCAAGTACCCCACACCGGAGGTTCGGCATGAAGCGCGTCACTGGCATCGGCGGCATCTTCTTCAAGGCGAAGGACGCGCCGGCGCTGCGGGCCTGGTACAAGCAGCACCTCGGCATCGATGTCCAGGACTGGGGCGGCACCGCGTTTACCTGGACCGACTCCGAAGGCAAGCCCGCCGGCGGAATGACTGTCTGGTTCGTTGCGCCGCAGGACAGCAATCAGTTTGCTCCGAGCAACGCCTCGTTCATGGTCAACTATCGTGTCGAGGACCTGCACGCGTTGATCGCGACGCTCAAGGCGGAAGGCTGCAACGTCCTCGACAAGACCGATGACTCCGAGTACGGCACGTTTGGCTGGGTCATCGACCCGGAGGGTAACAAGGTCGAGCTGTGGCAACCGCCGGCCGGCCAATGAAAGGCTGCCCGCCAGTCGGCCGTAGCCGTTAGGCCCGAGTGGCCGGACCCGGACCGCCGACCGTCAGTGACCGTGGACTTACCACCCTCGGCCGACGAGGACGAATCATCCCAACCGGACGCCTAACATTTGTCGTCACAGCGGAGATCTGACATGGTGAACCCTGCAAAGAA
>DASUGD010000219.1:0-3019 GCA_036274195.1 Gemmatimonadaceae bacterium | reverse complement strand
GCCGACAAGCGATTACGAATCGCTGCCAGGTGCCGGAGCGTGGAAAAACCACTGATTCAAGACCTGACCCCGTTACGACACGGCGACCGGCCCGGCGTCGCGTTCAACCGAGCGGGGGGTCAGCGTCTCACGCAGGCGGCGCTCGTCGATCCGGCGCGACCTGACCCCGATGACGATTGTCGCGACCGCGTTGCCGATCGTATTCGTGACCGCCATGCCCTCACCCATGAACCGGTGGATGCCGAGCACGAGCGCGACGCCGGCGACAGGAATCGTTCCCGTTGCCGCGAGTGTGCCGGCGAGCACGATCAGCGCCGCGCCGGCGACGCCGGCAGACCCCTTCGACGTCAGCAGCAAAATGGCGAACAGTGCGAGCTGCTGAGACACGCCGAGCGGCGTGTTGGTCGCCTGCGCGATGAAGAGCGCCGCGATCGAAAGGTAGATCGCGGTGCCATCGAGATTGAACGAGTAGCCGGCCGGCACGACGAGACCCACAATCGATCGATCGACGCCGGCAGCCTCGAGCTTCGACATCAAACGCGGCAGCACCGACTCCGACGAGGAAGTACCGAAAGCGATGAACAGCTCTTCCCTGATGTAGCCGAGCAGGCGTACAAGGCGGAAGCCGTGCCATCGCGCGATGGCGCCGAGGACCAGTGCCACGAACAGGATGCAGGTGGCCCAGAAGCACGCGATGAGCACGCCGAGCTGCGCCAGCGTGCCCACACCGAAGCTGCCGATTGTGAAGGCCATGGCGCCGAAAGCGCCGAGCGGCGCGACCCGCATGATGATGCCGACGATGGCAAAGAGCGCCCGGGCGAGCGAGTCGATGAGCTCGAGGAGCGGCGCCCCGGACGACCCGAGCGCGCGCATCGCGAAGCCGAAGAGCACCGAGAAGCAGAGAATCTGCAGGATGTCGGTTCTCGCAAACGCGTCGATCGGGCTGCTGGGGATGATCGCCAGCAGGTAGTCGCTCACGCTGTTCGCCGTGGACGCGGTCACGTAGGAGGCAACGGCGCCACGATCGAGCGAGCCGGGATCCACGTTCATGCCGGCCCCCGGCTTCACCACGTTCACGACGACCAGCCCGATGGCAAGCGCCAGCGTGGTGACGATCTCGAAATAGACGAGGGTCAGCACCCCGGTTCGTCCCACTGCCTTGAGGTCGCCCATGCCGGCGATGCCAACGACGACCGTGCAGAAGATGATCGGCCCGACCACCATGCGAACGAGCTTGATGAACCCGTCGCCGAACGGCTTCATCGCCGTTCCGAACCCGGGAAGGAAGTGGCCGATCGCCACGCCGATGACCGTGGCGACGAGGACCTGGCCGTAGAGGGAAGTGAAGAACGCGCGTGTTCGAGGCACAGAGGAATCCCGAGGCACCGAGACTACAACACAGGACCACACAGAGGCACAGAGGCACCGAGGTTTTTCAGGTTGGCCGTGTCTCGCGTGTGGTTGAAAAGCCGTTCTCGCGGTGAGACGTCCATAGTCGTTGCCTCACGCCGCGACCGTCAAGCGTTCTGGAGCAAACCGTACCAGCACCATCGGGAGGTCTGCCCAGCCGTCGATCCGACGCACTTTGATCTGCCCGCTGGCGTAGAGCGCATAGAAGAGCCGGACGACCGGTGTTCACTCGGTTGTGCGGCTTGCGTTTTGACGCGGCGGCGAAAATTCCTGATGGACGCGCTCGATGGCATTGGTCGAGCGGAGACATTGCCACTGGCTGCTCGGGAACGTGTACACCGTCAGGAGCTCGTCGCCCGCTTCCTCGAGGCTCCGCACCACGGCGTCGCTCCGGCGTTGCCACTTCTTCACGAAGCGGCGATAGGCGTCCTTGGCCGCGCGGTGGTGCGCCGCCGGCGTAATCGCGTGATAGTCCGCCCGGAGCTCGTCGAGGGCGCGCTTGGGGGCATGGGCTTCGAGATTCCGCAGCTTATGCACGACGCAGCGCTGCACGCGCGCGTGCGGCCAGGTGGTCGCAATGGCGCGGCGCACGCCCGCATTCCCGTCGATGACACACAGCACCGCGCCGGCAGGCCGCGGCTGGCGAGATCCTCGACCAGCGCCGTCCCGCCCGCCGTCGACTCGCGGGTCACCAGTTGGACCGCCAGCAATTCCTTCTCCCCGCGGGCCGTCACCCCGAGGGCCACCAGGACCGGGACCACCTGCACCCGGCGATCGACCCGGACGCGGACGTGAATCGCATCGAGAAAGACGTAGACGACCTCGGTCGCCGTCAGCGGTCGCGTGCGCCAGGTCTCGGTCTGCTCGCGCAGGGTCCGCATCACCCGGCTGAGCGCACTGCGCGACAGCGGCGCGTCGCCCAACAGCGGCCGCAGGGCGCCCCGCACGCGCCGCGTATTCGCGCCCGCCAGATACACCCCGAGAATGCTCTCATCGACCGTCGGCGTCCGGCGCGCATAGCGCGGCAGCACGGTCGAGTGCCACTCGGTCGTCCCGGTGTCGGTAAACACCCGGGCGCGGGGAACCGGAATCGTGGTCGGGCCCACACTGGTCGTCAGCGTCCGCGCTCGCGCCGCGTGCCGATACCCGCGCCGGCCCTCGCCGAGACGCGCATAGCGGGCCCCGCCGATCGCGTCCGCGACCTCCGCCTCGAGCACTGCCGTCAACCACTCGGCCACCCGCGCGCGCAAATGGCCGGTCAACGCATCCGCCGCCGCCCGCGGCTGCATCGCGTCGGTAGTTTGAGTATTCTTCTTCATGCCGTATCCTTTCCGGCCGCCCTGCCAGACGACCTCCGTGTGATTGCTCACCGGGAGGATACGGCTTTCTTTTTCAACCACACCAGAGACACCGCCTTCAGGTTTTTCCTCTGTGCCTGCTCAGAAAATCCCCCGCCGCTACGCCGCATCTTCGAGCGTGACGCGATAACCGAGCGATTCGAGTTGCTTCACATGGCGGCGGGTGGCGCGGTCGCGGTTCCGGCGTTCGAAGTAGTCGGGCCCGAGTTCCTGATAGGTCACGCCGTCCCGCATGATGAAGTACGCGATTT
>DASUGD010000218.1:0-52566 GCA_036274195.1 Gemmatimonadaceae bacterium | reverse complement strand
ATCGTCGTTAGGCACGGCGCTCAGCTCGTCGCCGCGTACCGGGACCGCCGGGGACACGACCTGAACACTCGCGTGTCGCTCGTCGAAGCCGGACGAGCGCGACTCCGCCCGATGCTCACGAGCGTCTGCGCCATGGTGGCGGCCCTGCTGCCGCTCGGGCTTGCCGGCGGCAGTTCGGCCGGCATCCACCGCTCGCTCGCGATTGAGCTCGGCGGAGGGCTCATTGCCGCGGCGGTCGGCACACTCTACGTTGTGCCCGCAGTGCATGCCCTGGTCGAGGATGCCGCGTTAGTCCTTGGCGCCCGCTTCCGCGCGCGCCTTGCGCGCGGCAAACGAGGAATCGGCCTGCTGCCAGGCACGGACGACCACGGCGTAGTGCGCTCGTGAGCTGTCGCGCGCGACGGGGCCCCCCACCGCGGCCCATGCCTCGCCTAACGCTTCATGAACGTCCGTTCGCGACAGGTAGGTGTTCGACGACTCGAGGCTTCCGCGCAGCGCCGGCTGAAGTACCGCCACCGCCTCGCGCGCGCGTCCCAGCCGGAGCAGGACTTTCGCGAGCGCCATGTTCACTCTCGTGTAGCCCATGTTCCAGGAAATGATGGCGCGTCTGAGCTCCACGGCGGCCGCTTCGTCCTGCCCGCGAGCGGCGAGGAGCAGACCCTGCGCGTAGTGGGAGAGCCTGCGGTCGCGCTCCAAACCGCTCCTTCCACCGGCGGCTTCGAGTGTGTCAACCAGGGCAGGAAGGGCCGCGGTATCCCCAGCTGCGGCGAGCGCGCCCGCCACGTGCGCTAGCGCCCAGGCATGCTGATGGAAGAACTGCGACGGAGCCACGTCGACCAGGACCCAGCGCGACACCGAGTCGAACAGCGCGGCGGCGGCGCGATAGCGACCCATCTCGTACAACACCTGTGCTTCGCCTTGCGCCTCCGGCGGTGCTCCAATGCGCTGCAAGGCCGCACGCGGGTACTGTGCGACTGCCAGTGCCCGATTCCGGCGAGCGGCAATCAGCGCCTCGTCGAGACGCCCCTGCATGCGGAAGCTGATGGCGGCGAACCACGCGGCGTCGATGGCCCGGGACGGCGATCCGCTCTCGAGCTCGACGCTCAAAATGCGATCTGCCTGCTCGAAGTCGTTGGCGTAGATGTAGTGCACGGCGCGAGCGAGCAGGCGCTCGGCCTCGCGCCGCCCGGCGTCGATTGCCGTCGCGCGGTCCAGCGACGCCAGCGCTTCGGTCGGGCGGCCCATTTGCGAAAACAGCTCGGCCAGGATGTGCCACGGTGCGGGCGACCGCGGTTCGAGCCGGATCCATCGGCGAGCCTCACGCTCGGCAGCGGAAATGGAGTCGGCGAGCTGATACGCCGAGACCACCTGCCGGAGCGCCTCGCAGCCCAGGCATCGGCCCACGGCGCTCGACAACTTGAGCGAGTCCATCGCGACCGCCTTGTTGAGCGGCGCGAGCGCGCGGAGGTATTCACCGGCCTGCATGAGGGCGATGCCGGTGAAGTAATACCCTTCGATCTCGTCGGGGTAGCGAACCGCGAGCGTTTCGGCGAGCGCACGGAGCGAGGGCGACGATGAGTGGAACGCGTAGTGTGCCTGAATCGTTAGGCGCTCCCGGTCCGTCGTCCGCGCGGCGAGACGCGCCGCCAGCGCGAACCGCTGGAGCGTCTCGCGCGTCCCGATCCCTTCATTGATCGCGGAGTAGTACGCCGCCATGGCGAACGTACTGTCCTCCTTGAGCGCCGCCTGGAAGAGCGGGTCCGCGGCCCGAAAGTCGAACGCGTAATACGCCTGCAGGCCCTGCTCGTACAGGCGATAGGCGCTGAGAGACCTGGTCGTCACGTCGGCGACGGAGCCTAACGGCGTCGTTTCGCCGAAGTCGGCGGCCACGCGCGCCGTGCCACTGTCCGCCAGCTCGAAGACCGTGGCCCCGACGATCGAATAGGTCTTCTGGATGTTGCCGGTGCCCAACTCGACGCGACGCAGATCGAGGCGGAACCCGCCATCGTCCCGAGCGTAGAGCGCGCCGTCAACCAGCTCGGTGGCGCCGGCGCGGCGCGCTGCCCGGACGAGCGCACCCTCCGACGTATCGCCGTCACCCGCGTGCCTCACGAGCTCGTCCATCCGCGCCGCACTCACGACGCGGAGTCTGCCAACCCGCCCGAGATTCGTCGCCAGCATGTCCGTCAGCGGCGTCGCGAGGTTCGCGCTCGCCGACTGCCGATAGTCGGCGATCCGACCGAGCGCCACGATGGGCACGCTCGGCTTGGCCGACGCGGACAGGAGACGCTTGCCGTTGCGCAAGCCGATGACCACGACGAGGGCGGCGACGACCGCGGAGATCGCGACAAGAGCCAGCCTGCGGCGGCGCAAGCGCGGCGGAGCAGACCTCGGTGGTCGCGCCGCGGCGGCACTCGGTGCCCGGGCGAGATGGTATGGCAGCAGGCTCCGCTCGGCCGTGGACGCGAGGTCCCGCTCGGTCAGCACCTCGGCCGCGCGCGCATGAAGCGCTTCGCGAGTCGTGGCCGGAAGCAGGGCTGCGACCGCTCGAGCTGTCGTCGGTGAATGGAACTCGTACCACCCTGGCTGCGCGGGTGACTCGCGCAGAAGCCGCCGCGACACCAGCTCGCCTAACGCGGCATCGCCGGCGTCGATCGCCAGGTCGGCGACCGAGACCGCGATCGACCCGTCCACCGGCCCACCGAGCACGGCAACCGCTCCGGCCAACGACCGGGCCTGCGGGGTCAACCGGTCGAGCCGCGCGCGCACACGATGCTTTACCGGGGCGGGCATTGGGAGCGGGCGGCCAGAGAGCGCGGTCGACACGCGCCACGTGCCCGTCACGTCGGGCGCCAACAACCTATCGTCCACGAGTGACGACACGAGCTCGCGCACGTCGTGCGGAACTCCACCCGTTTCCTGATGCAGCCGCGCAGCCAATGCACGCCGCTCCGACGGTTCCAGCGCCAGCATGGACTCGACCATCGCCTCGACGTCCGCAATCGTCAGTGCTGGAAGCCGGAGCTGTCGCACGCCTTTGGCCGCCCGCAGGGCGGTCAGCGCCTGGCTGCCCTGGCGCGCTGCCTCGTCGATGGCGAGCAGCAGCATCACGCGACCCGTCAGGCGCGGCGCCAGGGCGCTCAGGAGACGCTGTGTCGCCGCGTCGGCTTCATGGGCGTCATCCAGCACCGCGAGAACGGGCTGCTCATCGCCGATCGCTGCGAGCGTCTGCCCCACCGCATCGCGGAGCGCCGCATCGTCGCCAACGGGCGCGGGGAGAAACCGGAACTCCGAGGTCAGCGATGGAACGATGCGAGCCACCTCGGCCAGCGCTTCGGGTGCGGCGCCCGCGGTACCTTCGGCTTTTCGGAGACCCTCGAGCAACTCAGCCGCTGTGGCGTAGTCGTTTGGTGCGCCCGCACCCGCAGCCCGCAGCACGATGCCATCCGTGGCAATCCGACCCACGAGCTCGTCACACGTTCTCGTCAGGCCATCGCCCGGCCAGCCCTCGAGCACGATGACAACCGGTTGTCCGCCGCACGCGGTCTTCCACGCGTCGAGCAGCTCCGTCATGACGCCGCCGCGGCCAACGAGCGACGGGCTGAGAACTGCCGCGGAACCACGATTGCGACGGGCCAACTCTTCCCTCGCACCGTCGGCAAGCCCGCCACCGAGTCGCATGAACTCGGCGGAGGGCTCGATGTCGAGCGCGGCGCGGGCACGAGTCACGAACGCGGCATGGACCGCCAGGGCATCGCCATTTCGCCCGTTCATTCGGAGCGATTCGATGAGACGAAGATGCGCGGCTTCCTCGAACGGCAGTGCCTCCGCCCATCGCTGCGCCCACGCGGCCGCGCCCGCCCAGTCGCCCGCGAGCTCCGCGTCCCCGATCAGCTTCTGCATCGCCGTGCCCAGCTGCCCGTGCAGCGACGCGCGCTCGTTGTCGATCCAGCGACGAAACCCTTCGCCGCCTATGTCCTCCGCGCCCTCGAAGAAGTCTCCGCTCCAGCGTGCCACTGCTTCATGCACGCGTCCCTCGGACAGGTCGCGCTCGAACGCGACAATGTCGAGATCCACCACGCCGGCGGCGACGCGCACCGAGTCGGGATCGATGTCGATTCTGTCCGCGAGCACCTGCTTGAGCTCGAGCAGTGCCTGGCGGAGGGACTGGCGCGCGCGCTCCTCGCCACGCTCTCCCCAGAAGAGCGTGGCGAGCTCCGTGCGCGTTACCGCGCTCGGACTTCGACGGGCCACATAGCTGAGGAGAGCGAGCGGCTTCCGTCGCAGCGGGCGAGTGTCGTCGTCGTTCGTGTGACGGAGCCCGCCCAGCGTTCGCACGTGCAGCACGTTGGTTTCGGTGTTGCGGTCGAGAACCAATGTGACTGCCGGGGCCGATCAGGCAAGCGCTGGTGGCCCTATCCTACAGCGAATTGACGAGTCCAGTACGCGCACCATGCCCTCCCCGGATATTGGCCGCCGAGTCGCGAAGGGCGGCGTATTGCATGAGCGACATGAGCAGCATACTGAGGAGCCATAGGGTTTACCCCTCCGCCTGGATGGTCGCCGGCGGTCAACGCCTAACGGGCGCCACCGCTACTCCGACGCGAGAGTCGGCGCTGCCGTAGTACAGGTACCACCGTCCGTTGAACGGCACGAGGCCCTCCACGAACGTCGTCCCCTCGGGGTACTGGCCCGTGCGCTCGTACTCCTCGGTGGGTCGAAGAAACGGCCGGTCGGTTCGGTCGAGCAGTTTGACCGGATTCTGCGCGTCGAACAGCGCCTGGCCCGCCGTGTACATGCGCGCCGGAAGGCTGCGCTCCCCGAACCGGTCACTGTTGCCGGCGTTATAGAGCAGCACGATACCGTCGCGCGTGAGGATCGCTGGCGGGCCCGGCTCGACGAGCCACGAGTCGAAGTACCCGGGTCGCGGCGAGAGCACGGCGAGTGGCCGGCCCTCTTCCACCTCCAGCGGCGTCCAGTCCGTCAGGTTCTCCGACGTGGCGATCATCACGTTCGGCACGCCGTAGTACATCCAGTACTTCCCGCCCACCTTCGTGGCGACGAGGCGGTTGCCGACGACGCGGGCAACGATCGCGCCCGACTTGGACTCGATGCTCAGGTACTTGCCCCCCGCCGCCTTCGCGAACGCCGGTCCGTGTTTCTCCCACGTGATGAGGTCCCGCGATGTCGCCACGGCGAGCCGAGGGACTTTGCGGTTCCACTGCGTGTAGGTGAGCACGTACCGACCGTCCTCGGTCTCGACGATCCGTGGGTCCTCGACGCCGCCCGGCGATTCGTTCGCGGCCTGGGCGTCATTCTCCGCGTAGAGCACCGGTGCGGCGCGCCGCGTGAAGCGCAGGCCATCCTTGCTCTCCGCCAGCCCGATGCGCGACGTGTGAAATCCTATCTTCGCCTCGCCGGTTGCATCCTCGGCGCGATACAGCACGTACACGGTCCCGTTGCGCACCACCGCCGCGGGATTGAACGTCGCCGTCTCCTCCCACCGCACGGGCAGCTCGCCCGGGCGCGCGACGAAGGTGGCGGTCGTGTCAGGCGTGAGAATCGGGTTCACGCCCTTCGGCTTCTCGAATGGACCGAGCATCCACGGTTGTTGGGCGCGCTGCCCTGATGCTTCGGCCGACGCCGCCAGCAGCAGCGCGAGCACCCCGGACATGGACCGGATGTGAGCCCCTGCCGGAATCATCGTGCGGTGAGGGCAACGGCCGGTCGGCTCACGCGCTCTACCGATACCCCTTCTTGAGTAGGAACTGGCCGGCCTTGGGATAGTAGCTCTCGTCAGGCAGCTCCCAGCCGAGTGTGTCGGCGAGGCGGTCGTACGTGTTGAAGAGGTACGCGACGTAGAACGCGTCCCGAATCGCCTCGCGTGAGACTCCGGCCGCGAGTGCGGCGCGAATGTGGCTCCCGCTCATCTGGTCCGGATGGAGCGTGAAGGTCTCGAGGAGCGCGAGCATCGCCCGCAGCCTCTCGGAGATCGGGGCCGTGCGATAGTTGTCGAGCACGAGCCGCATCGAGCCATCCTGTAACGCTGCCTCCGCGACCGCGGAGTGAGCGCTCATTCAGAACACGCACTGATTGAGTCGCGAGACGAATGCAGCGAACATCTCACGCTCACCGACCGTCCATTCCGACGGCCCGCGCATCACTTGCTGGGTGAGCTCCGAGAACGGGTGACCGAAAAACTCCTTCCGGTAGCGCAGCGTCCGCACGACGCCCGGCGCGTGGCCCACGATCAGGTTCATCATGGTGAGCATCAACTTGTCCGGCAGTCGATGCCCTTGATGGACTTTCTTGAGTCTCATGCCTCGTCCAGGGCCTCCAGCCCCGCGAGCAGCCGACGCTCCGACGCACCGAGGGCGGCGGCGACGATGATCTCGAACAGCGCGTCGTCGCTGTACTTCTGCTGCAGTCGGCGGAGGTCGTCGTCGGTGACCTTGTACGCATGCGCCTCGACCTTGTCGATGAGCGCCTGGAGCTCCGGCGGCGCACCCTTCCCGCTGAACGCGACGCGTCGCTGGGACTGAGCGGCAACGCCGGCGCCGTCCAGCACACGTTTGACGACGTTGGTGCGGAGGGTCGCGTGGGGGTCCATAGTCATGCGGTGAATGTGTGGACCGGCGCCACCGCCTGCAACACCGGTCCCATCACGCCGTCACTCACGAACGACGTAGATCGTCCCGTGGTCGACGACGGCCCGCAACTCGGTGAGCGGTGCCGGAGGCGGCCCGGAAACGACACGTCCGGCCGTGTCGTAGGCGCCCCCATGGCATGGGCACCGGATCAGATGCTGCTGGGCGTTCCACCCCAGGGGGCACCCTTCGTGTGTGCAGACCGCCCGGAAGGCGCGCACCGTTCCGTCCACGTTGACGACAATCGCCGAGTCGTCGCCGCCTAACGACGCACGGAGCCCGCCGCCCGGCGGCAGCTTGTCCAGGGTGCCAACGGCCGTGCCCGGATGGCGGCCGCGTCCCAGCACGCTGGCGCACCCCGACAGGACCGCGACAACCGCGGCGCCCGACCAGGCCGAGATGCGCCACAGTGCGCCCAGCGCGCCGCGGCGCGAGATCGCTGGCGACGACACGACCGTGCAGGTCAGTTCGGGCGCCGCGCGACGACCGTCGTGGTCATGCGCTGCGGGAACTCGCCCACTTTCAGCCGCGCCACTTCCTTGCGCTCGGGAAGCGAGATCACCGAAAGCGTGTTGTCGCGCCGGTTGCTCACGTAGGCGTACTTCGAGTCCCGGCTGAACGTCACCCAGTTGGGCTCACGCCCCACAGGCACTGTGCCGAGCAGCTGGAGGTCGGGCATCGAGTAGATCGCCGTGAGCCCGATGAGCGAGCCGTTGGCGACGAGGTACTTGCCGTCCGGCGAGAGCCCCAGGCCGTGATTCATCACGTAGTGCGACATCCCGAGCGTCGCCTCCGGCAGCTTCTTGCCGCCCGTGGGCAATGTCACGGTCCGCACGACGCTGTCGCTCGTCAGGTCCACGATGACGAACCCGTGCAGCCTGGAGAGTTGCGCGTAGAGATATTTCTCATCTCTCGAGACGAGAAACGGCCGGACGCCCTCGGGCAGCGGAATTCTATTCTCGAGCCGGTGGGTCCCGACCTCCACCACGGCGACATCGTTCGACTCCATGTTGCCGACATACAGATGCTTCCCCGTCGGCCCGAGCTGCGTCCCGTGCGGACCCTTCCCGACCTCGACCGTCGTCACAACCTGGTGGCTCTTGGTATCCACCACCGCGAGCACTCCCTTGTCGTAGATCGGGACGTAGAGAAACTGCTCGTCAGCCGAGAGCGTGAGGTGGTTGGGCACGCCCGGCACTTCAACCCGCCAGAGCATCTGTTCAGTCGCGGTGCTCACCGCGATGACATCGTTGACGTCCAGCCGGCTGATGTAGAGAACGTCGCCATTGCGCGACGCGATCACGTCGTCCGGATGGTTCCCGACGACGCTCTCCGGTATGGTGCGGACGACCTTGTGCCCCGGAATGGAGATGACGGAAATGTCACCGCCCAGGCTATTGCCGACGTACAGATACTCCTGCGCGGCGAGCCCGGATGGGGCGGCGAGTCGCACTCCGGCCACCACTACCAGGAACGGTGCGATTCGCGCGACGCTGGATCTCATGGTGTTCTCTCGCCAAGGATGCGACCCGAATCTACCACCCGCTCGGGGCCGCGTAAGACGAAGGCTGGTGGAGTGCTTAGCGCACGCTTCAACAACGAAGGGAACGCAGAACGCGCAGAACGCCCGTTGGCGCAGGCGCCGCAGAACGACGCAGAAGGGCTCGCGTGCGGAGCCGTGCTCCTCTCGCAACGAGCCGGTTTTCTCAATGAACGGCCCCGGGAGGGCAATACTGGCATCCCGAGGCAGTTCCCCTTCAAGAAAGGCGCGTTGCGGGCGGGGTCAGAGGTGCCGAGCAGTTTTCTGTGTCCTTCTGCGTCGGCGCGAAGCGCCGTTTCTGCGCGTTCTGCGTTCCCTCGTTGTTCAGGCCGGCCGTGCCGTCTCCCAACGTCAACCGGTCGACGCAACCTCGGCCCAACCTCACCCGAACTCGATCTGAACCCGAACCGGCTCGGCGCTCGACTCGACCGCGAGCACGTTGACGAGCGTTCGGCTCGCGTGCCGCTCGAAATGCAACGAGAGCCGCGACCCGCCGACGCGCAAGTTCGTGACGGTGAGCCTGCTCAGGTGCGTCGGTAGCACGGGATTGCGAATGTGTACGGCCCCGCCGGGTGCATCCGGCAGAATGCCCAGCGCCCCCTGCAACATCATGAAAAGGGCGCCGGCGGCCCACGCTTGCGGCGAGCAGCTCACCGGGTACTGAACAGGGCGCGTTTCCCCGGTCCGCTCCATGCCGCAGTACAACTCGGGCAATCGGTTGTACCTTGCTCCGGCCGCCGCTTCCGCCGTCGCCACCACCACCGGCATCGCGTTGGCACCGAGGCCGTAGTGCGACATGCCCATCACGATCAGCGCGTTGTCGTGAGGCCACACCGAGCCGTCATGGTAGCTCATCGGGTTGAACACCGCGTGTCGCGCGCTCAACGTGCGAATCCCCCATCCGCAGTACATGTCCGGCGCGAGCAGCATGGTCGCCACCCGCCGTGCCCGTTCCGCGTCGGGCAGCCTGCTCCAGAGGAGGTGGCCGGCGTTCGAAGCCACGGTCGGCACCGGATGCTTGTCCCCGTCCAGAGCGAGCGCGAACGTGCCCAGCTCGTCGACCCAGAACGCATCGATCACGCGCTGCCGCAGGCGCGCCGCCTCGTCCGTGAGCCTCTCCGCCGTGTCGGCGTCACCCAGCCGGGAGAACAGGGTCGCCGCGCGCACCTTCGCGTCATAGACGTACCCCTGTACCTCGATGAGCGCGATCGGTGGATGTGGCAGGCGGCCGTCGGGGAACGGCACGCCGTCACCGGAATCCTTCCACCCCTGATTCACCAGCCCGCGTGGTGATGTGCTCGCGTACTCGACGAGCCCATCGCCGTCGAGATCCCCGTACTCGTCGATCCACGCGAGCGCGCGTCGCACGTTAGGCAGCAGCTCGCGGACCAGCGCGTCGTCGCCCGTCCATCGCCACGTCTCGTGCAGGAGCACCAGCCACAGCGGCGTCGCGTCAATGGTCCCGTAATACGGCACGTGCGGGATCTCGCCACTCCGCGCCATTTCCCCTCGACGCAGCTCGTGCATGATCTTGCCCGGCTGCTCCTCCGTATAGGCGTTCTCTTTCGTCCCCTGATACCGCGCGAGGTAGCGCAGGGTATCGACCGCGATGCGAGGGTTGAGCGACAGCGTCTCGAGCGACGTGATCGCCGCGTCGCGCCCGAACACCGTCGAGTACCAGGGGATCCCCGCCGAGATGACCCTGGCCCCGTCGGCGGTGATGTAGAGCGACCGCAGGTCGTCGATCGCCCGGGTGATCGTCGCGTCGAACGTGCCGATGCCACTCGTCCACCGAGAGCACGACGACCGCCAGCGATCGTACACGTTCGAGAGCCGGCGCCGCCGATCGTCGAAGGCGATCTCCCTTCCCGCGTGGGAGCGCTCACGCATCGTGTCGCCCTTCACGATCCATTCGAGCTGCACGGGCTTCCCCGGCGACAGGCGAAACGCCCAGCGCGCGGTACGGGCGTCGAGACCATCCGGCGGATTGAGCAACCGGATGGCGCTCGTCATCACGCGACCGTCGCGGCCCCGATACGCAAACTGAACGGCCGCGGCTTCGACGATGGGCACGAGAAACGTCCCCCGCTTCTCACGCTTCCACCCGCGTACCTCGAAGATGTCGGCGAAGTCGCAGCCGACGTGGAGCTCCACCCAGAAGTCGATCGGTCGCACGAGAAAGTTCGTGAGCGTCAGCCGCTCCATGAGCGACCCTTCGAGGATCAGCTCGCGCCGGATGTAGATGGCGTGCTTCGGATCCCACGTGTTCCCGCCGAACTCGTGGTCGGTGACGGCCAGGTCGATCTGCGAGTAGTACGGCTGGATGACCTGCGTCGAGAGCTTCGCCGGCGGGCTTCCCGCCATGCGCAGCTCGTAGTGACTGAGGATCCGCGTGTCTCCGTCGAACACGCCGAGCGAGCAGTTGCCCGCCGGCGCGACGTTGCCGTGCTGATCGACCAGCGCGAACAGCCGGTCGTTCTTGAGCGTGAGCGCGTCCGAGACCGGCGTCTCCCGGTCGCAGGGAATTGCCGGGTAACCGACCGCGTCGACCATCGAGATGGTCGGCCGGTTCATCGCTGATGCGTCACCGGCCGCGCTCTGGTCGGAGGCGGCGGGCCTGCCGCCCGTCGCGTGCGACGTCATGCTACGCCACCATGCGCGAGCTCGATCCGCGATGCGGCGAGGACGACGCCGGCGCACCGATGATGCGCTCATACAGCGCGACGTGATCCGCCACCATGCGGTCCGCGCCGAATCGCTCCACCGCCCGCGCGCGACACGCGACCCGGTCGATGCGGTCGACGGCTCCGCCCGGCCGAAGCAGCTCGACCATGTGCTCCGCGGATGTCGCGATGAATCCCGTCAGGCCTTCCTCGACCAGCTCGGGTACGCTTCCCCGCCCGAACGCGACCACGGGACAGCCCGACAACATCGCTTCGATCAGAATGAGACCGAACGGCTCGTTCCACTCGATGGGCGCGAGCAACGCCCGCGCGTGCGCGAGCAACCGGGCCTTGATGGCGCTGCCGACGGGTCCAACCTCCACGACGTGCGGTTGCGCGAGCCTCGCCCGGAGCTCCCGGTCCGCCCACGCCGCGTCAGGCGGATGGACCTCGCCCGCCATGCGGATCTGCATTCCGGCCTGTCGAGCGACATCGATCGCCGTGTGCGGTCCCTTTTCCCGCGCGTAGCGTCCGACAAAGCAGACGTAGTCGCTGCGAGGCTGCGGCGTGCACAGGTACCGCGCGGGATCGAGACCATGATGGATGACATGAACGTTCCGCAGGCAGATCTCGCGGCGCCGTTGATCCTCGGAGATCGCGACGTAGTGCGGCTCCTGACAATACCGGTAGAACGCGGAGAGCTGTTCGTCGCGGGCGTGGTGGATGGTGTACACCATTGGCGCACCGCGTGTGAGGCGCGCACACGCCAGGGCGATCGCCGAGTGCGCATGGATCACGTCGAACGGACCACGTTCGCCGATCTGCTGCAGCGCCCACGAGACGTGATTCACGTCCGCGAGCGGTTCGGGAGGCCACTGGCCTCGCTCGTAGAGAAAGTGGAGTTTGGCGCTGGTTCGGGAATCACCGGTTGCGAAGAGCTCGACGTGGTGGCCGAGCCGGACGAGCCCTTCCGCCAGCTCGTATACCACGAGCTCGGTGCCTCCGTACAGACGCGGGGGGACTGCAAGGTACGGTGTGGAGATCAGTGCGATTCGCATGCGCGTTCCAAGCCGATGTGAATCATCGCCTCGACCGTACTGAGGCTACGACATGACTACATGTCGCAGTCGGTGTGCCAGCTACCCTCCCGCGCCTACTCCTTACAGTCGAGGCGCTCGTCCCAGAGGCGCACCTGCGCCGCGAATTTCGCCATCTGTGCAGCCTCCGTGCCGATCGAGCCCAGCATCAGGCAGGCGTCCTGCTTCTGCTCGAGCAGGAGGTACGCCGCGACCGTGTAAACGCCCATCTCGACGACGTCGTTCCGCGACTCGAGTCGCGGCACGATGGCGCGTGCGGAGTCGAGCACGGCCCGAGCGAGCACCCGCGAGCGCGAGGTGTCCTGGCGGGCCCGCACGATCATCGTCTCGACGAGATCCAGTGAGGCGCGAGCGTCACTCGGCGCCGGCGACGCGGTTGCCGACTTGGCCGACGAATCGGCCGTGTCGCCCCCGACGGCCGGTGCGCGCACGACGGCGACCGTGTTAGGCGGTGCGGGCCGGAGAGCATTCGCGTTAGGCGATGCCGCCAGCGATGCCGATGACGGCGAACTGGCGGCCACCGAGTCGCGCTCGGCCGTTGAAGGCGGCGCGGTCGGCGCGGTCACCGTGGCCGGCGGCACCGGAGTCTCCGTACGGTTGCGCAGCGCAAGAAACCCCGCGACCGCAACGGCCGCCACGCCGAGCATGACAGCGCTGCCCACGGCGACCTTTCGTCCGCGTTTGGCCTCGGTCGCCGGAAGCGGCACTGGCGTCGGAACGGCGACGCCGGCGGGCGTTGGTGTGAGGGCGGGCCGCTCGTGCGCGCCCACTGCGTCCGCCAGCGCATGGGCGAACTCGGGAGCCGTCGCGTAGCGCTCCCCGGGCTCTCGCGCGAGCGCCTTGTCGATCACGGCCTGGAGCGCCGGCGGCCACGTGCCATCATTCGTCACTTCGGCCAGCGTCTTCGGTCGCTCGTGAAGCCGCATCAGCGCCGCCACGTGCGGTGATTCCGCGGCGAACGGCAGCTTGCCGGTCAGCAGGTAGAACGTGACGAGCGCGAGTGAATAGATGTCGCTCCGCCAGTCGAGCGTAATGGCGGCCAGCTGCTCGGGACTCATGTACTCAGGTGTCCCGATGACCAGCCCCGCCTGCGTGAGCTTGGTACCGCCACCGCTCATCGCCTCGGCGATCCCAAAGTCGACGACCTTGACCCGATCGGAGCCATCGCGTCGCGTGCCGAGCAGGATGTTGTCGGGCTTCAGGTCCCGGTGCACGATCGGCGTCGGGCGCTCGTGCGCGGCAGCGAGTGCGTCGGCCACCTGTCGCGTGATCTCGATCGTGCGAGCGATCGACAGCGGCCCGTTCTGCGCGACGATCTCCCCGAGGGGTTTGCCCTCGACGAACTCCATAGCGATGTAGAGGAGACCGTCGCCAATCTCGCCGTGATCGAACACGCGCGCGACGTGCTCGTTCTCGATCTGGCTCGCGTTCACCGCTTCGCGCCGGAAGCGTGTGACGACGTTGGGATCGCGGACCAGCCACGGATGCAGAACCTTGACCGCGACGTTTTGCGGGAGACGCACGTGCCGGGCGAGATACACTCGCCCCATTCCCCCTTCCCCGATCTTGTCGGTGATCAGGTAGCGGTCGGCGACGACGGTCCCGACGAGATCGTCGCCGGGCGCGAGCGACTGCAGCGTGGCCCCATCGGCGGAACAGTAGAGCACATCGTCGCCGTACTCCTTTTCACAGGTCGGGCAGACCTTGGCCATTGGCCTCCAGCCGCGGAATCGGGAATCGTTAGGTGCGGGACACGTGCTGCCTTCGGCGGGTCGGGCGGTTACTCGTCGGTCCCGCCGTTGGCTTCACGGATCTTCGCCTCGGCGATCGTCCGTTGTGCGACGTACGACGTCGGCAGCGACTTTGCCAGGAACATCTTGTACAGCGGGATCGCCTCCGACATCGACTTGCGGTCTTCGGCATCGATGGCCTTGGACAGGATCACGAGCTCGCTCAGGCTTCCCGTGGATTTCACCGCCGTCTCACCGCCGGACGACATGACCGTCGTCCCGGTCGTGCCGGTACTCCCCGTCTGGCGTGTGCGCGCCGCCGGGAGCTTCATGCCGTGAGCGACCTTGTCGCCCAGTTGGTCGATGAGGTCCTGGAGCTTGTCGGCGTTCCCGCGCACCTGCGTGCTGTACTCCATCTCCGACGTCTCGACGCTGTAGGCGCTCGCCGTGATGCGCGTGTCGCCGTTGGGCTGGACGAGGTAGGTGCCGTAGATGATGTGGTGGGCGTTCAGCAGCTTGCCTACCTGAACCGCCTGCCCCGGGTCGACGCGGCCGCTCGTGGCGAGGTTCTGCTCGGACATGATCTCGTTCAGCTTTTCGCGCGTGACGATGCGAATGCTGTCCGTCTCGCCCAGCCGCCCGGCGAGCACCGTCGCGATCCCCTTGCTGAGTGCCTTGTAGTCCGCGTCGGTGCGCATCGACGCGTTGATGTAGTCCAGTACCGCCACGACGGGCCGGCGGTCCTGGCTTGCGCCCTGCGCGGCGAGTGCGGTTGCCGACGCGCCTGACGCGGCGGCGAGTGTCGTCGCAGCACACGCGAGATGACGCAGCATTCGATGTGTGGATCGCATTGATTCCTCGTCTCTCGTTAGAAACGCGCGCCGAGCGTCAGGCCACCGGAGAATCCAGTGACATTCGACTTGGCGTCGCCCGACTCGACGCGACCACCCTGAACCCGAACGAAGGGTTGCAGCGAATAGTGCCCACCGAGTCGTTGTTGAAGGCCGAGTGTGAGCGCTCCGCTGACGATTCCCGCGGTCGTCAGCAGATCGTCCGACTTGAGACCGGTTTGATGCCGGCCGTTGAGCGCGACGAGAAGTCCAGTCGATGGCGAGAGCGCAGCAACCGACCGGACGCCCGCATCGAGGTAGTTCGCGTTGCTGTCATTGACTTTCACATTTTCGCGCTCGTACTCCGTCCGATAGCGATCGACGACGTAGAACGTGAGCTCGCGGAACCGGGACGACGCGACCTGGTACTGCCAATCCGCCGTGTAGATCGGGCCGAGCTTGCTCTGGCTCGCTGCCGTGCCGAGCGTGGTGCCGTTCTGGAGCTCCTCCTCGGCGAAGAAATCCGCTGATACCCCGAACGTCATGCTGGACTGCCCAATGAGGCGGCTCGATCCCAGCGAAAGATGGACGGCGTCCCCGGGGCTGAAGTCCACGGGGATTCCGGCCGCCACGGAGATCGGCGTGTACTGTTTCCGCATCTCGTACGAGCTGCCTAACGCCCACGACCAGGCCCCGATCTCGCGCGCGAGCACGACTCCGAGCGTACCGCCGGTTCCGATGCCGAGCACCGGGACCTGGAAGCTGAGCGCAGGTGCGCCCACGACCCTGAGCGCGCTCAATTCCTCCGGGTTGAGCTCCGTCTCGCCCGTCGGAAGGTTGATGCCGGCGGTGAGCAGCACGTTGTCGCCAACGATGTGACCCGTGGCGCGAATGCGCACGTCGGAGATCCCATTCAACGTGTAGTGGTCGGTCCCGGTGACGGGATCGGTGCCGGCAATCCGGACGTCGCTGCTCGCGTACGCCGTGGTGAGATCGAACGAGAACCGGTTGCCGACCGGCACCCTGACCGAGACGGGAATCGACCACTGCGACGCGCGAGTCACGCGCACGGAGCTCGCCCCATCGACGGTGGGCTGCGGAATCCCATCGCTGCCGAACTTCCAGACCTCGAACACCGGCCCGACGAACGACGTCGCATCGCCGGCAAGCTTGACTTGCGCCGCGGCGGCGGACGAAGCCGCCACCAGCACGACGCAGGCGCGAACGACCGCGGTCTTGAGCATGTGCACGGTCGCCTCGTCAGCGTGGAGTGAGAATCGTGATGAAGATCGTGACGGTCAACGCCGGGAAGGCCGGATCGGTGATGGTGCCCGGCGGCTGCCCTCCCCCGATGGGTGTCGTGAACACCCCGTTCAGTCGGTCGATCGTCATCGCGCTCGCACGCGCGAGCGCGTTCCTGCGCGTCGTGATGCCCGCGAGGGCGGCCGCCTCGTCACGACGCGTCGCGGCGAGCGTGAAGCCTGGGTCGAGGCGCAGCGCCTCGTCGTAGGCGCCGACGGCGTCGGCGAAGCGGAGCTCCGTCTCGTACCGTGCGGCTTTGCCGTACGCAATGAACGCCGCGATGTTCTTCGTCGGACGCTCTTCGACCGCGGCGCGTTCGGCGGGCGTCAGCGTGACCCCGAGGTTGTCGAACAGCCGAAGGGCGATCTGCTTCTCGGTATCGAGCACGTTGTCGAGCCGCATCTGCTCGGAGAGCGCGGGCTGCACCTGCCGAGTCGCCGCATCGGCAACGCCGACGCTCACGCCCATGGCATTCGCTTGCGCGTCGAGCGCCCCATACACCACGCGCCGCGCCTGCACGAGCCGCCCGACTCGCGGCGCGGTGCTCGAATCCGCACGGCCGGAGGACGCCAGCGAGAGCTCGTGCATGATGGCGTCGAGACGAAGCCGGTCGACGATGCGGAGCTGACTGCTCTTCGCGAGATCGACCCGCAGCAGGTCAGCCAGGCCGTAGCCGAGGGCCGCCGTCGATGAGTCGAGACCGGTCTGGTCGAATGGCAGCACACCCACGGTCTTCGGCGACAGCGTGTCCGGCTTGAGCTGCGCCTCGACCGCGATGGCCTGCCGCGCGGCGTCCTGCGCCGCTTTCACGCGCGGGTGCGGCGCCGGCGCGCCGGCGGCGCCGTGGTAGCACCCCGGCAACGCGACCACGGCGGCGGTCACCGCGAGCCATCCCAGTGCGCGGGTACGTCCGCGGGCCATCGAACGATCCTGGCGGCAGCGCCCGTCGACAGCTCGATTCACGTTAGGCATGGTCAGTTCCGCGGAGAAGTGCCGGACACAACGCTCTGGCTGATCATCGACGAGACGTGCATGGATGTCGTTCCGCTCACGCCCCCGCCCGTCGCGGTGATGGTGACGAAGCCGTCGCTCCGCGCCGTCACCACGCCATTCGCGTCTACGGTAGCGACGTTCGGGTTGGACGAGCTCCACGTCACGGGCACGTTCGCGAGCGGCGCGCCATCCGCGTCGAGCACGACGGCGGTCAGCTGTACCGTCGCTCCCGGCGGAGCGGAGTTTGTCGGGGAATCGATCCTGAGGCTGGCGGCGTTCACGACGACACGAAGCGTCTTCGTGACGCCGTCGATGGACACGGTGACATCGGCATTGCCGGGATAGAGACCGGTGACCAGACCGGTGCCCGAGACGGTCGCGCGGGTTGGTCCCGGCGTGTTCACGACACTCCAGCTGATCGTTCGGTTGGCGAGGTCTCCGGCGTCCGACCCGTCGGCGGCCTTGGGGACCGCCACGAGCTGCAGTGTTCTCGCGGCGACGACGCTGGCCGGATCGGGGCTCATGACGATGGAGGTCACTCGAGTGATCACCCGTACGGTCGCTTTCGCACTGCTGCCGCCGCCGGTCGCGGTGATCTGGACGGAGCCGAGCGCGACCGCCGTGAGCACGCCGTTCGCATCGATGGTGGCGACGCCCGTGTTCGAGCTGCTCCACGTTACAGGCACATTCGCGAGTGGTGCGTTGTTCGCGTCCACCGTCGTTGCGGTGAGCGTCGCCTTCCCCCCCGTGAAGACGGTTGCTGGCGCCTGGATCCTGAGACCGGCGGCGGTCACGACGACACGGAGCGTTTTCGTCACGCCGTCGACGGAGACGGTGACGTCGGCGTTCCCGGGGAAGACGCCCGTGACCGTACCGGTCCCGGAGACGTTCGCCGTACGCGTCGGTCCGTCTGGGTTCACGACGCTCCACTTGATGTCGCGATCTCCGAGGTTGCCCGCGTCGGTCCCGTCCGGTGCCTTCACGCTGAGCACGAGGGGCAGCGAAGCCGCCGCAACGACGGTTGCCGGGTTGGGGCTCAGCGACACGCTGCCGACGCGACGAATGACGCGCACGGTCGCCGTCGCGCTACGCGTGCCCGCAGTTGCCGTGACCTTCGCAGATCCGACCGCGACCGCCGTGACCGAGCCGGTCGTTGCGTCGATCGTGAGGATGTTCGGGCTATCCGAGGACCACTTGATCTTTCGCGTCGTGATCGCCCTGCCCTGTCCGTCGAGCGCCGACGCGATCAGTGTGCGGACGTCGCCGACACGCAGGACCGGCACGGCCTCGAGCGCGACCTCCGCGACCGGCGCGAACACGATCTCGGTCAGCGTCGTCGTCGAGCCAGGTGGCAGCGGTGGCGTGGGAGGCGTTGTCTGCTCGTCGATCGGCGTGCCGTCTTCATCCTCGAGCGTGAGCGTGATCCCGACGGCGCATTGTGTCGTCGATCCGCCCAGCTGCTGTGGGTCGGCGAGGCAATCGGCAATGCGGACCACGACGGCCACCGTCTTGGGCTCGCCGGGTGTGACCTCGACAGCAGTCGGCGTGCTCGGGAGCGTGACGTCCGTCTGGTCCTTGCGGCGGTAGAACGCGCGAATGCGGACGGTCTGCCCTTCCTGCGCGTTGTTGATGGTGGCGTTGATGCCAAGGCGCACCGTCGGGTCGGACAGCTGGTCGTTAGGCGCGACCGGCCGGTCGTCGAGGCACGCGGTGCCGAACAGGGCGACCAGCGCAATGGCCTGCGCGACGACACGTCGGCGGAGGGCGATCATGGTCCCACCATCACGGTTGGGGCGCCGGCGACGATCATGCCGCCGTGCGCCGTGGGGTCCAGCATCCGGGCGAGCGGGATTCCGCTGACGAGCACCGTGGCCGAGCCCATGATGACAGCGTCCGGTGGGCCGACGCACACGCACATGCTGCCAATGGCAGCCGCGGGAAGCATGGCGATCAACACCGTGGGCGCACCCGGTGAGATGACAGGCCCGCCCACGTGCGGAATGGGCGGCAACCCCGGCGTCACCATCGGGCAGACGTGCATATCGGTGATGCGTGCAGCGGGCATGGGCATGCGTAGTTCCTCAACGCCCTGCAGGTTGGGTGGCTGGTGCGCCGCCTGCGGGCGGCATCGATGAAGCTGCGTGTCGCTCCTGCTGCGCCTGGAAGTGGTCCCGGGAGAGCGCGATGGCCTTGTCCCATCCGCCTAACTGCTTCACGACCTCCAGGCCCTGCGCCATGTACGCGCCGGCAAGCGCTTCAAAATGCTGTGGGTGCGCGGCCGCCGCGAGGCCAACGGCATTCCCAGTAAGCATGCGATCAATGCCCGCCGGTGGCGGGACGATCGTCACGTCAGGTGGCGCGACGCTTCCACTCGTGAAGAACACTGCTCCGGCCGCGCAGCCCGCGGCGGTCTCCAGGCCTGCCGCCTGCGCCGCCGCCCATGCTGCTCGACGGCGATCCTCATCGGGGTTGGCGATCCACTGCTCGACGGCCGCCAGCGCCGCGGCGAGTGGGGCCGGCGGCTCCTTGCCCTCCGCCGCGAGCTGGGTGGCATGACGCGCCGAGACCCACGCCCACCACACCCCCTCGCGGGGAGGCAGCGCCGCTGCGATGACGCGGAACGCTTCGGGCATCTTGCCGTCGGCGACGAGCGCCTGCACCAGAGCAGCGCCATCGGCCGACGCGGCCGCGAGCGGCGCGACGTCGTCGGACAGGTGGGCGCGTTCAACGAGCCACGCCACCGACGGGTCGGTGGGCGTGGACGGCCGGGTCGGACTGGATGCGGGTTGGGTCATGGTCGTGGGGGCTAGTTGATCATGGTGATGCCGCCCTTCGCCATGAGGAGGCCGTCGCCGTTGACCTGCGCCATCGCGCCTTTCACCTGCACGATGCCCGTCCCTTCGACCTTCGTCATGATGCCCTTCACCTCGGCCTGTGCGGTGGCCTCCGCCTTAACCATCATCCCCTTGATCTCCACGCCGGTCTGCGAGATCACGACGGAGCTCGCACCCACCTTGAGCGAGATCTCCTGCATCGCTTCGATGGCGATCTTCCCGAGGTCGGCCTTGATGGAGATGTTGCCCATGGAGACCTTCGTCGTGAGGTTCCCCATCTCGACCTTGAGGTCGTCGTTCCCCTGCTTCAGGGTGACCAGGCGATTGCCCTGCTCCACCGTGATGGTCTGATCGTCCTTCACCTTCACGGTCTGCTTGCCGGTCTTCACCTCGACCGTCTGATCGCCCTGTTCGACCGTAACCGTCTGGTTTCCCTTCTTGACGGTGTGCGTGTCATTGCCATCGGTGATCGTGCGCGTGTCGTCGTTCGTGATGGTCGTCGTGCGGTCGTGTTTGACGTCGCGGGTCTCATCGTTCTTCACGAGGACTTTCAGGTCCTTCTCCGCCTGCGAGAAGATGTGCTCCTCGCCCGTCTTGTCCTCGAACCGGATCTCGTTGAAGTTGTCGTCTCCGCCGCCTAACGTGCGCGACTTCCAGCCCGTCTGCGTCTTGTCGCCCGGGAGCGCATAGGGGAATTTGTGGGTGTGGTTGTAGACACGCCCGGTCACGATCGGCCGGTCTGGATCGCCTTCCATGAACTCGACGAGCACCTCCTGGCCAATGCGCGGGATCTGGACGAAGCCCCAGCCGGTTCCCGACCATGCGCTGGCGACGTGCACGCGGTGCTTCGATTTGCTGTCGCTCCCTGCCCCGCGATCCCAGGGGAACTGGAGCAGGATACGGCCGTTGTCGTCCACGTCGATCTCACCGGTGCCGCCGGTTCCGACGATCGTCGCCGTCTGGGTGCCGCGGACGCTCGGGCGCGGAGTGACCCGCTCAGGCAAATATGGCACCCATGCCGGGATGGCCAGGAACTCATTTTCGTAGCTGGCCGTCAGCCCCGATCCGGCGAGGATATCGCCGCCTTCGACGCGATGGGTGACGCTGAGCAGATGAAGCGCAGTGGTCGCGCCCGAGTCCGGCCAGTCCGTCATCTCCACCCGCGTCCCAGGGCGAAAAGCAGCGCAGGTACTGGCACCGCGGAACTGATCGTAGCCAGCCTCCTCCTGCTTCATCCGGCGCTTTGCCTCAGCCGCGGAGTCCTTCAGTCCCAGGTCCCCGAGGAACACGTACCGCTCGCCGCGGGCGCTTTTGCTGGTGGTCGAGATGTCGCCCTTGTCATCGGTGCGAAGCAGATCGTGATCGATGACCGATACCGACGCGGCGTGTACCGAGTGCTCTTCACTGATGCGGAACACGACGTCGACCTGCGGTGTGTTCCCCTCGACCGTGGGTTGCACCGGGATCGATGCGACGTCACACGCGGGAATCGCCGAATCATGCGCATCGGAGAAGATCAGCGTGTGCTTGTCTTCCTCGTGGCTGAACAGGTAGTAGATCCCGGCGCTTTCGAGCAGACGGTGCACGAACGCCAGATCGGTCTCCTGGTACTGCACCACATAAGGAAGCGGAGGCAACGGCGACGCCACGCGGGTTTCGAGGTCCGACACCTGCGCGGCCTTGCACACCTCCTCGACGATGTCGAGAACGGACTTGTCCTCGAACGTCCGGCAATTGGTCGACAGCGACATGAACCAGAGGGCGGGCACCACTTCGATTCGGTACCGCATGTACTTTCGCTTATCACGTCCGAGAGTCAGGACGCGGCGGACCAGCCCGTGAACCAGCCTTTCCTGCCCGTCGGGGGGCGCGATGTGGAGAGTCACCGGCCTGCCAAGCAGGTCCATGACGTCCGCCGCGGGCTCCGTCGACACCACTTCGACGGTGTAGAGGAAGGGTCGCGAGACGCCCTCCTCTCCGACCATCGACACGGCAACGACGGCATCGTCGCCGAGCGGCGTCGAGATGCGAAGCAGACGGTTGTCCTGCAGGATCTGCGTCATGGGTCGCGCTCCGTGAGGCCGTGCTAGGTCGCCGTGGCGGCCGCCGTGGCCGCCGTCGGCTCGCCGAGTGAGAACGAAGCATCGCGCACCGTCGGCGTCACCTCGTACGCGAGCTCGCCGTTCTCGTCCACCGTCACCCGCACCGCGCCAGGTCGGGTCCCGCCGGCGATTGCCTCGAGCAGCATCCGCGAGACGTCCGGCAGCATGGTGTTCGTGAGAATGTTGTCGACGTTGCGCGCGCCGCTTTCCACCTCGGTGCACCGCGCGGCGACGGCGTCCACGAGCGCGTCGTCGTACACGAGATGGACGCGCTGCGTCTCCCGGAGCCGCCGCTCGATCTTCCCGAGCTTGAGCCTAACGATCTTCTTCAGGTTCTCATCGCGCACCGGGTAGTACGGGATGACCACCATGCGGCCCAGGAACGCCGGCTTGAACGTCTTGTCGAGCTCCGGCTTGAGCGATTTCGCCAGCGCCTCGTGCGTCGGTGCCGTTTCCGGATCCGCGGTGAACTTCATGATCGTGTCGGTGCCGGCGTTGGTCGTCAGCAGAATGATCGTGTTCTTGAAGTCGATCTGGCGTCCCTCCCCGTCTTCCATGACGCCCTTGTCGAACACCTGGAAGAACAGCTCGAGGACGTCGGGGTGCGCCTTTTCCACTTCGTCGAGGAGCACCACCGAGTACGGCCGGCGCCTGACGGCTTCCGTGAGCACCCCGCCCTCGCCATAGCCGACGTACCCCGGTGGCGACCCCTTGAGCGTGGAGACCGTGTGCGCCTCCTGGAACTCGCTCATGTTGATCGTCACGATGTTGTGCTCGCCCCCGAACAGGAGGTCGCTCAGCGCCAGCGCGGTCTCGGTCTTCCCGACGCCGGACGGTCCGACGAGCATGAACACGCCCTTCGGCTTGTTCGGGTCCTCGATCTTGGCCGCCGAGGTGCGAACGCGGCGGCTGATCGCCTCCATGGCGTGGTCCTGCCCGATGATGCGGGCCTCGAGATGCCGCTCGAGCTCGAGCATCATCGAGAGCTGATCGCGGAGCATCTTGCCCACCGGAACCCCGGTCCACCCGGAGATGACCTCACCGATGATCGACGCATCCACGGCGACGCGCATGAGCGGCTTGTCGCCCTGGACCCTATCGAGCTCGGTGTTGAGCTGAGTGAGCTGCGCGCGGAGATCGGCCAGTGCCTCACCGTTGGACGGCTTCGTGTCCGCGGCCGACGCAGAGACGTGCGCCGCCTCGATCCGGGATCGGATGTCGCGGATCTGCTCGACGAGGCCGCGCTCCTGCTCCCAGCGCGCGGTGAGCCGCGTCAGCTCGGCCTCCAGGTCGGCGCGCGCCGCCGCGATGCTGGCGAGCCGCTCCCGATGGTCGACGCCGAGCGCCGTCTCGCGCTCCAGCACGCGCGTCTGCACGGCGAGATCGTCGAGCCGCCGACGCGTATCTTCCACCGGCCCCGGGGTCGCCTGCTGGCCTAACGCGAGCCGCGCGCACGCCGTGTCCAGCACGCTCACGGCCTTGTCCGGCAGCTGACGGTCAGGCAGGTAGCGGTGCGACAGCCGCACGGCCGCGTCGAGGCCGTCGTCGGTGATCCGCACCTTGTGGTGCGACTCCAGCGCCGGCACCACGCCGCGAAGCATCTGGAGGCACTGCTCCTCCGACGGCTCCTCCACCTTCACGAGCTGGAACCGGCGCGACAGCGCAGGGTCCTTCTCGAAGAACTTCTTGTATTCCGCCCACGTCGTCGCTGCGATCGTGCGCAGCTCACCCCGCGCGAGCGCCGGCTTGAGCAGGTTCGCCGCATCGTTCTGCCCCGCCTGGCCGCCGGCCCCGATCATCGTGTGCGCTTCGTCGATGAAGAGGATGATCGGCGTCGGCGAGCCTTTCACCTCTTCGATGAGCGCCTTCAGTCGATTCTCGAATTCGCCCTTGATCCCCGCGCCCGCTTGCAGCAGCGCGAGGTCCAGCGTGCGAATCGCCACGTTCTTGAGCGGCTCCGGAACGTCCCCCTCGACGACTCGGCGCGCGAAGCCTTCCACCACCGCGGTTTTTCCGACACCGGCCTCGCCAACGAGAATGGGGTTGTTCTGCCTCCGGCGCGTGAGGATGTCCACCACCTGCCGCACCTCGAAGTCGCGGCCGAGCACCGGGTCGATCTTCCCGGCGCGCGCGCGCGCCGTGAGGTCGACGGTGAACTGATCGAGGTTCGCCGTCTTGCCGCCCGCCTTCGGCGTGCCGCTCGACGATTCGCCCGCGCGCCCGCCGGGCATCGCCGCGACTTCGGCCGATGCCTCCGCCGAAGGCGCCGTGACCGTGACGAACTCCTTTTGCAGGACTTCGGGCGCGATCTTCTCGAACTCGCGGCTGATGTCCTTCGCCAGCCGTGAGAGCTCGGGATTCGTAATCAGCGCCAGTACACAGTGTCCCGTGCGCACCTGGGGCGCGCCGTACTCGAGCGAGCCGATGGTCCACGCTTCGGTCAGCACCTTGACCAGCGACGGGCTGAGGCTCGGCGTTCGCGCGTTGCCCGTCTTGAGCCGGTCGAGCCCGCGCGCCAGGTCGTCGGCCAGGCGAGACCGGTTGACCCCATAGTGCTTGAGGATCTGCGCCAGGTCGCCATCGGTCGCGTCGAGCGCCTTCACGAGAAAGTGCTCGATCTCAATGTCGTAGTGCGTTCGGGACAGACAGAGCCCGGCCGCGCCCTCCACGGCACTCCGGCAGGCGGCATTGAGCTTTCCGATCAGCGCTCGCAGGTTGGCGGCCATCATCTGCCTCGCGGGTGAAAGTCGTTAGGTAGTGTATGCACGGAATCCTCAACAGAGCCGCAACGCCGTCTCGTCCGGGTCGCGCCCGAGCGGACGCGACGCCAGCCAGGTGCCCCGACCGAGCCTCGGCGGGGCCGGGCCGTCTCGCGCCGGTGGCCCGAGCACGCATGGCGGAACCTCTCCGCGCGCGAGCACGAGCTGCGCATCGACGCCGACCTCCTCGGCGGCGTAGAGGCGCACGAGCGCGCACAAGGCCTCGTGCGCGTCGCCACCTGGTAGAAACGCGTCGTACTGCGCGCGGGAGAGCGGGCCGAGTCGCAGCCGCACCCGCGCCTGCGCGTCCCAGGCGGCATTCCCGAGCACGCCGAAGCCAAGTCGTCCGGCGTCACCCTCGCCGTCGAGCGTGCACTGCCCGCGCGCGTCCACGCGTCGCCACTCGCCCACGAACTGCTCGATCGTCGCCGGCACATCGAAGTAGTCGCTCACGAGCCGCGCGAGGCCGTCTGCCGGGCGGGCGCGAAGCGACAACAGGCCAGCGTAGAACGCAAGCGCGGAATCCCCCACGGGCAACCGATTGTGCAGCCCCTCGGTACCGAGACCAGCGAGGTCGAGCAGGTGGTCGTGAAGCCGATCGTCTCCCCGTTCCTCCTGAAGCACCGCCGGTTGGTGCGACTTCCACGCGCGGTAGAACAGCGACAGGACCCGGTGATTGAACAGGTCGAGAAAATCGCGCAGCGCGGTGTCCCTGGCGCGCGCACGTGCGGCCGCCTGCTCGGTATAGAGGTGCGGCAGCACGCCCTGCGGCCCGGTGAGCCCGAGAAAGTTCACCGTCATGCGGGCCGGCGCTTCGCCGTTCCCGTTCTCCTCCGGGATGGTGAGCGTCTGGATCTCGCTCGCCGGAAACCCCAGCGCCGTACTCGCGGAAAAACGTACGACCTCGGTCGAAGGGTCGGCCCACCCACCAACCGGCGCCCGCGTGGCGCGCAGTCGCGACAGCGTACGAACGGCCTGAAAGAACGAGAAGGCCGT
Source organism: Gemmatimonadaceae bacterium (assembly GCA_036274195.1). GTDB lineage: Bacteria > Gemmatimonadota > Gemmatimonadetes > Gemmatimonadales > Gemmatimonadaceae > JAJKIV01. The sequence goes on along the minus strand of DASUGD010000218.1, from coordinate 27,073 downwards.
AGGCTCCTCGCGCAGCATCCGCTCCAGACGCGCGTCCGGCGCCGGAGTCGCGGCAGGTTCGTACCTGGCCGCCTGCGGGACGTCGGGCAGGGTCGTCATCAGACGAGCGTGCGCCAGCCGGCGCGGGGCGGCCATTCGCGCATGACTCGCTTGCGCTGGCGCGTTCGCGCCGCGAGCTGCGTGAAGCTGTTCATCGTCGTGTACTGCGCGAGGAAGCGTTCGAGCACGCTCGCGAACAGGAAGGCGCTGCCTCCCGGGAAATGCTCCTCGTCGAGCTCCAGCTCGACGCGACGGCCCCGCGCGAACACGACCCCCTGCTCCGTCGCCACGCGCGCGAACGCGGGCCCGCTGTTTACCCCCACGAGCCCCTGGATCTGGCGCTCGCCCGCCGTGGAATCACCCGCGTTATGCAATCGAAGCAGCTCGCGCAGCGCCTCGCGGCCATCCTCCACCAGCGACAGATGGTTGAGCGACAGCGCCGAGATGAGACGCCAGAGGATCGGTTTCCCGAGCGGCGGCTGGACGACCGGTGTCGGTCGCACGAGACACAGGACGCGTCGCACCGGTCCACCCTGCGCGAGCTCGAAGTCGCCCCGTTCGTCGACGCCGAACGGCAGCCGACTCGGCAACTCACCATTGAAACAGGTCAGCGTGAGCGACACGATCTCCGCGTCGGGCGCGCGCATCTGCCCGGAGAGGTCAGCGAACGAGATGAAGACCTCGGTGCCGCGATCGGTCCGCCAGCCAGTCGCGCGACGGACGGCGTGCCAGAACGTCCCGGCCGCGTCCGACCGCCCATGGCGGAAGCCGTACAGCGGCTCCATCGGGCGCGGCTCTCCGGCGCCCGGCGTGATCCCGGCGACACTATCCACCGACCAGGTCTCGATCTCGAGCCGCCGTCGCGCATCCGGCACGACCGGATACTCCGTCGTGCGCTGCGTGATCAGGATAGGCTCCGCCACCTGCTCGAACAGGTTCACGACCGGCGTGCATCCGAGGCGGAAGGTCCGGGCGTTGATCCCGAGCTCCAGCACCTGACGTCGCTCCGCGCGCTCGAACGGCGCGATGACGAAAAACAGCTCGGCCCGCGCGCCGGCGCCTAACGTGCGGAGGGCGTCGTCCACTCCGGCCACGTCCACGAACAGGAACTTCTGCGGAAACGCGAACAGCTCCTGGAGCAGCGCGAACCCGGCGAACGTGCGGCGCGGGTACGGGAACAGGGCTTCGTCGGCCTCGAACCCCACCGGCGTTACGCTCGACGCCGGAATGACGACCGGCGCGCGCGACGGCTGATCGGGATCGCGGATGACGACACGGGTACAGCTGTTGAGCAGCAGCTCGTGGAGCGCGTCGGCGACGGTCGCGTCGCCGGCCAGGTGGAGTCGTAAGGCGGGCGGTCGCGCTGGCGTGCCATTCCCCGTGTCGGCAGCCCGCCTTGGCGCCACCTGGCCAAGGCGCATCCCCGCAAACGCGCGAAGCTCGATTCGAATCGCGCCCACAGCTTCACCGAGCCGCGCACCGCCACCGGCTCGATCGGCCGCCGTCCATTCCGCGTTCGTGACGGTCATCGGCCACAGTGTGGTGTCGTATGCCGTGCGGAATCGACATGGCATCCCCTGCACCGGGCGCGAGCGCAGCTCGCTGCCGCGCGGGACGTGAAATCCTGCCGGGAGCTTGCCAAGCTCCGGGTCGAGCTCGATCTCGACGATCGACAGCGACGGCAGCGGACGCACGTGCTGCGGGTGCAGCACGTCGAGCATCGCCTCCGACACCTCGGGCAGGTCGTCGTCGAGGCGATGGTGGACGCGTGCCGTCAGGAACGCAAAGCCCTCGAGCAGTCGCTCGACGTGCGGGTCCTCGCACTTGGTCGGCTCGAGTTGGAGACGCGACGCCACCTTCGGGTAGCGCGCAGCGAACTCCGCCCCGAGCCGTCGGAGGTAGGTGAGCTCGCGCTCGTAATAGAGAAGCAGGTCGTCGCGCATGTCGCCTCGGTTCAGCCGCTCGCCGAAGCGTCGCTGTCGCGCACGTCGTACTCGCCGCTCGCGATCTCGAGCACCGTGTCGAACATGACGTCCTCACGCCCCGGGTCCATCACGAGGACCGCCTCGACGACGAACCGCATCTGCGGGGCACGCACCTGCTGGGCGTCGAGGAGCCTGACGCGAGGCCGGGCGAGGCGTGGCTCGAACCGCTCGATGGCGTCCTGCAGCGCCGACAGCAGCCGGTCCTTGCCGGTCTTGGTGCCCACGGGGATGCCCGTGGTGTCGACGAGGCCGAAGTCGTACACGGAGCGCCGCAGCTCGGGGCACCACTCGGGGGCCGGGACCATGGTACGCCGCGTATTCAACAGGGATTCGACGTCCCGCTCGACCGCCAGCCGGTATCGCCGCTCCGATTCTTCCCGCGTGATGGGCGGGTCGGCGGCGAGCCCCGGCTCGTGGTCCGTCAGACGGTCCAGTATGGACGGCCGGACCGTGCGCTCGATCTCAGTGCGTGCCATGGCTGGGGCGCCCGTTAGGCGGTCGGATGTTGAAGCGCAATGGCCTGCAGCGGATCCAGCCGACAGATCCGCAGGTACAGGCCATCGCGGTCCCCCGACCCGTCGCCGATCCGGTCGAGCACGCGACAGAGCAGCGCCATGGGCTGCGCGACCAGCGGCCCCGATTCCCAGTCCTCGAGGCTTCGTTCATCGATCGTGCTCACGAGCTTCTCGAGAATCGGCCGGGCGACCGCATCGAGCCCGGCCTCGACCATGACGTAGGCGATCTGGGTCTGCCTGACGAATCGACCGCGGGGCGACCGCTCCCGCGCCAGCTCCGCCAGCAATAGCTCGATCGCCCGGTTCGGCCGTCCCTGGGCCAGCTCGGCGCGGGCCGTCGCGAATGGGTCGCGCGCGGCGGCCGCATGGCCCGTGCTCGCGCGGCGCCTCGGCCCGGTGCGAAGCCCACCGTGCTCGCTCGTCGCATCCTCTTCCGCGAGCGCTGCCGCGAGCGCCTCGGTCTGATCGACGACCTCGCTGTCCGACGCGCCAACCCCGTTGCCATCGGACGGCGGCGCGCCCTCGCCGTCTCGCGCGCCCAGCCCCTGCGCGTCGAGCCAATCCTGCGTCTCGCCGTTCGCCGTCGGCGCGTCGTCCATGAGCGTCATCTCCCGCAACTGAGGAAGCGCCGAGAGCAGCGTCCGAAGCTCCGAGCGCACGCCGGCCGCGACGCTGTCGTAGCTCCCGCCAAGTCGATCGCACGCGGTCAGCACGTACCGCTGCAGGTCGAGCCATCCGCGCCCCTGCGGCGTGGCCATCACCGCCTCGCACTGCTCCAGCAGATCGGACCACTTGCCATCCAGCATCAGTGCCTTGAGGCGAGACCGCACGGCCGTGGGTGGCGCTTCGAGCAGCTTCGGCTCGATTTCCGGCGCGCGCACACGCAATTCGCCCCACCGAAGCCCGCGCAGCATGAGGTACGGCGCCGGGTTGGTCGGGTCCTGCTTGCGGAGGAATCGGGCCGCGGTTGCTACCCGTTGCGCGGCGTCCGCCACGCTCACGGGTTCGGGCGCGAGTGGGCCGTCGGCTACCCCGCCGACCGCGCCGTCCTCGCTCACCGATTCCTCGACGATCGGGTCCGGGTCGTCGATGAGCTTCTGCGCCAGGATCGGTGCCGCGATGCGGCGGATGTCCTCCAGTGCCGATCGGAGCTTCGCGAACGACGGCGCGTCGCGGCCGAAACGTTCGTCCGACGCCTTCTCGAGCGCCGTTGCCGACGCGAACGCCGCATCGGTCTCGGCGATGAGCGTCTTGTAGAACGCCTTCGGTGCGCCGGCGACCGCGGCGTCGACATCCTCGGGCGACCGTTTCCCGTCGGCGAGCGCTTCCTCCCGGGCGGTGCGCTTCTCGCGGTTGCCCTCGGCCTCTCCCTCACTCGGGATCGCGCGCGAGGCCTGAAAATCGAGCAGTGACACGCCGCCCGGCGCGACGGCGGTCTGCCTAACGGGGACATCGAGCTTCGCGCCGACCCAGTCGAGCGGCCCCGCGCGCAGCTCGGGATCATCCTCGTCCCACGCCGGATAGCAGCCGTCCCAGTACCGATCCAGGATCCCGCGCAGCGCCTCGAGCCCGGTGGTCAACCCCGTAAGCCCGTCACGCTTCAGCAGCGCTTCCGCCAGCCAGGCGGTGAGCTGCAGGTCTTTCGTCTCGGTGGAGACGAGCTGCGTGGACAGCTTCACGACCTGCGGCCAGTCGGCAACCTTCCGCTCGGTCGCGAGTCCGCCCGCCGGCAGCTCGAGATCCTCACGGCGCGCTTCCTTCACCTGATCATAACGCGGATCGTAACGCAGATCGCGACCCGCCGGATTGTCCCCGGCAATCGGCGCGAGCAGCGCTTCGAGCAGAGCGGTATCGACTGGCATTCGTGCGCGAGACGGCGATCGGTGAGTAGGCAAGACCGAGCGGCGCGGCCTCGGGAGGGGTGCGCCGCACCAGGGACTGACAACACTGTCGCTCGACGTGGCGAGCGCCCCGCGTTCCTACGCCAGCGGTGCTTCGGGCCCGGCCGCGCCGATTACGAGTTCACGAACCTCCAACAACGGAACCAGCTGGTCGTCGATCCTCAACAGCTTCTGACCGATTGGCGCGAACGCCCCGTCAGCGAGCTCCTCCCAGTCGGTCGCGCGCCCGAGTCGCAGCTCGGGATCCTCGAGGCGCCATGCGCCCGGCGAGAGCGCCGGGAGCAGGACTTCACCGAGCTCCATCTCGCGCATCGACGCGCTCGTCGTGACGCGCGCCGGTGCCCAGCGCAGATCGCGCAGCATGCGAGGCGGTTCCAGGTGGACCGACTCGATGTACGCGAACGGGATCCACATGTACCGACCGCCGGCCATGACCTCGAGGCGTGCGCCGACGCGTGGATCGGCGTCCTCGATGGACAGGAACGGACGGCCGTTGAACGTACCCCCAACCGGTGTCGGCACGACACCCGTGGGAAAGTCGCCGGTCAGGAACATATGCTCGCGTATCCGGTCGGCCTGCAGCGCTGCCCGGTAGGGCAGCACCGCAAGCTCCGCATCGGTGCCGTCTCGCGCGAGCACATCGAGCTGCTTCTCGGCGCGGTCGTACTGCCCCGCGAACGACAGCAGCTCGAAGAGAAACGTCCGCCGCGTGGCATCGGCGGGCGCGTTCCGGAGCTCGGCACCCAGCGTTTCGATCGCCGAGTCCAACCGTCCAGCGGCGTAAAGCTCTCGTGCGGTCGGCATCGGCATGAGACTCCTTTAGCTGGCGTCGACCTTCGTGACGTCCCACACCACCGGCGTGCCCGCCACCAGCTTGCCATCCTTGCCCTGGGTCTTGTACTCCACGGTGACTTTGGCGAACGCGAACGATACCGATTCCGTCGGCGTGTCATCGCCGCCCGACGATCCGGACCACTGAATCGACTCGACCATGACTTCGTTGAAGGTGTAGATCAGAAACGCGTCCTGACCGCCCGTGCCGGTCTGCTTGCGCATCGAGACGACCATCTTATCGGCGTGTTCGCCGAGGCAGCACGCCTTGAACAGCTTGGGCGACGCGACGTCCGTCTTCTTCATCACGTTGAACGACGAGATGCTCACGCGCGACGCCGAGATGCCGGAGCTGCCGGGGCCGATCGTCACGGGCGCGGATGCGCCCCATGAGAACGAGAAGATCTCGATCTTCTTCTCGAACCCCTTGGCGGTTGCCTCGCCCTCGATTCCGGAGAGCTCGACGTAGGTATCGAATGCCATTGTTCTGCGCCTCGACTTGGTGAGAGGATTGATCGGCGGAAAGGTCGCGGGTCAATCCCGCGACCGGGGCACGGCATGGGCGCCCGGCACGCCGGGCGCCCTACAGCGTTAGGCAGCCGGTTGTGGCAGCTCGGCGACAAGCCGCATGGCGACACCCAGCTCGTCGAGCTGGAAGTGCGGGCGCAGGAACGCGACCGCCCGATAGGCGCCCGGCTTGCCCGGAACCTCGACGACATCGATGCGCGCCTCGGCGAGCGGCCGCTGCGCCTTGATCGAGGCGGCAGCGTCCTCACCGGTGACGTAGTTCTGGATCCAGCGGTTCAGGAACGAATCGATCTGCGCGCGTGACGTGTACCCGCCGATCTTGTCGCGCATCATCACCTTCAGGTAATGCGCGAACCGGGACGTCGCGAAGATGTACGGCAGCTGCGCCGAGAGACGCGCGCTCGCCGTCGCCTGCGGCGTGTCGTACACCTTCGGTTTCTGACACGACTGCACGCTGAAGAAAGCGGCGTTCGCCGTTCCCTTCTGATGCACGAGCGCGGCAAAGCCAAGGTCCGCCAGCTCCTTCTCGCGGCGGTCGGTGACCTGAACCTCGGTCGGGCACTTCATTACCAGCTCACCGGCCTCGGTACGGAAGTTGTGAACAGGCAGCCCTTCGACCAGGCCGCCGCTCTCGACACCGCGAATGGACGCGCACCAGCCGTAGGTGGCGAACGCCTTGTTGACGTTCGCGGCCAGCGCGTACGCCGCGTTGCCCCAGAGGTAGGCGCCGTGGTCGGTGCCGTCGACGCGCTCCTCATAGTTGAACGCCTCGATCGGCACGGTGCCGCTGCCGTACGGCTCGCGGACGAGAACCCGCGGCGCGGCGAGCGCGACATAGCGGGAATCTTCGCTCGCACGGAACGCCTTCCACTTCGCGTACTCGGTCGTGTCGAAGATCTTCGCGAGGTCGCGCGGCTGGTCCAGCTCCGTGAACGACTCGAGGTTGAAGAGATCGTGCGACGCCGCGGACAGGAACGGTGCGTGCGCGGCCGCCGCGACGTTCGAGACCTTCTCGAGCAGCTCCATGTCCTGGCCGCTCTTGTCGAAGTAGTAGTCGCCCACCAGTGCGCCAAACGGCGTGCCGCCGAAGACGCCGTATTCCTCCTCGTAGACCTTCTTGAACAGCGCGCTCTGGTCGAACTCCGGCGCGCGCTGCAGGTCGCGAAGGAGATCCTTCTTCGAGACGTTGAGGACCTTGATCTTGAGCATCGTCCCCGTCTCGCTCTGCGACATCAGGTACTTGAGACCGCGCCACGACGCTTCGAGCCGCTGGAAATCCGCGTGGTGAAGGATCTCGTTCACCTGAAGCGACAGCAGATGATCGATCTGCGCGATGCGCGCGTTGATCATCATCTCGGTGTCGCGCGCGACCGTCATCGAGCCCTCGAGGACCTCCGCGACGAACCGCTTCACGAGATCCTTTCCGCGCTCGCGCGTCTCCGCGTCGCGGCCGACCTTGCCCTGCTCGAGGATCTGGTCGAGCAGCGACGTCTCTGCGCTGCTAGTGAATGCCGCGGCCTGGCCGCCGGCAGCCTGTGTCTCAGCCATTGTTTCCGCCCTCCGGCAGTCCGAGCTCCGACCGCAGCTTGTTCATTTTGTCGGCATCACCGAGCGTCGACTGCAGGACTTCGTCGAGCTTCTCGTTGGTCTGCAGCGACCCGCGCAGGTCCGCGAGCTGCGTCCTCAGGTCGAGCAGCTCGCGGAGCGGCTTCACCTGCTTCGCCACCGCTTCGGGCGAGAAGTCGTCCATGCTGCGGAAGTTGAGATCGACGGCGAGCTTCGGCGCATTCGCATCTTCGGACAGCTTGTTCTCGACGGTGAACGCCAGATGCGGCTTCATGCTGGCCAGCACGTCATCGAAGTTGTCGGGCGTGACCTCGACGAACTTTCGCTCTTTCAGCTTCGGCAGCGGTTCCGTCGGCTGCCCGCTGAAGTCGCCCAACACGCCCATCAGGAACGGGAGCTCCTTCTTCTCGATCGCGCCACCCGTTTCCACTTCGTAAGCGATCGACACGCGCGGAGGGCGAACGCGCTCGAGCTTTTTCTGTGTGCTGTCGGCCATGCGTGACTCCCGGGGTCGGAAGGGGCGAAGCTGTCAGGAAATTCGGGACACTGGGGGATGTGACGGCTCACCGGCGAAGGCAGGGAGGAGGGCCTTCACCGCATTAGCAAATTGATGCCGCGCTATCGTGCAGAGTGTGGGATGAAATGTCAAGCGAGTCTGGGCGCGGAACTCGCAACGTTAATGTCTCATGAACGCCAACGTCGATCTCCGGTCGATGCCGCGCATCGCAACGACGCCTCCGCTCTGCGCGCCGTGGTCGAACGCCGCGGCCGCGGCCGCCCGCTTCGTCCGGGAGCCTCGGCGCCTCCCGACGTTCTTTGGAACGCCAATGATTGCGCATGCCCTCTCGTCGCGCGTCCCGGCGCCCGCACGGCTGCGCGCCCTCGTCGCAGCGCTTCGGGGCCGGTTTGCCGTCGCGAACCACCCGCGCGCCATACGGCTTCCGAGCGGCCTCGCCACCGCGGTGCGCGCGCTCGTTCGAGCAGGCTTCGACGCGTCCGCCCTCACCGACGCCCGCGATGAGTCGCCGGGCCGGCAGGCCCCGCCATACGACCGCGCGCGGCGTCAGCTCGAGCGCGATCCGCAAACCGCATTCGCGCGACGAATGGGACTCGGCCTGCTGAGCACGTTTCCGTCGGCCGTCCGGGATGAGCTGTCCGGTGGCGTTGCTTGGGTCGCGCTCGCGCTCTGCGAGTCCGCTACTCCTGCCGTGCGGATCGACCCCTCCGCGTCGAGCGATGCGGGCACCCAGAGCGTGGCTGCAATCATCGAGGTCGACTATCACCTCATGATCGCCGCGGGATCGAACACGCCACGCGACTGGCCTTCGCTCCACGACGCTGCCGTCGCCGTTCCCGCGCGTGCCTGGCCGCCTCATCGGCACACACGGCGCGGTGGCGCCGAGCCGGAACCGCACGACGAACGTCGGGCGTGGTTCGCACTGCCACTCCTCGTTCCGGACTCGTGGCTCGCCGAGCACGCCGATCCCGCCACCCTGGCCCACTGGGCCCGCCTAACGGGACGCGCGGGCGCCCCGGACCGCTACTGGTTCCCCGAAACCTGGGACCGGTTCCTCGAGCCAGGACGTCGCATCGGCTGGCTCACGGCAAGCGATGTCTGGCGCCCGCGACGTGGGCGCCTGGCGTCCGCCGCCAACCCGGACGCGGAAGAGGGCTGGAGCGGCGCGGCGGGGTTACGGAATCCGCGGTCGCCCCTCACGCCGGACCTCGAGCGCGGTGTGGGGGTGCCGCCCGGCTATGCGCTCGTCCGGTGCCTCGGGCTACTGTCCGTCGGCGTCCTCGTCGATCGCGACGGTCGCTAGCGCCGCGGGACGAGTCCCGTTAGGTGTCCGCGGGCGCGACGGGGATCGGACAGTCGGGCAGCTCCACGGCGCCGGCCGCGGCCAATACCTCCACGAGGTGCGCGACATCGGCGTGCGTGACGTCGCCCGACACGAGGCCCGCTTCGCGAAGGCCGGCCAGAATCGCCGGGAGGTCCCGCGTCCCATCGCAGAGCTCGAGCAGCGTCGGCGCCAGCGGCGGGGCCTTCACCACGGCGTGCGTGGGCCACGCCGTCTCGACCATCGCGCCGACGTTGAACCACGCGCCCGACGCATCCGACTCGAGATGCACCGCGAGCCGAGCGCCTGGCGCGACCCGAGGCCGCTGGCCCGCAAGCCTGGCTACCGGCGTGGCGCCTCGGGATGCGACACGATGCGCCCAACGGAACACCCAGTCCACGGCGCGATGGTCGGGTGGCTTACCGGCGACCCGCCGCTCCGTCAGCGGCGCCCGTTCCGCGGCGTCGCGACGCAGCTCGACGACACTCACCGCGAACCGCTCGACGCCGAGCGCATCGAAGTGCTTCAACCACCGCTCGCAGTCGACGAAGTCCTTCCCACCCTTTGTCACGTTCTGGTAGGCCTCCACGGGCCCGTACTCGCCGTGCTCGACGACCACGAGGTCGAACGCATCGCCGGCGCTGCCCAGCCACTCCCGCACGCGGGCCGCGATCGGCGCGCCGCGGCGATCGCTGAGTGCCGCTCGCATGACGTAGCGCCCGCCCGGGCGCACGTGGGCCCCGAGGCCTTCCACGATCCGACGCGCCACCTGCTCACCGTCTTCCCCGCCGTCGCGGAAATCGAACCGGTGCGAGAGTGCCGGCACGTACGGCGGGTGCGCCACGACGAGGTCGAAGGTCTCGCCGCCTAACGCTGACCACGCGTCGCTCTCTACCGCGCGCACCCGATCGGCGACGTCGTTCAACCGGGCATTGAATCGAATGAACTCGACACACCGCGGCGCAATGTCGGTCGCCCACGCCTCGGCCGCACCGCGGCGTGCCGCGCGCAACGCCGCCACCCCCGTGCCGGCGCACAGCTCGAGCACGCGAGCGCCCGGGGCATCGGGCACCACGTCCAGGTACTGTTGCGTCAGACTGTTCAACGCACTGAACACGTAGTCCTGCGGAAGCAGCGCCAGGTCGGCCACGCGCATCGGCTGGCGGTCGGACGCCAGCCACAGCCCCTGCGTCGGATAGAGCATGGCCGTCGCCGCGAGGGATGCGTCCCCGGCGGCGGCCGGAGCCACCAGCCCGAGCGCGTACAACGCGTCCAGCAAGCGGGCGCTCAGCAGGCGCTCGACGAGCGCCGCCGGCAGCGGCTCGCTGTCGATGAAGAGCCTAACGAGCGCGGCGTTCGCGTCCTCCGGCGTCGACGCGAGCGTCGTCCGCCCGTCAGCGAGGCGTTTGACATCGTAGAGCGAGGGTACCCCGAGCCGAGCCGATACGGTCGGCTCGTCGAACCTCGCCGCCACGAGCGCCTCGCGGAGGACGGCGAACGCGGCGCTCGGCGCATTGAGCGCGCCCGGCGGCGGGGGAGCCGCGGTCGGGGCGGCAGTCGGGTTGGCAACAGTCGTCATGGTCGGCGTAGAATCCACGCGCGACGCGCGCCGGTCAAGCCGGTCGACCGCTCGTCGCATACGCACAGCGAAGCGCGCCGCGCTTGCGCACGCCAGCTTCTGGCGTCTCGTCGAACGGTCGGTACGTTGTAGGCCATGCCATCTCTCGATCTCGTCCTCTGGAGCAAGGGGACGCTCCTCACCCCGCAACACCTCCAGGCCCAGGACCGGTACCTCGATGAATTGCTGCGCCTGCAACTCGGCGCGCTGACGTTCTGCCCGTGGGGCATCACACGGCTCGAGATCGACCGCGAGGCGCTCGCCGGCGGAACGGTCGTGGTGCGCGCGGCGGCCGGCAGGTTTCCGGACGGTCTCCTGTTCGACGCGCCGGCCTCCGACCCATCGCCGCCGCCCAGAGCGCTGGATACCGCGTGGCAGCAGGATCAGCGTGCGCTGGTGGTGTCGATCGCCGTACCCGAATACCGGCCCGGCGCACGCAACGTTGTCGGCAGGGACGCGCGCGCGAGCGGCGCCGCGACGACCGCCCGCTGGCGCGGCGAGGACCACCTGGCACGCGACGAGACGACCGGCCTCGCGGAGCGCCCCGTCCAGATCGCGCGGCCGAACCTTCGACTCCTGCTCGAAGGTGAGTCGGCGGAAGGCTACGTCACGATGCCGTTGGTGCGGCTCCTGCGCACCGCGGCCGGCGAGGTGACGCTCGATCCGTCCTTCGTGCCGCCGTTGCTCGACATCGCGGCGAGCCCGTTCATCATGGGGATCGCGCATCGTGTCCTGGAGCGCGCCGCCGCCAAGGCGTCGTCACTTGCCGGCGCGCGGCGTCAGCGCAACCAGGGACTCGCGGATTTTTCGGTCACCGACGTCGCGAGCTTTTGGCTGCTGTATACGCTGAACACGCATCTGCCGCAGCTCAGGCATCTCCATGAGGTACGGCGGGGGCATCCGGCGGATCTGTGGGAAGCGCTGCTCGCGCTCGCCGGCGCGCTCACCACCTTCGGGTCCACCCCGCGCGGGTCTCCGGTGTACGATCACGCTCGTCTTGGCGATTGTTTCGCCGCGCTCGAGGCGCAGCTGCTCGAGCTGCTGGAGACCGCGGTGCCCGAGGTGGCGGTCGCCTTGCCGTTGCGGACCGTGCGCCCATCGGTGCAGGCCGTGGCGGTAGAGCAGGAACGGTGGCTGTCGGCTCCCGCCTGGTATCTCGCGGTGAGCGCGCCGATCCGCCAGGCGGATCTCGTGACGAGAGTGCTGGCGGGCTGCAAGGTCGGTTCGGCGGACGTCGTGGACACGCTCATCCGCCAGGCGCTGCCGGGTCTCGAGCTCGCACATGTTCCGCAGCCACCGGCGGCGGTCCCGGTGAAGCTCGACTTCATCTACTTCGCGCTCAAGCGCACGGGCGGCGCGTGGGACGCCGTCGCCCACGCGCGCAATCTCGCGGTCTACGTACCGGCCGAGCTGGGCGACGCGCGCTTCGAGCTGGTCATCCTGCTCGCCTAACGGGCGCGCCGCTTACGGCTTGGCCGGGAGCGGCGGCGCCTTGACCGTCGGTGGCGTCACGGCCGGTGGCGTGACCGTCGGCGCCGTGACCGCCGGCGGGTTCGCCCCCGGGGGCAGCGCGGCGCCGGGGGCGGCGTTAGGCGGCGACGGCCGGAACATGAAATAGAGCACCAGCGCGATCGCCAGCACCAAGACGACGTTGAGCGCGATGATGAGGCCGAGCGGGATCTGCCGCCTGGCAGTGACCGGCGGCGCGGCGGCAGGGCGCTCGGACGACGTCGGTTCCGGCGGTGCCGGCGTTTCCGACTGCCGGATCAGCATCGTATAGTCGCTCGGCCCGGCCTTCGCGGCGCCACGCCCCGAGAGCGGCGACTGCGCGACGCCGCTCGCCGCAGCGCCCGGCGCCGCGAACACGGGCGGCGGGATGACGGGGGGCAACGGCGCCACGCCGCCACCACCGCCGATGAGCGGCGATGGCGCCGCCCCCGCCGGTGCGGTCGACCCGGGCGCCGAGGCGAGTGGCGGCGGCCCGGGGGCGATCGGTGGTGGCGGGAACGGCCGCGATCCCGCCGGATCCGGTAGGGCGCTGTACATGCCTAACGCCGGCGGCGGCTCCCGGGGCGGCGCCGGCGCGGCAAACGCGGCCGACGGCGACGCGCCGGACGGTGGCGCAGGCGGCCGAGCCGGCGGCGACGCCCCGCCTACGAGCGGCGAAGGCGCCGGGTCGCGCGACGTGGGCGCGCCCAGTGGGCGGAACAGGGCCGTGAACTCTCCCGGGGCGAGGGGCGGCGCCTCGCGGACCGGCGGTGGCGGCGCCTTCCGGGCCGGTGGCGGCGCCGCCGCTGCGGGCGGCACGGGCGGCGGGGCGGGAGCTGCGTTAGGCGCTGGTGGCGCCACCGGTACGGCTGGCGGCGTCGCCGGTGCCGCTGGCGGCGGAGTCGGCGCGCGAGCGCTCTCACCACTCAGGCCCTGGAACAGCCGCGTGAACTCGCCGGGCGGCTGCACGCCTTTCGCTTGTCCGCCACGAGCCGACTCGATGCGACCGATCACGAAGCTCTGCGTCAACTCCGGCGGAGCCGCGGCTGCGGGGCCCGGCATGAGCTCCGTCGGCCGCGAAGCGGAGTCCGCGGGTGGTGCGACCTGGGCTGCAGGCGGAACAGGGTCATCGGCCCGAACCGGAATCGGCGCCGTGGGAGCCGACCCCGGGACGGGCGCACGCGCGGCGATCCACTCCGGAAAGGTCGTCAGACCGGGAAGAAACTCGCTCACGACCGCAAACCCGTTAGGCGTCTCCGCCATCTCGATGATTCGCGACCGCTCGGCCGGCGCGAGCGCGTGGACCTGCTCGCGCAGCCGCTCGACGACGTCGGGGTCCGGCGCATCGACGATGTGCACCATCACCGGTCGTCCGGTCGTCTTTTCCTGGGCGTTGTGCGTTCGCATTCCGCCGCCCAAGGCGACGCACTTGAGCAGGCGGTAACGGTCGTCGAAGTTGGTCATCAGTGAGCGGCAGGGTAACGACCCGCCGGCCACGTGGTGCGTCCGCGACGAGCGGACCGGGACGGCGAGCAGCGCGGACGTATATTGTTCACTCCGCGCTGACGTGGCGCAATCACGGCAACTGACACCCCGCGTCACCGCAGCCTCTCACGCCCCGCCAACTTTTTCTGCAAACTCCATCATGCGTCTCCCCCTCCCCCCTCGACAGGTGAACCGCGTCGTCTGGGAAGAGGGCATGTTCCTCGCGCCGCAACACTTTCAGGCGCAGCGCCAGCATTTCGAGGAAACCCTCGGCCACACGATCGAGGCGCTCTTCCCGTTCGGGTACGGAGTCACCAGCGCAGCGCTCGACACCGATGCGCTTGGCGGCGGCACGCTCGTGCTCTCTCATGCGCGCGGGATCTTCCCCGACGGAACGCCGGTGGCGGTGCCGGAGGCGGACCGCCCGCCTGCGCCGTCGTCGCTTGGCGAGCGCTTCTCACCGGCGCGCGATGCGCACACGGTGCTGCTGACGTTGCCCGGCTGGCGTAGCGATGGTCCGAACGTCAGTCCGGTGAATGGAGCGTCGAGCGATCACACGGCTGCGACGTATGGCTCGGCCGGTCTCGCTGGCGAAACGGACACCACACGGTGGGTCACTACGGTCGCCACGGTCCGCGACGAGACCTCGGGGGAGGATGCCACCGACATTCACTTCGCCGCGAAGCGTCTCTCGCTGCGCCTGGATTCCGAGCTGGCGCCGAGTGACGTGGCGCTTCCCATCGCGCGCATCCGCCGCGACGGCAGCGGACGCTTCGTCGTGGATCCCGACTACGTCCCGCCCGCGCTCCAGATCGGCGCGAGCGAACGATTGTTGGAGATCGTTCGCGGCGTGATCGGGATGCTCGAGGCGAAGGGTGCGTCGCTGAGCGCGTCGCTCGGGCCGGCGGGCGCACCACGAGCCGGCGCTGGGCCCGCGGCCTATGTGGGGAACGAGCTCGCGACGCGATGGCTCCTGCACGCCATTCGGTCGGCCGAGGCACCGCTTCGCCATCTGCTCGCCACGCGGCGCGCACACCCGGAGCGTCTCTGGGCGGAGCTGTCGCGCCTCGCCGGCGCGCTCTGCACCTTTTCGTTGACGACGCAGGTGCGCGACCTCCCGACTTACGCGCACGATGACCTCGGTGCGTGCTTCGGCGCGCTCGAGCAACATCTGCGCACGCACCTCGATGTCGTCGTCGCCGCGAAAGCCGTGGTCGTTCCACTCCCGCGCGGCGAAGACACCCTCTTCGGTGCGCAGATCGCCGACCCACGCTGCTTCGATCGTGGCGCACGGTGGTTCGTCGGTGTCCGCTCGTCGATGTCGGTCCGGGAAACGATCCTCGCGGTGCCGCGGCTCTCGAAGATCTGTGCGCGCAAGTTCGTGCTGGAGCTCGCTCGGCGTGCGGTTCCCGGGTTCACGCTCGAGCACGTGCCGGCCCCGCCGGCTGCGCTGGCGCCGCGCGCCGAGCTCACGTACTTCGAGATTCTCCGTGCGGGTCCGTGCGACGTGGCGCTCACGGCAACGCGCGAGATCGGCGTGTATCTGCCGGACTCGTTCGATGATGCCGTGTTGGAGCTCGCGGTGCTGGTCGACCGCTGAACGCGACGCACATGGCGCATGGGCAGCGCGCGCTCTACCTTCGCGAGTGCGCCGCCACTGAATACCCGCACGGCGGCGAAACCGACTCTGCGATTTCCCCGCGCCCGTTGCCATGACCAGTGCCATCGGTTCTGCTGCCACGCCCGCTCTCACGCCGGTCTCGGTCACGCCGGTTGGGGCGGGCCGCCTTGCGCTGATCCTCCAGGAGCTGCTGACCGCGGTCGCGCGGCTTCGCAGCGATCGCAAACCCGTCCCGGACGCCGCCGCGTTTCGCGTGCAGCTGCTGGAGCTCGTGCGACGGGCGGACCAGGAAGCGCAGGCCGCCGGTTACACGCCCGCCGACGTACGGCTCGCGATCTTCGCCGCCGTCGCGCTGCTCGATGAATCCGCCCTGAACTCGCGTCAACCGGCGCTCGCCGACTGGTCGCGTCGTCCCCTTCAGGAGGAGCTGTTCGGCGGACACATGGGCGGCGAGTGGTTCTTCCAGCACGTCGAGCAGCTGCTCGCGCGACCGGATTCACCAGCGCTCGCCGACGTGCTCGAGGTGCACCACCTCTGCCTGCTGTTGGGTTTCCGGGGACGCTACGGCCTCGATGACCGCGGGGCGCTGCACGCCATCGCGGCCCAGCTGGATGACCGGGTGAAGCGGTCGCGAGGCGCCCCGGGCGACCTCGTGCCGGATTGGCGGCCGCCTAACGACGCCGTCGTCGGGCGCGATCCGTGGATCCGTCGTCTCGTCATCGCCCTCGCCGCCAGCATCGTGCTCGCCGCGGCCCTCTGGGGCGCCGCGGCGCTCTCGCTCCGCGACTCCGCCCACGGACTCGACGCGCTCGCGTCGCGGTCCGCGACCAACTGACCGATCCCCTCACACTCGCCCCTTCCCGCCAACCGCACCACCATGGCTCGCAGCAAATCCACCCGCTGGTACGCCGCCCTCGTCGTGCTCCTGGCGTTCATCCTGCTCGCCTGGCTGCTCGGCGCGGTGTTGACGCTCACGGACGGTGAACGTGTCGCGCTGCGTGTCGGTCTCGTCGTGCTCGGACTGGTCGCTGCCGGCTCGCTGCTCTGGTTCCTCCGCCCCGTCGACGAGCCGGCCGCCGCACCCGCGGCCGCCGGACGCGACGAGGCGCTTGTCACCGTTGCCGCCGCGCGAGCGCGATTGCCGCGCGGCGCGTTCGACGCGAAGCCGATCGTGTTGGTGCTCGGCTCGCAGGGGAGCTGCAAGACGACGGTCGTCACGCGTTCGGGCACGGACCCACAGCTGCTCGCCGGGGATGCCCCGCCCGCGAAGGGCGAAGCGCCGAAGCCCACATCCAGCGCGAACGTCTGGCTGATCCGCGATGCCGTGTTGGCCGAGCCAGCCGCGGGCGTGCTGGCCGACGCCGCTCGATGGCGGCGATTCGTTCGTGCCATGCGCAGCCCGCGGTTCGCTGCCGCCTTCGGCCGCGGCAAGGCCCCGCCCCGCGCCGCGGTCGTCTGCGTGGCCTGCGACCACTTCTACAGCGGCGGGGCCGGCGAGCACCTCGAAGCACTCGGACGCCTAACGCGAGAACGTCTCGCCGAGGCCTCGAAGGAGCTGGGCGTGGCGCTGCCCGTCTACGTTTTGTTCACGAAAGCGGATCGCATTCCCCATTTCGAGGAGTGGGCCGCGCCGTTCACGAGCGAAGAGATTCGCGCCCCCCTTGGCGCTGCCCTTCCCTTTGACAACGCCGCGCAACACGGCGCCGCACGGTCGAGCGCAGCCGGGTCGTATGCCGAGCGTGTCACGCCGCGGCTCGACGGCGCCTTGGCCGGCATCGTCGCGGCGCTCGCGGCGCGCCGAACGCAGCTCCTCGGTCGGGAGAGCCTAACCGACCGCCGCCTCGGCGCGTACGAGCTGCCCCGCGAGATGAGCAAACTGTCCACGCCACTCTCGCGTTTCCTCATCGAGCTGTGTCGGCCGATGCACCTGGGCGTGAGCCCGCAGCTCCGTGGCTTCTACTTCGTTGGCGCGCGGCCGGTCCTGGTGTCGGATGTGGCGCCAGCGGTTGCCGCGAAGCCGGCGCCCGTATCGGCCGGAGCGCCCGACGCGACTCGCGTGTTCGCCTCGCTCGGCGTGGCCGCTGCGACCGCCGCACCGTCGTACTCGCCGCCGGCATCTCGCCGCGTCCCGCAGTGGGTGTTCCTGGACAGACTGTTCACCGACGTCATCCTCGCCGACGGTGGTGCGGCGACGGCCGCCACCGGGGGTTTGCGTGTCGCGCGGGTTCGTCGCACGCTGCTCGGCGTTGGCATTGCGGCGGCGCTCGTGGTCGCGGGCGCGGTGACTCGCTCGTGGCTGGGCAATCGGTCGCTGGCGAAGCGTGTGACGACGGCCGCCGCGGGTGTGGCGGCGCTTCCGGTCGTCGCGTCGCCGGGAGGCGTGGTAACGTTCCCGTCCGTCGACGCGCTCACGCGTCTCGACGCGCTGCGAGCCACCCTCGACACGCTCGTCGCGTATCGCGCCGACGGCGTGCCGACGAGCCTGCGTTGGGGACTGTGGCGTGGGGACGCGTTGCTCGCCGGCGGGCGACGCGTTTGGCTCGAGGGCTATCGTCGCCAACTGCACGCGGCCGCATGGGGCGCGCTCGTGGACTCGCTGCGCGCGCTCCCCGAGACGCCGCGGCCCACGGATGACTATGGGCGCGACTACGCGATGCTCAAGGCGTATCTCATCATGACGAACGAGTCGCCGCGCAGCACGCCGAAGTTCCTCGCGCCGGTGCTGTTGACGAGCTGGGCACGTGGGCAGTCGCTGGATGCCGACATGACCGCGCTCGCGCGCCGCCAGTTCGAGTTCTATGCGACGGAGCTTGCGCGAGCGAATCCGTTTCCGATGGCGGCCGATGGCGGCATCGTGCGGCATTCGCGCGAATACCTGCGGCGCTTCTCGGGCGCCGACCAGATCTATCAGAGCATGCTCGCGCAGGCGAACCAGGCGGTGCCGCCGGTGAAGCTCGCCGAAGTGGCGCCGACGGCGGCCGGCGTGATCGCGGCGCCTAACGAGATGCCGGGCGCCTTCACCGCCGCTGGCTGGTCGCAGATGGAGAACGCCTTCCGCAACTCCGACCCGTACTTCGTGGGAGAACCCTGGGTCGTGGGCGACTCGGCCGCCGCGCAGACCCAGGACCGCGAGGCGGTACTCACCGCGCTGCGGCGGCGCTACCGCGGCGAATACGTGCAGCGGTGGCGAACCTACGTGCGCGGCACGTCGGTCGTCCGGAGCACATCCGCCCGCGACGTCGCCCAGAAGCTCGGGATTCTTGGTGGCGCACAGTCTCCGCTGCTGGCGACGCTCGCGCTCGTTTCCCGCAACACCGCGATCGACTCAGGGATGGCCGCGGCGTTCCAGCCCGTGCACACCGTCACGCCGCCGGGCCCGCCCGACAAGTTCGTCTCGGACGCGAATCAGCAGTACGTCAGCGCGCTGGTGGGCGCACAGGCGGCGATCGAGCAGGTGAGCAACATGCCGCCCGTGGTGGATACGGCAAGCGCGCAGGCGATGGTGCAGGCCGCACAGCAGGCGTTAGGCCCCGTGACGCAGGCGAAGGTGGCCGCGCGTCAGCTGGCGCAGAAGTTCGCGGTCGATACCGCTGCCGTACAGGTTGGACCTCCCGTGGCGGCACTGCTCCTCGCGCCGATCGATGGCGCCGAAGCCGCGCTGCGCACGATCTCCGCCACGCGCCCCCCAACGGTCGCGAAACCGCAGGTCGCTGCCGGCGGAGGTGGAGCGGCGCCACCGCCTCCCCCGCCCCCCGCGGGCGGCGGGGCCGCGGCACTCGCCGCCATCCTCAACGAGCGCGGACGAGCGCTCTGCGCCGCCATGACGCCGATGCTCGCGAAGTTCCCGTTCAGTCCCGACGCGCAGGCCGAAGCATCCATCCCCGACGTCGCCGCGATGTTGGCGCCGGGAACGGGCGCGCTGTGGGCGTTCCATCAGGAGCGCCTCGAGCCGCTGCTGGAGAAGCAGGGTGGCCAGTGGGTCGAAAAGGCGGGTGCGCCGGTCGCGCTCTCGGCTCCGTTCCTCGCGTTCTTCAATCGGGCCGCGGCGGTCTCCGCGGCACTCTTTGGCGGTGCCGCCGAACCGCACGTCGAGCTGACCGCACGTGGCGTCGTGACGCCGCAGGTTTCGCAGATCACGCTCTCGCATGGCTCGTACGTGGCGCGCTTCATCAAGGACACGCCACCGGCGCAGCTCCTCTGGCCGTCGCAGACCGGCCGTGAGGCCAAGCTGATCGCCAGGGTCGGCAAGCGCGACCTGCTGGTGGACCAGACGACTGGCGACTGGGCGCTGTTCCGCCTGGTCGCGCGCGCGACGCGCGCGGACGGGAGTGGGAGCTCGGTGCGCGCCGAATGGACGAACCAGAAGACGGCCGGGGTGCCGGTTGCCGTGGAGTTCGTCGTCCGCGGCGGGTATCCGGTCCTGCAGCGCGGGGCGCTTGGCGGGATGAGCTGCATCGCCCAGGTGACGCGTTAGGCATTGTGTCCCCAATCCCGAGGAACGCATGACATCGGCCGCCAAGCCAGCACCGCTCTCGAAGGCGGAATTCACCGCCATGGCCGCCCTCGCCAAGGCGCGCCAGGAAAACCTGCGGACGATGTTCAAGGGCGCGACGATCGTCTACGGCAAGATGTCGGCGGTGGGATCGACGAAGAGCATTGCGACGTCCGGGTACAAGATCTACTCCGCCGCGAAGACGCTCGCGTCGACCGGTACCGCCGCCGCATCGGCCGCGTCGTCGGGTGGATTCCGCGCGCAGGCCCAGCAGATGATCATGGACGCCGTGGGCATCGATCAGCTGCAGGACCTCATCGACGTCATCACGAGCGAGGCGGTCGAGCACCTCGTGAAGGAGATGCTCCCGTACGTCGGGATCGTCATGTCGAGCTACAAGGCGGCGAACGCGTGGAAGCAGGTCGTCGAGCAGGCGCGCAAGCAGCTCGCGTGGGACGCCTACACCGAAGCCGTGCTCCCGGGAGATCCGCTCGCCGCGAGCGCCGCGGTGAAGACGATCCTGCAACGCAACATTGCCCGTGACACCGTGCAGGCCACGATCCAGACCGCCGCGGTCGCGAGCAAGATCGCCGGGCTCGCGGGCGACTTCGGCTCGGGGGCGACGACGACGGTCATCGGTCTCGCGTCCGGGCTCGCGTCACTCGCGGTGGAGCTCACGCAGCTCGGCATCGACATTCGCGAAATGCGCGCCGGCAACAAGCGGCTCGAGAGACCGGAGTCCCTCGACAAGTCGATCTTCGCCGAGTGTCCGCTCGTGGGCTCGTATCTCATCGCGTACTCGCCGGCATCGATGGTGCTGAACTTCTTCGTTGCCGACATCGGGCTGCCGGGATGGATGGCGCGCATCGAGGAATTCAAAAAGCAGGGGCTGGACCCGATCGTGGAAGTGGCGGAGAAGCAGATCGAGCGGTCGCGCATCTCCATCACCGGGTTCCAAACCGGCAAGGGCGTCGTGGCCGGGAAGTCCATCAAGGACAAGGTTACGTCGTTGAACTACAAGAACCTCAAGTTCCAGTTCAATCGCGTGGTGCGGTCGAAGTTGCCGTTCTGACTCCGCTCACGCCGCTGCGTGGGTCTTCGCTGTCGCGTTAGGGGCGTCGAGACGAGTCCCGTGTCCAGCTTCCCGCGAGCGCTTTGTAGAGCTGCACGGCCGCCGTGAGCTCGCCAAGCTGCGCCTGGCTCATCGCCAGCTCCGCCACGAACACGGTGCGCTGCGCGTCCAGCAGGTCGAGATAGCTCGAGAGCCCGGCCTCGTAGCGCGCCGTCGCGATGTCGAGCGCCTCACGCAGCGCGTTGGCCTGCGTGGCCTGCGCGACGGCTTCGTCCCTCGCCGTCCGAACCGCGATGAGCGCATCGTTCGCTTCGCGGACGGCGTTGAGCGCCACGCTTTCGTACGCCGCGCGCGCCTGCTCCGCGCGGGCGCGGGCCGCCGCGGACGCGCTCGCGAGGCGCTTGTTGTCGAACAGCGGAAACGACAGGCCGATCTGCGCCTGGTACACCTTCGTGTTCGATGCAAAGAGCTCGTCGGCGGACGTCGACTGGCTGCCTAACGACCCGACGATGTTGAAGGTCGGCCAGCGCGCGGCATCGGCGATGCCGACGCGCGCCACCGCGGCCGCGTACTCCCGCTCCGCCTGGACGATGTCCGGACGCCGCGTGAGCAGCGTCGCCGAGATCGAGTCCGGGACGACGAGTGCCGCGACCGCCTCGCTGAGTGACGTGCCTCGCGGGATCCGAGACGGGCCTCCACCCAGCAGGACGGTCAGGTTGTGCTCGACCTCCGCCCGCGCCCGTTCGGCCCGGGCGAGCGTGACCGCCGGGGCCGCGACCTGAGCCTCGAACTGCTTGACGTCCAGCTCCGACGTCAGCCCCTGGGTGTACCGCTGCCGCGCGACGTCGAGGGTTTGCTTGCGCGAGCTCAACGTCCGCTCCGCGATCGCCTGCTCCTGATCCAGCTCGAGGAGCTGGAGATACCCCGAGGCCACGTCGCTGACGAGCGACAACGCCGTAGCTCGCTCTGCCGCCTCCTGGGCCCCGAGATCGGCTTTGGCCGCCTCGACACCGCGACGCACACGTCCCCAGAAGTCGAGCTCCCACGCGAGATCTCCGGTGACGCGCGTCGCGCGGTACGACGTCGGCGGGAACGACCCGAGTGCGATCTGGTTGCTGCTCGTCGAAGCGTTGGCGGTGACGCTCGGGAGGAGCGGCCCGCGTGCGATGCCGACGTCGGCACGGAACTCCTTGATCCGCGCGATCGCAGCCCGCAGGTCGCGGTTCTGACTGAGCGCGAGGTCCACGAGCGACACCAGCGTCGTATCGCGGATGATGTCGAGCCAGGCCGCCGCGCTCGCGGCCGCCGCGTTGACCGTCGCCCGCGGTGCGTTAGGCGGAACCACCGGAACGCTGTCGCGCCGCCGCTCGACCGCCAGCGAGTCGAAGAACGTGCGAGTCGAGTCGGTCGAGGGCACGGCGCCGATTCTCGCGGCCGGCGGGATGACAGGTTCCGGCGAGTATTTCGGACCGACTTTGCAACCAGCGAGCGTCGTAGCGCCTAACCATGCGAGCACCGCACACGCGCGGCGCATCAGACGGCCTCCGCTGCTGGCGCGCGACCCGTTCGCGCGTGAGTCGAGCGACGCTCGGCGAGACGGCGGATCACCTGGAAGAACAGCGGGATGAAGAAGATCCCGATCGTCGTCGCGAACAGCATTCCGGCGAACACCCCGGTGCCGATCGAGTGACGACTGGCCGCGCCGGCGCCCGAGGCAAGCATCAGTGGAAGCACGCCAAGAATGAACGCGAACGAGGTCATGAGAATCGGCCGCAGTCGCTCGCGCGCTGCCTCGATCGCAGCCTCCCGGATGCTGAGCCCCCGCTCGTCGCGCAAGTGCGTGGCGAATTCGACGATGAGGATCGCGTTCTTCGCCGCGAGCCCAACCACCGTGATCAGCCCGACCTGGAAGTAGATGTCGTTAGGCTGCCCGCGGAGCCAGATGCCGAGCAGGGCCCCGAGCACGCCGAACGGTATGCCGAGCAGTACGGCGAACGGGACCGACCAGCTCTCGAACTGCGCGGCGAGCACCAGAAACACCAGGATGAGCCCGAGCACGAACACGAGCGCCGCGGCGCCGCTCGATGCCCGCTCCTGAAACGATTGGCCCGAGTACGACACGCCGAGTCCGGCGGACGCGAATTGCGTTCGGAGCAGCTGGTCGACCTCGGCGAGCAATTCGCCGCTCGAATGGCCCGCCTTGGAAGGGCCGGTGAACTGCGTCGACATGAACCCGTTGAATCGCGTCACGACCGTCGGCGCGCTCCGGAACGATGTCGAGGTCAGCGCCGACACCGGCACCATCTGGCCGTTCGTGCCGCGGACGTAGAGCCGGCCGATATCGTTAGGCGACTGGCGATACGGCTCGGCCGCCGTCGCCAGCACGCGGTACGTCTTGCCGAACAGGTTGAAGTCGTTCACGTAGAGCGACGAGAGAAACGCCTGCAACGTCGCGAACAGGTCGGTGAGGTTGACGCCCCGCGCCTTGGCCGCCGTGCGATCCACGGTCACGAACACCTGGGGAACGCTCGCCCTGAACGTCGTGTTCAGCCCTCCCGACGCCGGCAGCTCGTTGACGGCCGTCCGAAACTCGTTCACGTGACCGGCGAACTCGCGGATGTCCTGCCCTGACCGATTCTGCAGGTTGACCTCCACGCCGGCCGTCACGCCGAGCCCGGGCACCTCGGGAAGGTTGAAGCCGAACGCATTCGCGTCCTTCATCGCGAACAGCTTCCCATTGATGCGGGCCGCGATCGAATCGAGCCCGTCGCGCTTCGAGCGCTCCTCCCATGGCTTCAGGTTGAGAAACACGGTCGCCGCATTCGTCGCACTCGATTGCGTCAGGAGGTCGAGCCCCACGAGCGCCACGATGTTGCGCACCGCCGGCTCGCTCCGAATGATCTTCTCGACGTTGCTCACGACCGCCTCGGTCCGCTGCAGCGACGCCGCGTCGGGGAGCTGAATCGACATCGCCATGTAACCCTTGTCTTCCGTCGGGATGAAGGCGCTCGGAATACGCATCCACAACAGCCCGGCGAGCGCGATGAACACCACGAACGCCCCGAGCCATGCCGACGGCCGGCGAAGCACGGACCCGACCGCGCCGACGTAATGCGTTCGGCCACGATCGAACGTCCGATTGAACCAGCCGAAGAAACCCGTCGTGTGCGCCTCGTTCGACTCCTTGAGCAGGAGCGCGCAGAGCGCCGGCGTCAACGTCAGCGCCACGAGCCCCGACAGCACGACCGCGATCACGATCGTCATCGCGAACTGCTTGAAGAAGGCGCCGGTCACCCCGCCGATGAACGCGACCGGGACGAACACCGAGCACAACACGAGCACGATCGCGATCAACGCGCTCGCCACCTGCCGAATGGCGTGGTCCGCCGCGAGCCGAGGCGGCAGGTTCTCCGTCGCCATGATGCGTTCGACGTTCTCGATCACGACGATCGCGTCGTCGACGACGATGCCGATCGCCAGCACCAGCCCGAACAGCGTCAGCACGTTGATCGACATCCCGAACGCGTACAGCCCCAGGAACGTGCCGATCACGCTCACCGGCACCGCGAGCATGGGGATCAACGTCGCACGCCAGCTCTGCAGGAAGAGAAACACGACGAGCGTGACGAGCACCATCGCCTCCACCAGCGTGATCGTCACTTCCTTGATCGAAGCGCTCACGAACGGCGTGGTATCGAACGGGATCGCGTAGCGCACGCCGCGCGGAAAGCTCGCCTTCAGCTCCTCCATGCGGTCCTGGACGGCCTGCTTCACCGCCAACGCGTTCGCACCCGGACGCGTGTAGATCAGCGCATTGGCCGTGTGCGCGCCGTTCAATCGCCCAATGAGGTCGTAGCTGCGGGCGCCAAGCGTCGCCTTGCCGATGTCGGACACACGAACGATGGATCCGTCGGCACGCGCACGAACCACGATGTCGTCGAACTCCTTGGCCGTCGTCAGGCGGCCCAGCGTGGTGATCGGCAGCGTGAGCTCCGTACCCGGCGGCGACGGCTCGGCCCCGAGCCTGCCCGCGGGATTCGTCGCGTTCTGCTCGCGCACGGCGGCCGCGACGTCGCTGACCGTGATGCCGAGCTGCGCCATCTTCTCCGGGTCGAGCTCGAGGCGCATCGCGAAATCGCGCACCGGAAACGGCGTCGCATCGCCAACCCCCGGAACGCGCTTGATCTCGTCGAGGACGTTGAGCTTGAGGTAGTTCGCGAGAAAGGTGGCGTCGTAGCGCGGGTTGTCGGATTGCAGGGCGACGACACACAGGATGTCCGTGTTCGCCTTGAGAATCGTTATGCCGTTCGTACGAACCGCATCGGGCAGCTGCGGCTCCGCGAGCTTGACCGCGTTCTGTACGTCGACCGCGGCGAGATCCTGGTTGCGCGATACGTCGAACGTGACCGTGATCGTCGTCGATCCGTCGCTCGAGTTCGACGACGCGTAGTACAACATGCCCTGGAGGCCCGACAGCTGTTCCTCGATCGGCGCGGCCACCGCCTGTGCCGCGTCCTCCGACGACGCGCCCGGGTAGTTCGTCTGGATCCGCACCGCCGGCGGGGTGATCTGCGGATAGCGCGCAATCGGCAAGAGCTTGATCGCGAACAGGCCGAGGAGCGTGATCACGATCGACACCACCGACCCGAGCACGGGGCGGCGAATGAAGAAGTAGCGGATCTGCTCTTGCGGTTCGGGCGGCTCCGGTTCCGGCGACGACGGACCAGCGTCCTCGTCGATGCCTTCGATGTCGATGACACTCATGACTTCGCTCCTGCTCCCGACGCCGCGGCCGAGTCGACCGCTGGCACCGGTTTCACCACGCGTCCCGGCGCGATCTTCTGGATGCCATCGACGACGACACGATCGCCCGCCGCCAGGCCCGACTCGATGATCCAGAGATTTCCGCTCCACTGCCCCGTGGTCACGTCGCGGGCGGTGACCGTATCCCCGGCTCCGACCACGTAGACGAACTGTCGCCCGAGCCCCTGCTGCACGGCACGCTGCGGGACCGCGACCGCGTTCGAGCGCTGGAAACCCTCCAGTCGCACCCGCACGAACTGGCCAGGCAGGAGCCGTCGGTCGGCGTTCGTGAACTGCGCGCGGAACTCCTGCGTCCCGCTCGCCGAGTCGAGCGACGGCGCCATGAAGTTGATGCGTCCTGCCCGAGGCAGCTCGGCCCCGTCGGGCAGTACGACTCGCACCGCGATGCCGCTTGCACCGCCTTCGCCGTTGCTCACGCTCCTCGCCCCCGCCGCAAGCAGCGCACGCGACTGCGGGTCCTGCTGCCATGCGAGCAGCTGCTGCGATGACGGATGAAAGGTGACGTACACGGGGTTCAGCTCATCGATCGTCGTGAGCAGGTCGTTCGGACCGGTGACGCGCGCCCCGAGCTCGAGACGTGACCGTCCGACCTGCCCCGCGATCTCGGCGCGAATGACGGTGTCGTCGAGATCCTTCTTCGCGGCATCCGCAGCGGCCTGCGCCGCCTCGAGCTCCGAGCGCGCGTTGTCGACATCCTGCTGGGCAACTGCCCGGCGGGGGATGAGCGGTTCGAGCCGCGCGACGGTCCGCTTGGCATTCTCCAGCCGGGCGGCGGCGCTGCGATACGCGGCTTCGTATCGCACGACGTCGAGGCGGTAGAGCACCTGGCCTTTCGAGACCAGCGACCCTTCGGTGAATGGGCGCTCGGTGATGATGCCATCCACACGCGAGCGAACCTCGACACGCCGGAACGGCGATACCTGACCGACGAACTCGTACGCTTCAGGAATCGTTGCGGGCGCAACGGTGACGATACCGACCTGCGCCGGCGGCGGGACGAACGCCTTGGCCGGAGCCTTCTCGCAGGCGGTCGTTGCAACGAGCAGTGGAATCAGCGCGAGCGCAAACACGCTGCGGCGCGTGGGCGAGCTGGGCATGCAGTGGGAGGCGGATGAACCGCATGGATGAGTCGATCGACGGCGGTATCCGGAAATGTGATCGGCGCGGCCCACCCGGAGGAAGAGCATACGCCGAAAGGACACGTCGCAACGCCGACGCTCACGCGAAACCGTGAAGGCCAGGTTGTCCGACAATCGCACCGCGTTAGGCT
>DASUGD010000217.1:0-9807 GCA_036274195.1 Gemmatimonadaceae bacterium | reverse complement strand
CTGCTCGAAGCGGCGTGCCCCGGTATGGCAGACTGGCGTGTCGAGCGAGTTGACGACGTGGAGCAGCCGGACGCGCCCCGCGCCATCGGCGAGCGAGACCGGATGCGGCACGGGGTCGCCGGGTTCGAGTGTGTCGAGTGAGAATGCGGGCGCCGGTTCCCCCGCGTGGAGCTGCTTTCCGATGACCGTGAGCTTGATGTCGCCTTCGAACGCTTCGTTGTGCCGCTCGTGGTCCATGAGGCCACTCCGTTGAGTCACCCGAAATTGTCGGCGACACGCTGGGCCACGCAACTCCGGTGGTCGCGACGGATTGGATCCGCGGCGGCAGGCGTCGCGACCTGTACGCTCTCAAGACAAGGAGACACAGATTGACGCAGACCGCCGCGTCCGCCCGCGTCAGCGGGCGGTCTGTGTATTTTGTGTCTTTTTTGTTTGTAAAGCCGGCCCTTACGCGATGTTGACTCGGCGAGAGAGCATTGATGCTCGCTCGGACATCGACATCACTCTGCCTTGAGCGCCGAGAGCGGATCGACGCGGGAGGCCGCTCGTGCCGGAACTCCGCACGCGATTACAGCGGCGCCGAGGAGAGCGAGCGCCGCCGCCGTCATCGTGGCCGGATCCGCCGGACGAACGCCGTACAGCTGGGCGCCTAACAAGCGAGTCGCCGCTAGCGAGCCGACGAGCCCCGCCACCACGCCGGCACCGGCGAGCGTGAGCCCGCTCTGCATCACCATCGATCTCACCTCACTCGGCTGCGCGCCGAGGGCGAGCCGGATGCCGATCTCCTGGGTGCGTTGCCGGACGAGCGCGGCGATCACGCCGTACACGCCCACTGCCGCGAGGACGAGGGCGACCCCGGCGAACACGCCGAGCACGACGGCGTCGAACCGCGGGCGCGCGAGCGACGTCGTTAGGCGCTGCCGCATCGTCGCCACGCCGGTCACGAGCACGCCGGGCTCGATCTCACGCACGACACGATCCACATCGCGCGCCGCGAGGGCGTGCGCCGCCGTCCCGCGTACAACGACGAACGACAACGGCGGCATGTCCTTCTGCTGCGCCCACGCGACGTACACGACCGGCCGCGGATTCGTGAGCTCGCGATAGCGCACGTCATCGACCACGCCGACCACCGTCGTCCAGGGCGAAGGCGCGTCCGCATGGCCGAACTTGAACCGCTTGCCGAGCGGATCCTGGGCCGGCCACGCACGGGCGGCAAAGGATCGGCTGACAACCGCCACGGGCGCAGTCCCCTCTCGATCCGCCGTCGCGATCCCGCGGCCCTGCCGGATCGAAATGCCCATCGTCGAGAAGTAGCTGGGCAGCACCGGCTGGAAATCGAGCGCGGGGTTGGCGGCCGCGTCCTGGGCAGTCTGGCCTTCAGCCGTGAAGAACGCGTCCCACCCGTTTCGACCCGAGAATGGCGGAGTGAGCAAGACCGTCGCCGATGACATCCCTGGCATGCTCGCAATGCGCTCGCTCACGCCGTCATAGAACGCGTCGAGTCGCGGTCGACTCTGGACGATCGACTGCGGCAGCGACAGCTCCACGGTGCTCAGCTCATCGCTCGCAAACCCCATGTCGAGGTGCTGGAGCAGCGACAGCGTGCGGCCCAGCAGACCGGCGCCGACCAGCACGACGATCGCGAGTGCGACCTGCGCGACCACCAGCAGGCTTCGCGCGCGTCGCGCTGCCACGTCGGTCGCGCCCGTTCTCGCGCCGGATCGCAGCGCGTTATGCAGTGTGCGCTGCCGGGAGACTGCGATCGCCGGCCACAAGCTGGACCCGAGCGCGCTCGCCACGACCATTGCCGCAGTCGCGGCGAGCACGGCGAGGTCCACTCGGATGACATCCGTGCGCGGCAGCTCCGCCGGTGCGAGGGCCACCACCAGCCGGAGCAGCCACGCGGCAAGCGCCAGGCCTCCCGCACCGCCTAACGTCGCGAGCACCAGGGCTTCGGTGGCCAAGAGGCGCACGATCCGCCAGGCGCCCGCACCGATCGCCGCGCGAACCGCGAGCTCGCGCCGGCGCGCGAGGCCGCGCACGAGGAACAAGTTCGCCACGTTCACGTTCGCGAGGCCGAGCAGGAGTGCGACGGCACCGGTGAGCGCCAGCAGCGTGGGTTTCACGTCGCCGACGATGAGTGACTCGATTGATCGCACCGAAGCTCGGATGTCACGTGGCTCGCCCGGCACGTAAGCCTTCCGAGCCAGATAGCTCGCGAGCTCGGCGCGCACTTGTTCCGTTGAAACCCCAGCGCGCATCCGCCCGACGAGGTTGTACGGCCACTGCCCCTCGTTCGAGGCCGCGCCGGGTATGACGGCCAGGGTCGGGACCCAGACCTCCGCCTTCCCCGGAAACGCGAACCCGCGCGGCATGACGCCGACGATTCGGAACACGTTGCCGCGCCCGGCGCCGTGAATCACCCGACCGATCACCGTCGAATCGCCACCGAATACGCGACGCCACAGCGAATGGCTGATGACGATCGCATCGCCGCCCACGACGTCATCGCCTTCCATGAGCGCGCGGCCGAGTGCGGCCCGCATGCCTAACGTCGTGAAGAAGTTGCCGGACACGACCGCCGTAGTCGGCGTCAGGATGCGATCGCCGTCGCGCATGGTGGCTGGCCACGCGCCGTCATACTGGGCGCCCGCCACGGCCTCGAGCGTCCGCGCCTGGGCCGCGAAGCTCCGAAAGTCGCCGACGGAAAACGGCACGAGCGTCTCGTTGCCGACGAGCTGCTCCTTTCGGAGTACCACCACGCGCCCCTGGTCACGAATCGGGAGTGGGCTCAGCAGCACGCCGTTGATGACCCCGAACATCGCAGCCGCGGCACCGATCCCGATTGCCAGCGTGACCACCACTGATGCCGCAAAGGTCGCGTTCCTGCGAAGTGCACGAAGCGCGAACGTCAAATCATGTATCAGCGTGTCCATAAGGCGGGATCGGGATGGGGGTCAGAGTCGAATTTCATCATTGGATTGCACATCCCAGGCGTTTCGTCGCTACCGCGAGCGTTCGCGCCACCGTGCGTTCAAAGGATGAAATTCGACTCTGACCCCCTCTAGACTGGATAGGATCTCGGTGGGCTCTAAGTTTCATCTCACGTTCGAGTTCCACTAGACGACCAGACTCCCGATGCCCTCAGATACCGCTCCGTCCGCTGCTCGAAAGGACTTCATTAGAGACATGGTCGCCGAGGACGTCGCGTCCAACCGCTTCGGCCGCCCCGTGGCGACCCGGTTCCCGCCAGAACCCAACGGGTTCCCGCACATCGGGCATGTGAAGTCCATCTGCCTCAACTTCGGGATCGCGCGGGAGTTCGGCGGGCGCTGCAATCTGCGGTTCGACGACACCAACCCGTTCACCGAAGACATCAAGTACGTCGAGGCCATCAAGCGCGACGTCGAATGGCTCGGGTTCACATGGGACGCCGAGCTCTACGCCAGCGACTACTTCGAGAAGCTCTACGAGATCGCCGAAGACCTCGTGAAGCGGGGGAAGGCGTACGTCGATTCGCAGACCGAGGAGGAGATCCGCGTCAATCGCGGTACGGTCACCACGCCCGGAACGCCCGGGCCGTATCGCGACCGTACGCCCGGCGAGAACCTCGATCTCCTGCGCCGGATGAAGGCAGGGGAGTTCCCCGACGGCGCCCACGTGCTGCGCGCGAAGATCGACCTCGCGCACCCCAACATGATCATGCGCGACCCGCTGCTGCTGCGGATCCGTCATGCCGCCCATTACCGCCGCGGCAACGCGTGGTGCCTGTACCCGCTGTACGATTTTGCGCACGGGCTGTCCGATGCGATCGAGGGGATCACGCACTCGCTCTGCACGCTCGAGTTCAAGGACAACCGCGACATCTACGACTGGCTCGTGCACGAGGCGGGATTCGAGCGTCCTCCCGAGCAGACCGAGTTCGCCCGGCTCGAGCTCGACTACACGGTTCTCAGCAAGCGGAAGCTGCTCAAGCTCGTCAATGAGGGGCGTGTCAGTGGCTGGGACGACCCCCGCATGCCGACCATAAGCGGAATGCGTCGCCGAGGTGTCACACCCGAGGGCCTTCGCAACTTCGCCGAGGCCATCGGCGTCGCGCGAAAGCCTGCGCGGACGGAGCTCGCCACGTTCGAGCATTACATCCGCGACGACCTCAACATGCGCGTTCCGCGCGTCATGGCCGTGCTCAACCCGCTGAAGGTGGTGCTGACGAACTACCCCGAGGACCAGGTGGACGAGCTCGACGCGTCGTACTATCCGCACGACGTCCCGCTCACGGGGTCGCGGAAGGTGCCGTTCTCGCGGGAGCTGTGGATCGAGCGGGAGGACTTCATGGAAAACCCGCCAAAGAAGTTCTTTCGGCTCGCTCCTGGCAGGGAGGTTCGACTGCGTTACGGGTACTTCATCACCTGCACCGAGGTGATCAAGGACGCCTCGGGCAACGTGGTCGAGCTCCGCTGCACGTACGACCCGGCTACCCGGGGCGGCGACGCCCCCGACGGCCGTAAGGTGCAGGGAACGATTCATTGGGTGTCGGCGCGGCACGCCCTCGATGCCGAGGTGCGGCTCTACGACAAGCTGTTCACGGTGCCTGACCCGGAAGCGGTGGACGAGGGCCAGGAATTCACCGGTACGCTCAACCCGGACTCGCTGGTTGTTGTCCCCGGTGCTAAGATCGAACCGAGTGTCGCGAAGGACCCGATCGGGTCGCGGTACCAGTTCGAGCGCACGGGGTACTTCATCAGCGACACGGTGGATTCGACGCCGGATCACCTCGTCTTCAACCGAACGGTGACGCTCAGGGACAGCTGGGCGAAGCTGAAGGCCGGGGGACAGTAGGTCGGCCGATGAGTGCGAGTACATTGACCGCTGCTTCGGTGGGGCTCGCATGTCGCTCTGGAGTTGTAAGCGTGCGAGGGTCGCCGCTCTCGCGTTAGGTAGTGCCGTCGCGCTCGCGTCGGGCGAGCCGGTCGCGGCGCAGGTCGTGCGCGGCGTGGTGACGGAGAAGGCCACCAACGCGCCGCTGGATGGCGTGGTGCTGACGGTGCTCGACCCGCGCGACTCGGTGGTCGTTCAGGTCCTGAGCAACGATGGCGGCGGCTACGAGATCCGCCTCCCGTCGGCCGGCATGTACACGGTCGACGTCAAGCGGATCGGCGTGAAGCGCGTCAGGCTCACGCCATTCGCGATCGGAGAAGGCGAGACGAAGCGGCTCGACATCACGCTCGAGCCGGTGCCGGCCGTCCTGGCCTCGGTGAACATCACCGGCCGCACGTCGTGCGTGAAGAACCCGCAGACGAACGCCAAGACCGCCGCGCTGTGGGAGGACGCGCGGGCCGCTCTCACGGCCTCGGTCATCACGCGCAGCCTGACGGTCGGCAACGACTCCGTCATGCACTTCACGCGGAAGCTTGACGTCAACTCGTGGAAGGTGCTGGCCGAGAGCCGCCAAAAGCTGTCGGCGTCGATCGACCACCCGTTCAAGAGCCTCCCGGCCGAGGTCCTCTCGGTCGGTGGTTACATCACGGTGAACCAGGACAGCACCGTCGACTACTATGCCCCCGACGCCGACGTCCTCCTCTCCGACACCTTCCTGACCGACCACTGCTTCAAGATCGAGGCGGGCACCTTCGAGCACACCGGCTACGTGGGGCTCGCGTTCCAGCCGGTCAAGGAGCGCAAGAAGCCGGACATCAAGGGCGTGCTGTGGATGGATGCCAAGACGCACGAGCTGCGCACGCTGGAGTTCACGTACAACTGGCTGCCTAACGACCTCCGTCCGGGCGACTTCGGTGGCACGGTGTCGTTCTTCCGGCTGCCCGGTGGTCGCTGGATCGTCCGGAGCTGGCGCATCCGCATGCCGGAGTTCGGCTGGAACCGTCCCGGCTACGGCCGACTGTCGCTGGGCGTGGTCCGCATCGCCGAAGAGGGAGGTGTGGTCCCGCTCAACAGCCTGCTGAACCAGGGTGGCAACGTCCAGGGCGTCGTCGTCCTGGACACCGTCTCGAATCAGCCGATCGCCGGCATTACCGTCGCGCTCGAGGGCACCGCTGACTCCACCCGCACGGCGGCCGACGGATCGTTCGAGCTGCCATTTGTCGCGCCGGGCTCCTACACCGTCGTGCTGCGCCACCCGGCGCTCGATTCGCTCGGCATCCAGCACCTGGTAAAGACGGTGGAAGTCGAAGCCGGCAAGATCGCGACGATGAGGATCAACTTCCCGTCGAACGAAGAGCTCGCGGGCCGCATGTGCAGCGGCGTGCCGGTCGACTTCAAACGCCAGTCGATCATCCGCTTCATCGTCCTGGATCAGGCCGGGACGCCGTTGAGCAAGGCGCCCGCGGTGCTCTATCGCATCCCGATCAACGACGAGGGAAAGCCCGTGGTCGACAGCGCGTCCGGGTATGACGTCACGCTCGATGCGACCGGCGGCGTCCTCGGCTGCGCGTTAGGCGAAAACGAGATCGTGCGCATCGAGGGCGTGTCCGACGCCGACACCAGCACCAACACCACCAGCCCGCCGTGGGCGGAAAACCTACGCCCGCGGTCAGGGGCGATCGGATGGCACGTCGTCAGGATAGGGAAGAAACGTTAGGCAACGTCTCCGCGCGATCACTCCGTGCGTAGTGCCACGTTAGGGTCGACCCGCGCCGCGCGCGCCGCCGGGATTGCGCTCGCGAGCAGCGCCGCCGCGAGCAGCACGATGGCCACCGTGCCGTACACGACGGGGTCCTTCGGCGAGACCGAGAACAGGAGCGGGCCGACCCATCCGCTCGCCCACCATGCCGTGGCACCACCGACGACGATCCCGAGTACCGCGAAACGAAGCCCCTGCCCAACGACGAGGCCGACGACGTCGCTTACGCCGGCACCGAGGGCGATCCGCACGCCGATCTCCTGCGTGCGCTGCGCGACACCGTACGCGACCACGCTGTACAGACCGATGGCCGCGAGTACGAGCGCGAGCACGCCGAACACGAGAAACATCGTGGCGCCGATCTGCCACGAGCGCTGGCGCGGATCGATGATGTCGCGCATGGGCATGACGCTCACGTACGACGCGCCGGGCATGACCCTCTGGAGCACTCGTCGCACCGTCTCCGCGTGCGCGCTGGCATCACCGCGCGTGCGCACGAACACGTTGGCTTCGTTCGGGCGCATCTGATCGCTCGGCAGGTAGTACTGCAGCTTCTGGTTTTCGGTCAGGCTGTTCTGATGGATGTTCTCGGCAACGCCGACGACCAACCGGCATGGGTCTGAAGGTCGGTCGATCTTGATGCACTGACCGATGGCGTCGATGCCGGGCCACACGGCCTCCGCCATGCCCTGACTCACCACCGCGACGAGCGGCCCATCGGCGCGATCGGCGTCCGTGAACCCGCGTCCTTTCAGGATCCGGGTGCCCAGGGTGGTGAAGTAGTCTGCCGATGCCATCTGGACGGTGAAGCGACCAAGACGGCGGAGCGAATCGACGCCGGGGACGATGAAGCCCAGCGATTCGGTGCTCCAGAACGGAACGCTGATGCCGCGAGCCGCGGACGCCACTTCGGGAATCGTCCGAGCGGCCTCCACGAGGCGTCGTGCGAGGTCCGCTCGTTGATCGAGCGGGAGCCGCAGGCCTCGCAGGTTGATCTCTACGTACAGCACGGGGTCGACGTCGTAGCCGAGCCGCATGGAACGCACGTTATGCAGGCTTCGCACGAACAGCCCGGCACCGACGAGCAGCAGCACCGACAGCGCGCCCTGCAGCACGAGCAGGATCGTGCGTGTGCGCGAGTGATGGTAGGTGCCGCCACGAGCGCCGGTCTTGAGCGCCGGCGCTACCGCGGCGCGTCCCGCCTGCAGCGCTGGTACGAGTCCGGTCATGAGTCCCGCGACGAGGGCTGCGGCCCCGGCAAACGCGAGCGTCCGCACGTCGCGCACGACGTCGGCGGTTCCGACCTCGCTCAGGAACAGCGATCGCAGGATCGCGCCTCCCCACTGTGCAGCCAGAATACCGGAGACGCCGCCTAACGTGCCGAGCAGCAGGCTCTCGGTGAGGAGCTGGGCGAAGAGGCGGCGTTGGCTGGCCCCGATCGCCAGGCGCAGCGCGATCTCCCGGCGACGGAAGAGCGCTCGCGCCAGCAACAGGTTGGCGACGTTCGCGCAGGCGATGAGCAGGACAATGGCAGCGACGCCCGCGATCCACAGTGCCAGTCGCGCGACCGGCGTGGCGTTAGGCCCGCGCTCGAGCACCACAGGTCCCGCCACGGCGCGCGGGCGGGCGATCTCGGGCGGCGAGAGATTCGGGCTGATCGCTCGCTCCGCTTCCCAGCTCAGACGATATGCGTTCGTGAGGTCCGCGTTCGTCGCCTCGATGCTGACGTTAGGCTTGCGGCGCACGAGGACCGACAGCCAACCCCAGTGATAGGTGTTGTAATAGTCGATCCGGCCGCGTGCGGACGACACGCCAAAGCCGTACAGCGTTGCCGGAATGAACGCCGCCGGCATGCCTTGGTCCGGAATGCCGACAAACCCCGGTGGCGCCACGCCGACGATCGTGCACAGCGCCGGGCCGATCTGCACGGATTTCCCGAGCACGTCAGGCGAGCCGCCATATCGAGCCTGCCAGAAGGCGTAGCTCAGGACCGCGACCGGTGACCCGGTCGGGATACTGTCTTCGCTTGCCGTGAAGTACCGGCCGAGCGCGGGCCTGGCGTCGAAGAAGTTCCAGAAGCTCGCGCTGACGATGCCGATCGGCAGCTCCTTCGCGTCCTCGCCGACACCGACCGCAAACTGATTCGAGGCCAGCACCGCGGTGGCGTCGAGCGTCTTCGTGTACCGCGCGAAGTCGAGGTAGCGTGCATACTCGGTGAATCCGTCGGTGACATCGCGACCGTCGCTCACCGACGTGAGGTAGATCCGATGCACTCGGCTCGGATCGCGCAGGTGGGCCGGGGGTCGGATCAGCAGTTGATCGACGATCCCGAACATCGCGACGTTGGCGCCGATCCCCAGTCCGAGGGTCAGGATGACGGATGCGGTGAACGCCGGTCGGGCACGGAGTCCGCGCGCTGCATAACGCAGATCCTGAAGCACGACCTCGAGCCACGACACGCCACGTACGTCGCGAGTGTCGTCCTTGATCCGCTCGACGCCGCCGAATGCGATGCTGGCCTGGCGACGCGCTTCGTGTGACGTGAGTCCGGCGGCTTCGAGCTTCTTCGCCTCCTGCTCTATGTGGAAGCGAATCTCGTCGTCCAGGTCGTGTTCGACCGACCGCTTCCGGAACACCGCGCGGAAGCGGTATCGGACTTCGCTCAGGAGGTCGCTCAGCCAGTTGGGCATCGATACCTCGATCGATCGAGATGCACTGTTCCCGGTTCCCTGTTCCCAGGTTCCCGCCCTAGCCCATGTCCAGCACGAGAGAGACAGCAGCAGTCAAACTCTTCCACGCATCGGCTTCGGCCTGGAGCTGGCTCCGTCCGCTGCGGGTGAGCTGGTAGTACTTCGCTCGGCGGTTGTTGTCGGACGCTCCCCACTCCGCGCTGATCCAGCCGCGGCGCTCGAGCCGGTGGAGGGCTGGGTAGAGGGAGCCTTGGGGGATCTGGAGCGTGGCCTTGGAGACATCGCGGATGCGCTCCGAGATGGCCCAGCCGTGCATTGGGCCGAGCGACACGGCTTTCAGGATGAGCAGGTCGAGTGTGCCCTGCGGCAGGTCGAGCTTTTCGTCGCTCACAGGTTTCCCCTCTCGCTTCTACAAGACGATGCGTTGTTTCGTGTAGAAGCGCAAGGGGACGGTTCGTAAGGGGTCAGAGTCCTTAT
>DASUGD010000216.1:0-14011 GCA_036274195.1 Gemmatimonadaceae bacterium | reverse complement strand
TCATTCCAACGCCCGAGGCGTTGGAATGATGAAATCCGACTCTGACCCCAATTCGGCCGCGATGATAGTGGCACTCGGGCCGGTGCTCGACACGCCACCCGCGGAACGCCCGCAACTGTGGGCGGGCGCGGCGGCGGTTGTGGTCGCCGCGAGCGTCGCGGCCTGGTACCTTCGCCGGTGCCTCCCGCCAACGGTCTAACGCATGTCTTCGAAGTCAACCGAGCGGAAGTCTGACGACATCGTCGTGTTCGAGATCTTGCGCGACTCGACGTGCGCAGAGTGTGGCGACGAGCTCGGAAAGGGCCGCTGGCTCCGCCTCGAAAAAGAGCGCCCGCTGTGCATGGCGTGCGCGGACCTCGCCCACCTCATTTTCCTGCCGCGCGGCGATGCCGCGCTGACGCGACGCGCGAGCCGCTACTCGTCGCTCAAGGCGGTGGTGGTGAAACAGTCCACCGCATCGCCCCGTATGGGAAACCCATAGGAGAACCGAATTGCCTCTTGCGGAAGCCGTGCCTCCGAGCGTAGGCTCATATGGGTTTCCCATAGGACGCGACATGGCCGACAAACTGGACGTCAAGCAGGGCACCCTCGCCCTCATGATCCTGAAAACCCTCGAAGGCCTCGGCCCCCTCCACGGCTACGGCATCGCCCGCCGCATCGAGGAGACGAGCAAGAACCGGCTCTCCCTCAACTACGGCACGCTCTACCCCGCCCTCCTGAAGCTCGAACAGGAAGGGTTCATCAAGGCCGAGTGGCGGCAATCCGAGAACAACCGCCGCGCAAAATTCTACGCGCTCACGGCCACCGGTCGGAAACAGCTCGCCCGGGAAACCCGCGAATGGCACGAGACCGCGGACCTCATCGCCGCGTTCCTCGCGCCGAAACCAGAGGTCCCATGAGGTTCATCCGCGCCGCGCTCGCCCGCATCGCCGGCATCTTCGGCAAGGACGCCGCGGACAACGATCTCCGCGACGAGATGCAGGCTCACCTCGAGATGGAGATCGCCGAGAACGTCCGGCGGGGCATGAGTCCCGCCGAGGCTCGCCGCCAGGCGCTGCTTGCATCCGGTGGGCTCGCGGCCGCCGCCGAAGCCGTGCGGGACCAGCGCGGCTTGCCCTGGCTCGACAGCGTCTCGGCCGATCTCCGGTATGCCGTGCGGGCACTCCGCCACAGTTCGGCGTTCACCGCGGTCGTCGTCGTCACGCTGGCGTTAGGCATCGGCGCCAACACCGCCATCTTCAGTGTCGTCCGGGCCGTCCTGCTCAAGCCCCTGCCCCACCGTGACGGCGACCGGCTCGTCTATCTCCGCCAATCGATGGATGGGCCGGGAGGCGCGGACATCGACTTCTCCGTCCCGGAGATCCGGGACTTCCGCCACGGCGCGCCGGCGTTAGGCAGCATCGCCGAGTTCTCGCCATGGTTCGGCACCCTCGCGGGGAAGGACGACGCCATCCGCATCGACGTCGGCCTCGTCACCGGCAACTTCTTCGAGGTCATGGGGCTCTCGCCCATCCTTGGCCGCCTGACCCGACCGAGCGACGACGGCCCGGGCGTGCCTCCGGTGATGGTGTTGACGCACGACTTCTGGGTGAAGCGCTTCGCTGGCGACTCCGGGATCGTCGGCAAGCAGGTGCGGCTCGACGGCAACTCGCTGACCGTGATCGGGGTCCTGCAGCCGGCGCCATGGTTCCCCAATCGCATGGATGCCCTCGCGAACATGGTGATCAGTCCGCATCACCTGAGCGCGCTCATGGTCGAGGGTCGCACGCATCGGATGACCGCAATGATCGCGCGACTCGCGCCCGGTGCCAGCGTAGCTGACGCGAGAAACGAAGTGGCGTCGGTGTACGACCGAATGCAGCGCGATCACAAGGACGCGTACAACGCCGAGTCGCATTACCGCGTCGCCGTCATCCCCTTCAAGGAAGCGCTGGGTGAACGGGCGCGCCTGACGCTCTGGATCCTCATGGCCGCCGCGGCGTTCGTCATGATCATCTCGGCGGCGAACGTGGCGAACCTGACGCTCATGCGCGGCGTGCGCCGTGAGCACGAGATGGTCGTGCGCGCCGCGCTCGGCGCGGGCGTTGGGCGGCTCAGACGGCTGCTGCTCGTCGAGAATCTCCTCCTCACGCTCACCGGTGCCCTGGCCGGCCTTGGGATCGCCGTCGCCGGGGTGAGGCTGCTGACGTCGCTCGCGGAGCGCTACTCGGCTCGAGCGAACGAGATCCGCCTCGATGGCCAGGTGCTCGCCTTCACGTTCCTCATTGCCGTGGCGTTGGCACTGCTCCTCTCGTACCTCGCGTCGCTCCCCAGGGAGGGCAGCTTCGCCGAACGGATCGCCGCGGGCGTTCGGCGCCTAACGGGCGACACGAGAAAGCAGCGATTGCAGCGCGGACTCGTCGTCGCGCAGGTCGCCGTGTCGGTCGTCCTGCTGGCAGGCGCTGGCCTGCTCACGCGTAGCATGGTGGAGCTCTCGCAGGTGAACACGGGCCTCGAGTCGGAGGAGGTGTTGACCGTCCAGGTTCCGCTTCTCCAGATGAGCGGGGTGGCGAGCGCGGGAACCGATCCGCGTGAGATCTTCAAGACTGTGCTGCAGTCCGACGCGGCCGCGAAGGTGCGCTACGATCAGATGCGCCGTGAGATCGCGGGCCTGCCGGGCGTCCTCGAGGTCGGCGTGGGCTCCAGCACTCCGCTTCGGGCGTCGATGACCGCGTTCGAGGTGAAGGCAGAGGGAAGGTCGATCAAGGTGGGGGAAGCTACGCCGCGGGCGGATTTCCGAACGGCCGCGCCCGAGTACTTCAGTGCCGCGGGGATTCCGGTGATCAAGGGACGTTCATTCGCGGCGACCGACGGGGTCGGCGCCGGGAAGGTCGTGATCATCAATCGGATGCTCGCCGACAAGTTCTTCCCCGGCGAGGATCCGACGGGCAAGCGCATTGCCTGGACCGGCGAGGTGCTGAAGTTCAGCCCGATCAGCCCGGAGTGGCGCACGATCGTCGGTGTCGTCGGCAACACACAGGACGGCGGGCTGGACGTGCCGCCGCGACCCGTCGTGTTCATGCCGTTCGTCCAGGAGCTCGCGATGAGCGGCGTGATCGTCATCCGCACTGACGCCGACGCCGCGAGCCTCGCGCCGACGGTGACCAGAATCATCCATCGCGTCGCGCCCGCGGCGCCGATCGAGAACGTGCTGACGGTAAGGCAGATCAAGGCTCAGAGCCTCGCGCCGAGACGGCTCAATGCTGCGCTGGTGTCGTCGTTCGGCATCCTGGCGGTGCTGATCGCGGCCGTGGGGATCGCAGGGGTGCTGGCGTTCTCGGTGAGTGCGCGCACGAACGAGATCGGCATTCGCATGAGCCTCGGCGCCGACAGTGGTCGCGTCCAGCGGATGATCCTCGGCGAAGGTGGCGTGCTGCTCGTGCTCGGCCTCGTGGTGGGGGTGGTGGGTGCGTTCTTCGCGACGCGGTTCATCCGCGGCCTGCTGTTCGGTGTGACACCTAACGATCCGACGACGTTCGTCGGCGTGGCGGTGATGATGGCCGCGATCGGGATCGTCGCGTGCTGGATTCCGGCGCTGCGGGCGTCACGGATCGACCCGGCGATCACGATGCGCTCCACTTGAGCGTGGCCAAGGTGGAGACGATGACGCTCATGCACATGGTGCTGCGGTGGGCCCACATCTCGATGGGTCTCGTCGCGATTCTTTCCGGCGCCGCCGCGCTGACGTTTCGCAAAGGCTCGCGGGCGCACGAGATGGTGGGTCACGTGTTCTTCGTGTCGATGCTGATCATGGCGTCGATGGGCGCCACGCTCGCGATGACGTATTCGCCGAATCGGGGCAACGTCATGGGTGGCGGGTTGACGTTCTATATGGTGGCGACGGCGTGGGCGACTGTGCGTCGCAGGCCGGGAGAGACGGGGCGCTTCGAGATCGCGCTGGCGCTGCTCGGGTTGGCCGTGGGGACCGCGGGGTACACGTTCGGGACCATGGCGGCGATGTCGCCGACCCACACGCTCGACAAGTATCCTCCGCCGCTCTACTTCATCTTCGGGAGCATGGCGCTGCTGCTGGTCGCCTTCGACGTGCGGATGATCGGGCGCGGCGGAGTCACGGGGGTGGCGCGCCTAACGCGGCACTTGTTGCGGATGTGTCTCGCCATGCTCGTGGCGACGGCCTCGCTGTTCCTCGGCCAGCCGAAGGTGTTCCCGATGGCGCTGCGGCACAGTGGACTGTTGCGAGTGCCGGTCGTGCTGGTGGTGCTGGCGCTGCTCTACTCGCTGATTCGGGTTCGGGTGTGGCCGAGGGCGCGGCGTGTTCGCGCGACGCGCGGAGCTGGCGCGGCGGCGACTGTGAGCACGGTGCGGGCGGCGTGAGCGAGACTCGACGATCGAGTCCGGGTGGCGCTTCTGGAAATTGCGCTCGCGCTCATGACGCGCGCGCGCGAATCTCGTGATCCTCGTGAGAGCCGGGTTGGGCAAGCCGCGTGATCGGGGCCCGCGAGACGGCACGCGTTGTCGCTTCGGATGTTCGATGCTCGGCGCGTGGGACCCCTATGTAGTAGATATTCCTGCAGGGCCTCACAGGATATCGCCGTATACTGCAGCGCAGTAGACTTCAACTCCAGCTCATTCCGTCACTTGGTCGCGGCGGTGGGTAGCGGGCGGAGTTTCCTGCGGGCGCTCACAGGACTTCGCGCGGCTCACAGTGTATAGTGAGGATTGAAATGGCGTTAGGCAGCAACAGACTCCATACCTATGCGACGTGCCCTGCTCCCAATCCTCGCGCTCGGCCTCGGCCGGCCGACCCACGCGCAGAACTCCACGATCGCTCTTCCAGTTCGTGTGCGCCTCCTGCACTCGTCGGCCAGTGCTGCGTTGTCGACGACCCGGACAGCGTCCGAGGTCCGCACGCTGCTGGCCGTCGCGAACCAGGTGTGGGCGGGGGCCGGGATCCGGTGGGAGCTGGAGACGGTCATCCGCGAAGAGGCGCTCGCGGGGGCGGCGTTCGACTCGCTGCTCGCGGGCCAACTTGAACCGAACGCGTCACGTCTCCTCGCGCCGATCCCGCGCGGGGCGATACTCCAGCCCGGGTGGAACGTCTTTCTCATCCGGGACTTCGGCCGGATCGCGGGCGGCATGTTCAATCCGCAGGTCTCTGGCGTGGTCCTCGCAGAGCGGGGCTTCGGCTACGAACCCACCCCGGAGTACCGCGGCGGTCGGACACTCGCCCACGAGCTGGGGCACTCGCTTGGGCTGGGGCATGTGCCGGTGTGACTCGACGCGTAACGTCATGGCCAACGCCTGCTCGCGGCCCGATGCACCGTCGACGTTGGCCGAGGAGCAGATTGCCCGCGCTCGGGCGCAGGCCCTCGCCAAACACCCGGTCGCGGTGATGCCTCAGCCCTGATGCCCATGCTGCCTAACGTTCGTTGCACCTGCCAGAGCGCACGGCATCAGGTTGTGCGCCCGTCGGCTGGGTAGCAGATTCCGGTCTCAGACGCCGGTAACCAGGGCGCTCTGCAGGTGAACTTGATGCGTTAGGCTGTGTACACGCGTCGCCTCATGCATAGATTCTCGCGATGGACGCCGACTTCGAGTGGGACTCGCACAAGGCGGCGGAGAACCGGCGCAAGCACGGCGTGTCGTTCGACGACGCCGCGACCGCCTTCGCGGACCCGCTCGCCGTGACAGTCACCGACCCGGATCATTCCTCGGCCGCCGAGCGGCGCTATATTCTGGTTGGGCGGTCCGCGCGCGGACGGCTCCTGGTGGTGTCCCACGCCGAGCGCGGCACCGCCATTCGGATCATCAGCGCCCGGCCGGCCACCCGCCGTGAGCGGGAACAGTATGAAGAAGGCGAGTTCTAGGACGAAGGCGTCAGCGCGCCGGACGGCGCCCGCCCGGGCGGTGGGCGAAGAGATGCGCGCCGAGTACGACTTTAGCGGCGGCGTCCGCGGGAAATACGCCGGTCGGTTCGGTCCCGGCCGGATGGTCCGGGTTGTGGTGCTGGCGCCCGACGTGGCCGAAGCGTTCGGCAGTGCGCGCGCAGTCAACGCCGCGCTCCGTCGTGTGCTGAAGGACCGCGAGCGGGCAGGCACATCGGGACGCCGCTCACGCCGCACAGCCTAACGTGCGTTGGAGCTGCCAGGCGATCAGCTCAACTCAATGCGTTAGGTTGGCACGGGCATCTTCCCGGCACTTCGACGGGCAAGTTTCGCCGTCCGAACCAACTCTCCTCACATGCGACTCTTCGTCGAACTGACCGGCGCCCTCGAGGCGCACCTCGCCGCGGTGGCGGCGCGGCTGAACGTACGCCCCGAAGAGCTGGCGGCCGCCGCGCTGCGCGACCTGCTCACCGCGCCCGAGCCGGACTTCCAGGAGGCAGCCGCCCGCGTCCTCGAGAAGAACCGCGAGCTCTACCGCCGCCTCGCCTGACGCGGCGCAGGGAGTGACCGAAGGACGGGAGACGCCAAATTGAACGTCGGCCTCACCAGCGTGACAATTGCGGACAATGCGGTCACTACACAAGGCGCCCTGGTTGCCAGGGATCCCTGTGGGGCGTTGCGGAAATGGCGCCGTGGGGTATGCCGGCGGCGTGAGCTGGAACGTCAGCCGGCCTCTTGGCACGCGGATACGCGCTACCGCCTGGCAGTCAGGTAGCGACCCACTCTCTATCCAGGCACACGTATGACCTGGCTCGCACGATGGTCCTTCCCTCGGGCCCTCCGGTGGGAGCTCGTGTGGCCAGGCTTGATCCTCGGCATCGCAACCTTCACGTACCATGTACATCAGCCAAGAAACACCCGCTCAAACGCACGCCAGGCTTCGCAAGGTCATCGCTCAAGCCGAGCTGCTTGTCTATGACCAGCCCTATGTCTTCGAAGAGGTCAGCCTCGAACGATTCCCCTCTCAACACCTAGCTGACGCGCTAGCGTTTGTACGCGACAGCCACGTGTGGAGTGCCTTGGTACCACGGCGGCGGCAGCAGCAGGAGGCGTTTTCTCTCTTCAGTTTTCACTTCCCGCCGAACCTGGACAACTCGGGCTTCGTCGGGTGGTTGGCCTCGCATCTAAAGGCCAGCGTCGGAACTGGCGTGTTTGTCGTCTGCGGTCAAAACTCAGCACGTGGCGGCATCTTTGACTATTGGGGTGCTCCATTGTCTGTTGCCGACCAAGTTCTGAAGGAAGTCAAACTGCTGCGCGGACAGCAAGGCGATGCCTAACCCTTGTCCCACCCGACTGAACCTCACGTTAGGTAGCGACACGCGAAGGCGGGCGGCGGACTTTCGCCTTTCTACCTGAGAAGATCGATGAGCCCGAAGGCGACGATTCCGCCTGAACTCACAGCGTTCAGCGGGCGAACCCCACGGGACGACATCACCTGTTTACGGAGTCCGCCCCGAGCCGCGCGATCGATGATCAGCAATGCGATTGGCCCAATCGCGATCGCTAACGTGGCCCCGAAAACCAGCGCCTTGACGAAGATCACCCTTGGGGATGGTTTGCGGATTGCCGAACTTCTTGCGCGCGATGGAGACGCCGGTGGTGCCGAACCGTTGGTCGAGTGCTATCATATTAGCGCGACCCACCACGTCAGCAACCGAGTCGCCATGTGGTATTGATATATCCCGCTATCTGACGAACGCTGAGGCGGCCGATGTCTCGGCTGCGAGGCTTCGCCCACGCATCTCATTGGGTGGTTCGCACCTAGTTCGCGCGTTAGGCCAACCACGGAGGACTCCTGAAGAACCTCGATGGATTCACCATGTTCGTGAGTAGCACTGCCGACAACGGCGTCGTGAGCGGCGAGACGCGCCTGGTTTTTGCGCAGCGCGGCACTCGAGTTGCCGCTCGGTATGCCGGCGGCGGTATTGCGCGTGGGTGGCTTGTCGGTGAGTGGGTTGATGACACGCTCCACTTTCGCTACGCTCAGCGCGAAGATGGATGCGCGATCCACGCGGGACACTCCACATGCCGTGCGCAGGAACTGCCGGACGGGCGTCTCCGGGTCGTCGAGCACTTCGTCTGGAGTACACGACCCGGG
Organism: Gemmatimonadaceae bacterium; assembly: GCA_036274195.1. Classification (GTDB taxonomy): domain Bacteria; phylum Gemmatimonadota; class Gemmatimonadetes; order Gemmatimonadales; family Gemmatimonadaceae; genus JAJKIV01. The sequence goes on along the minus strand of DASUGD010000216.1, from coordinate 5,968 downwards.
TCAGGTGAGAACGTATTCGACGAGCTGCCGAAGGCGGTCTAAGTCCCGTCCGACGTGCATCGCGGTGGCCGGCCGAACGTGCGTGGAAACTGACGGGCGAGCTGCGGAGTTGCGTGGGCCACGCCCGCGCTCTCATTTTGCCTTGTCCGTAGCTCGACTCTGGCGTTAGGCAGCGCCAAGCACCATCGCGAGGTCAGTCATGTCATCAAGTGTTAGTGTAGCGACGCACTTTGCACGCACCTCGCCCAGCGTGCGCGCGACCTACGATGCCATTCTTGTGGCGGCTCAGGCACTCGGGCCCGTTCGGGAGGATCCCAAGAAGACATCGATCCACCTCGTCCGGACGACGGCCTTCGCCGGTGTGGCCACGCGGACAAATGCCCTCGTCTTGACCCTAAAGGCCGCTCGCCGCATTTCCAGCCCTCGCGTGCGGCGCGCCGAGCAAGCGTCGGCTAATCGCTGGCATCTCGAGATTCCGCTCTCGCTACCGAGCGAAGTTGATGCAGAGATACGGCAGTGGTTGACGGACGCGTACGCCCTCGCGTAGTCGACTTCTCGGCGAACGACCTGAGCTTGGTCACCGTGACGGCATCATTTGAAAGCCCTTCGGAAAGCGAAAGGCCCACGTGACAACGCTCCTCTACGGAACCACCGCGGGCGCGATATTTGGCCTGGTCGCCATCGCCCCGATGTTCAACATGTCCTTTCCGGATAAGCGAGCCGCGATTGCCGCTGCGTTCATCGAGCGGTTCGCCATTGGGCTGGTGGTCGCGCTCGTCGTCGTGCCGTGGCCATCCACCTTACCTGCATCCTGACAGCAGCGACCCAAGCATCCCCGACCATGCCGCCTAACAAGGCAGGGTGAGCGGGTTACAGAGGGCGGCGTTGATATGAAGATGGCGTATCGCAACCGGTGGAAGCCGGAGATCACTGAGGCTCGGCGGGTGCTCGCCGGCTTCGCGATGACCGAGGAGCGTAAGTGGGGGAAGCCCACCTACACGGTCGACGGAAAGAACATCGTCATCCTCCAGGGCTTCAAAGAGTTCTTTGCGATCGGCTTCTTTCAGGGCGCGCTGCTCGAGGATCCCAAAAAGGTGCTGGTCCAGCTCGGCCAAACCCAGGCCGCGCGTGTGATGAAGTTCACCAGCGCGAACGACATTACCGCGAAGGCAGCCATCATCAAAGCCTACGTGCGCGAGGCCATCGCCATCGCGAACTCGGGCATGCGAATAGCGAAGAAGACGACTTCAGATTTCCCCATTCCCGAAGAGCTGAGCGACCGGTTCCAAAGCGACCCACGGTTCAAACGTGCTTTCGAGGCGCTGACGCCGGGGCGACAGAGGGGTTACCTGTACCACTTTGCGGCGGCCAAGCAGTCGGCGACACGACGGGCGCGAATCGACAAGGCGACACCCGCAATCTTCGACGGCAGGGGCTTTCAGGAGAGAGCCAAAAGGAGTTGACGTTCACCCTGAGCGCCTCGTCCGTCGCCGAGGGCCAATCACCGGCGGACACGATTCGCCGGCTCGACAGCCTCTGGGCGCGGATGTATCAGACGCACGACACGGCGTTCGCGCAGAAGCTGTACGCCGATGACCTCATGTGGACGATGTGTACGTGCGCGGCGGTCCGCTCGGCTGGCGAATCCAGGCGGTGCACATGGGTCAGGCGCCGGGCCGCTAGGTCGTTGACCGCTCCGAACGGAGCCCTACTTCGCGTAGAGCGTGCGCAGGCCTCGCACCACCGACGTTCCCATCACGTCCGCGTGTCCCATCCCCGGGTGGAACTCTACCGTCATCCTGAGCCCCGGGTACTGCCGACTCGCGAGCACTCCGGCCAGACGCGACATCCCGCTCACGATCTCGCCGGTCCCCTCGAGCATCGGGTCCGCTGCCTCGAGGACGCCTGACGCGAGATACACGCCGACCGCGAGGTCCTTGTGGGTCTTCGCGTATTCAGCCTCCTGTCGGAGGATCTCGCCGCGACCGTACGCCATTGCGGGACTCGAGATGATGTACTTCGTGAACGGCGTGTTCGGCTGGAAGATCGCCCACGACGTGAAGAACCCTCCAGCCGAGAGGCCGAAGAGGCCGAGCTGCGTGGTGTCGATCGGGAACCTGGCGGCCAGCGCCGGAATCATCTCGGTCGCGATCGCCGAGAGAAACTTGCCCGCTCCGCCGGTGCATCGTCCCTCCGGGGACTTGAACTGCTTGCAGTAGGCCTCGACAGCCTGGCCGAACTTGTCCTGCCGATCCCAGCCCGGTGGCGAGAACTCGTAGATGCGCCGCCTCGTGTGTTCGGCTTCGCCCTCGTCGAGCGAGGTGCCGACGCTGATGATGAACAGCGGCGTGATCGCGCCCGCGAGCGTCGACGCGGACGCGTAGACGTTACCGAACACGAAATCCCCGTCCGTGACGATCAGCGCCGGGTACTTCTTCCCGTCTCCCGCCTTGTAGCCCTGCGGCAAGCCGACGTTGAGGGAAAAGCGGACGCCCATCGATGGTGACTGGAACGTGAACGACTCGACCGCGCCGACCGGGACCGGGCGCGACTGGAGCTGCGGATGCGCGCTGGTGGAGGCGAAGGCGAGCAGGAAGCCCGCGATGACAGGCGCTGTCTTCATGGTGGGGGCAGGTTGGGGAGACGAGCGCCGCTAGACTCGCATTGTCGCCCGCTAGCTGCAAGGGTCGCGAAACCTCGCCGAGCGTGAAGCGTAGGGGCACAACGAACATCGGCCAGTGATATGCCAGCCATAGGACGTGATGTACGGTTCGCGCTGCGCTCGTTGCGTGGCGCGCCACTCGTTTCGATACTCGCCATCGCCTGCATCGGCCTTGGTATCGGCGCTGTAACCACCGTGTACAGCACCGCGAACGCCTTCACCTTCCGGCCGCTACCGCAACTCCGCGACGCCGGCAGGCTCGTTCTCGTCTCGGAGACTCGGGCCTCTGACCTGTCCGGCTTCCAGATGACGGCGGGCACGTTCGGCGATCTCCGGCCGCTTTCCGAGTTCTCCGCGGTAGGGGCGCTTCGGTTCTGGTCCGCCAACATCGCCGGCATGGACATCCCCGAGCGCGTCGGCGGCGGGCAGGTCAGCTCCGACTTCTTCAGGATGACCGGACGCACCCCCGCGCTCGGCCGCACGTTCACGGCTGACGACGTGCGCGACGAGCGGCGCGTCGTCGTCCTCTCATACGGGCTTTGGCAGCGCCGCTTCGGTGGAGACCCCGCTGTGATCGACAGGACGGTTCGGATCGACGGCGAAGGGTATCAGGTCATCGGCGTCATGCCTCAGGATTTCGTCTTCCCCGCCGGAACGCAGCTGTGGGCGCCGCTCGCGCTATCGCCTCGCGACGCCGCCGACCGCACGGCCCGGTCACTGTTCGTCCTGGCCCGGCTTGGCCCGGGCGTCTCTCGCGAACGTGCCGCAGCGGCCGTGACCGTGCTCGGTAACCGCATCGCGACGGACTACCCGGACACGCACAAGGGCTGGATCCTCCGGACCCAGGACGCCGAGGCGTTCTTCGGCGACGGGCCGCGCCCGTTCATGCTCGTAATGCTGGCCGCCGTCGGGTTCCTGCTACTGATCGCGTGCGCCAACGTGGCGAACCTGCTGCTCGTGCGCGCGACGGCGCGGCGGCGCGAGATGGGCCTGCGTGTCGCGTTAGGCGCCACGCGCGGCCGGCTCGTCGCGCAGCTTCTCACGGAAAGCGTGCTGCTCGCCATCGCCGGCGGCGTGCTCGGCGTCGCCCTCGCGTGGTGGGGCATCAAAGGCACGGCGGCCACCGTGCCGATCGAGGTGCAGCAGTACATCCCCGGATTCGGCGCGATCGTCCTCGATTATCATGCGCTGATCGTCGCGACCGTGGCGTCGACGCTCGCCGGGATGGTGTTCGGACTCGTTCCGGCACTCATCGGCTCGACGGTGGACGTGAGCTCGGCGCTCAAGGAGACCGGCCGCTTCGAGATGCGCCGCTCGCGGCTGCGCGTGCTGCGCAGCGGCCTCGTTGTCGGAGAGATCGCCCTGGCGCTGATGCTCGTGTTCGGTGCGGCACTCATGGCGGCGACGTTCGGGCGCGTCTCGCGCAGTGACCCCGGCTTCCGCACGGCTGACGTGCTCACCGGGACGGTTACGTTGCCCGACGCCGGCTACCCGGACGACAGCGCAACGACGCGATTCTGGGATCGACTGCGCGAGTCCCTGGCCGACCAGCCGGGCGTAGCCGCGGCGGAGCTTACGACCGTGCTGCCGATGTCGTTCAACGAGGATCGCGCTCGTGTCTATCCCGAGGGACAGCGGCCGGCTCGTGTCGAGGACGCGCGATCCGCCGGCTTCCGTCGCGTGTCATCCGGATACCTCAACACGCTCGGCGTACCGCGACTTCGCGGTCGGTCGTTCACGGATGCCGACCGAATCGGGAGTCCGCTCGTCGTCATGTTGAGCGAGACCGCTGCGCGTCTTCTGCTTCAGGGTGATCCCGTCGGCCAGCGCCTCGTCGTGAGCGACCGCGTCGTAACCGTGGTAGGCGTCGTGCGCGACACGCGCGCGAATCCGCTCGTGTCAGACTCCCCGACGTCGGTGGTCTATGCACCGATCGCGCAGTGGCCGACGCGCACCGCGTCGGTGGTCCTGCGCGTGTCGTCGGGCGAGCCGACTGCTCTGGCGGCCACGATGCAACAAGTCATCGCGCGACAGGATGCGCGGCTCGCCGCGGGCGAGGTGCTCAGCATGCGGCGCGTCGTGGACGTGGTCACGTCACCTCAGGCTGGTACGGCGCAGGTGCTGCTCGCTTCGGCGTTCATCGCGCTGGTCATGGCCGCGGTGGGCACGTACGGTGTGATGGCGTACGCCGTGGCGCGCCGCACCCAGGAGATCGGCGTGCGGGTCGCCATCGGCGCAACGGCTGGCATGATCGTGCGGTTGGTCCTGGGTGGCGCCGCGCGGCTGACCGCACTCGGAGTGGTCATCGGTGTCATCGGCGCGTTTGCGCTCGGGCGATCGATGCAGGCAATTCTGGTGGACACGAACCCGACCGATCCCGCGATCCTCGCTGGCGCGGCCGCGTTGTTAGGCGGCATCGGGCTGTTGGCCGCGTGGCTTCCGGCGCGCAGGGCGACTCGCGTCAATCCGATCACGGCGCTGCGCGCCGAGTGAATTCAGAGGAATCTCGGCATCGCGTCGGCCTACCTGTACCGGTCGCGGATCGACATCCCCCACGTCCAGTTCTTCGGCACGTAGTAGCCGGCCTCGTTGAGCAGCGTCGCGTACTGCCTGAACTCCGGCATCGTCTCGAGCGTGCACACATCCTCGTACATGCGTACCGGCGAGCCAGGCGCGAGCAGCGCCTTCGGCTGGAACACCGTGAGCGGGAACCCGTCGCCGCCATCCATCTGCGATGCCGTCAGCGCGCCGAAGATGTGATTGCGGTGCGATTCGGCGTTGTGATGCACGCGTCGCAGTGCGCTCTTCGCTCCCGTCGCCCCCATCTGCACGTTGAGCATGTTGATGCACCGCAGGATCCGCGGCGTCAGATTGCCCATGTCCCCGTGTTCATCGAGTTTGCCACCGTCTTTCTTGGTGAGATTCTGAAACGTCTTGTTCAAGGCGCCGCCCTTCGGTTTGGCACCGGTGTTGGTGCGCATGTCGAGCACCTTGTCCATGTTGGTACCGGGTCCGAAGGTGAGCCCCTTCTGCAGTCCCTTGCCGGTGAAGTCGAGTCCTGGCTTGGAAATTGGCTTGAGCGTCGTGCTGCCGTAGTCCCCCCACCTGGGGCACACGGCCATCAGGTCGTAGTCGCCGGTCATGGGGCGATTGCCGGCACCGACCTCGGATGACGTCATCACCTCGAGCGGCATGGGCTTCTCGAACATGAGGCGTTGCTTTTTCGTCCCGAGCTTCTCGTCGTACACGTGGATGTAGTACAGCGGGCCGTTGGCCACCGCACGAAACGCAAACTCCTTCTGGTCA
>DASUGD010000215.1:0-2871 GCA_036274195.1 Gemmatimonadaceae bacterium | reverse complement strand
TTCGGCCTGACCACCTCGTACGGGATGACGGCGCCGGTCGATCTGAAGCAGCCGGACTACCGCACGCTGCTGCTCGGCATGAAGTCCTCACAGCTCTACCACTACCGAATCACGGCCACCGGTCCGAGCGGCGACTGCACGAGCCCCGACTACAGCATCATGAGCGGTCCGCTCGCGAACGGGCTCGTCGCGCCGAAGGTAACCACCAACGACGCAGGCGCGCTCGCCGGCGGCTTCTTGATCACGGGACAGTACGTCGCGAACTCGAGCGGGAGCGGTCCGGCGTACATCGTGGACGCCGACGGCGACATCGTCTGGTGGTACAACATCGAGGATTACGTCACCGGGGCGGTGATGGACTACGCGGGGACGCACATCTGGATCAACAACCATCCGCCCGATCTCGGGGATGCGAAGGTCCACCGCATCACGATGGACGGCGCGGTCGACGAGGATCTCACCAGCCAAATGACGCGGCTCTCGCATCAGCTGACGGTCCTGCCCGACGAGACCGTCGCGTTCTATGCCGACGACGGCAGCAGGGAGGGTTGCAGCGACATCAAGGAACGCGCGCCCGACGGCACCGTCCGCACCATCGTCAACTCGCAAACAGCGCTCGGCACCACCGGCCAGTGCCACGTCAACGACATCCAGTACTCTCCCGAAGACGACACCCTCATCTTCTCCGATCACATCCACTGTGCGATCGCGAAGGTCAGGCGCACGGATGGCTCGACCGTCTGGGTGCTGAATGGCTCGACGACGTCGTTCACGGGGGACGTGTGGCTCGGTAGCCAGCACGGCATCCACGTCATCGGGGTCGATGACCTCCTGATCTTCAACAACAACTCGCGGAGCGTCGCCGGATCGACGACGTCGGTCGCCATTGGCGCGGGGGACGGCTCGCGCGTGACCGAAATGAAGCTCGACGTCACGGCGAAAACGGCCAAGGAGATCTGGTCGTACAAGGCGATGGGCAACACCTACCAGACCGACGTCATGGGCGACGTGCAACGCCTTTGGAACGGCAACCTGGTGGTCGCGTTCGGCGGCAAAGGCGTCATCCAGGAGATCAAGCCGGACGGCACCGTCGTGCAGGAAATGAGAACAACCACCAACTTCGGCTACATCCAGAAGCGTCAGACGCTCTACGGCCCGCCGCCGCGGTAGTCGTCGTTCGGTAACCCGCCGCCTTCCGACGCGGCGGGCATTCGCGACTGTGGGCGAAATATCCCCTCGCGTTCGGGAGAGCGGCACGGTTCCGGGCGTGGTGCGCCACTGCTCGCTGGATGACTTTCGCTCGAGCTGGAAAGCGCATCGCGCCGGCCCAGGAACTTTCGCGCGCCGCCGCCCTCGGCCTGCTTGCCGCTGCTGCCGTCGCCTTTCCCTCGGCGGCGCAGGCGAAGCCGTTCATGGAGTACCTGAAGCCCACTCCGGTGACCTGCGCGCCGCTGAGCTCGGCCACGTGGGGCGTCGCGGGCGTGTTGCCGCGCGACTTGTGCAACGGGATCGAGAGCGCCAAAGGCGCGGGAGTTTCGCCCGACTACTACTACTGGGACGGGGAGATCATCCGCGCGAAAGACGGGAAATATCACCTATTCATGAGCACCTGGGCGGGCTCGGCTGGGTTCAATCCCGGCTGGACGGGCTCCGACGCCTACCATGCCATCAGTCAAATGGGTCCGCTCGGCCCGTACGAGCGTCAGGGATTCGTCTACACCAACAACGGGTCGCACAAGGGGCACAACGTCTCGGCACTCGAGCTACCCGACGGCACCTACGCGGTCGTCGTGAGCGAAACCGTGCCCTTCACGATCTACAAATCGAGCTCGCTCGACGGTCCGTGGACGGGGTGTCAAGCGTCGATCGACGGCAACGGCGTCAACTACGGCAGCGATGCGAACTTCGCGTCCAACGTCAGCCTGGTCGCGCGCCACGACGGCAAGTACGAGATCGTGCAACGTCACGGGCTGATCGGCATCGCAGATACGCTCTGTGGTCCCTACAAATTGCAGAAGCCCACCTGGGCCTATCCGACGGCCAATCGGCCCAGTATCGACAGCATTTACCCGAAGCGCACCTCGATCCCCGGCGTTTCCAATCCGACCTTTGCCTGGGAAGAGGATCCGCACATTTGGCTGAGCGGAGGCGTCTATCACGTCCTCTACTCGGGCTCGGGCGATCGCGTCGGTTACCACCTTTACTCCACCGACGGCATCCACGATTGGACGGACAACGGCCTCGCGTTCACGCCGCGGCAGTACCAAGACCTCTTTTGCTACGCGGACAGCACGACGTGTTCGCAGTGGTACAAGATGGAGCGGCCCGGTGTGCTCTTGGAGGACGGGCACCCGACGCACGTCACCTGGGCGGTGGCCGACGTCGACAAGGACAACCAGATCCCGGCCGGCTCCAATCACGGCAGCAAGGTCATCGTGGTGCCGATCGACGGCGTGGCCTTCGACGCGGATTTCGGAGACGGAACGGCGGGAACGGGTGGCGGCGCCGGTGCGGCGGGCTCGGCCGGGCGCGGGGGAGCGTCTGGAATGGGAGGGAGCGCAGGTCAAGCTTCCGCGGGAGCTGGTGGGAATGACGCGGGACGTGGCGGTCTAGGCGGAGGCGCGACTTCCGGCGCAGGCGGGACGAGCGGCGCTTCGGCGTCCAGCGGTTCGAGTGGTCAGATAGGCGGAGGCAGCGGAGGCAGCATGAATAGCGGCGGATTGAGCTCTGGTGGTGCGAGTGGCAGTGGCGGCTCGAGCGCCGGCTCGGGTGGTCAGGGTGGCGGCGTCAGCGCCGGGTCGGGCGGCAGCGCGCCGGCGTCGGGAGGCTCCATGACCGCGCTGGCCGGTGCGCCCGCGAGCGGTGGCAACG
>DASUGD010000214.1:0-36167 GCA_036274195.1 Gemmatimonadaceae bacterium | reverse complement strand
CATCACGACGTATCCCGGGAAGCTCAAGCTGATCGCCACTGGATTTGGCGAGGCAGCGATCGCGGTGAACCAGGCGGTGCACTGGATCTACCCGGACAAGAAGGTGAACCCGGGGCACAGCTCGAACATGGAGATATTCGGGCAGAAGGACGACTGAGGCGGCGGCACTCCGTGGGTCAGGGCTCGACCCGATACCCCCTGCGTTTCACGGTTCACGTTAGGTCGTGCGCGGGCGCGGTGGCGGGCGATCCGGGATGTAGGCCTGAAGGTCGGCCTTGTGTTTCCGTCGTTCAATGTTATCGTGGGCTCGCGACCAACCGGAGCTCACCGTGCGGAGTTCGGCCGTTGCAGTCGTCGCCCTAACGCTTGGCGGAACGCTGGCCTGCTCGGCCGCCGACCCGCTCGCACCACCCGCCGTAGCATCCTCGCTCGCCGCGCAACGGAATCAACTCGACATCTCGGGTGGCTGGATAACCAGCGCGTTCTCGGTTTTCGACTGGCTGCCCGGCGCCGTACCAGACATGGACACCTTCGAGAACCTGGTACGCTGCGAGTCGTACGCAATCGAGGAGAACCTGGAGTGGAATTCCCTGATCTTGAAGCGGCAGGGTGTTCGTGTCATTGGGACGAGCCGTCCGGAGATGGGGATCCAGTGCTTTGTGATCACGCCGGAGGGCGGTGCGATCGGCTGGTTCGTGGACATCGACGCCTCATTCGACGGCGTGGTGGCAGGCAATGAGGTCCGCCTCGCGCTCAACAAGTACATCTCCGCCCGAGTGCAGCCGGACTTGATCAACGGTGGCTGGGCTGGCACCATTCGCGTTCGGTTGGATCCACGGCCGTATGCCGCCCCGTACTGGATCGAGCAGCCGTTCACGTTGCGATCGACTGCTGGATTCCCGTGTTGGCTGGTGCATCTCGATCCGCCCTACTGCACTGAGGTGATCTGAGCGCGGTTCGATGGCGGTGTTGCGGGCGGGCCAACGTGGCCAGCACCACTCACTAAGTAGGTGGACAAAAGTTCTGTCACATTCAACTGCCGCTCCCAGAGGGAAAACGAGCCCCATTTGTAGCAAAACTTTTGTCCACCTACTTAGTCTCTCGTGCGCACGGTTCTCGCATAGCGAGGTCCTTCACGCCCGCGACTTCGCGGGCAGAGCCGTAACGGGAGGAAGGAGGTTCGCGACCATGCCACGCGTCAGGCAAATTGGCACCCTTGCCCTTACAGCTGCGCTCCTGTTGGGCGCCGCTTGCTCCAACGACGACACCGCTCCGACAGCCCCGACGACCGCCTCGGTCGCGGGCACGTACGACGCGACGCGATTCGTGGTCACGAGCCCGTTAGGCAGCGAGGACGTGCTGCAGGACGGTGGGTCTGTCACGACCACGTTCGCGGCCGATGGCACGCTCACCGGTCACGTGACGGTCCCGAGCCAGGCGGTCGATGAGGATTTTGCCGGCAGCTGGAAGATCCAGAATGGTCAGGTCGAGATCGAAGACGTGCCGACCGATACGTTCGTGGAGGACATTTCGTTCAAGCCGGTTGGCAACACGCTCGTTGGCGACGAGACGTTCAGCGGCGTGCGGGTGGAGCTGACCCTGACGAAACAGTAGGGTCATTCCTCGCCTCCGCGCCTGCGGCGCTGCGCTCGGAATGACAATGGCTCCCGCCTGCGGCGCTCCACTCGGAATGACAACCGTGTCGGGACGACGGCGATCCAGGATTTAAGCGTCCCGCTCCACGCTCCTGGCGTCCGAGTAGCCGTCGGGGTAGCGCTTTCGCAGCTTCGCAATGTTCGCCGCCGCGACCTGCTCGAGCGGCACCCCCAGCGCACCGGCCGCGGTCGTTAGGCACCACAGGGCGTCCCCCAGCTCGATCGTCACGCGCGCGACGTCGATCGGGTGACCCATGAACAGGTGCTTGCGGACGAGCCCGAGCACTTCCCCGGCTTCCTCCGCAAGGCCAGCCACGGCGTCCAGCAGCCGCTGGTCGCGTGTCAACGACGGGTTCAGCGTACGTGCGGCGAGCTGCTCGTACTCCTCCATCATCATCGGCAGCGCCGATCCCGCCAATGGGTCGACATCACTCATAGGATACCCGGGGATCCGCCTTCGCGTACGCGAGGTCCGTGAGGAGATTGACGGCGACGAAGACCACGCTGAGGAATAGCACCGAGCCCTGGATCGCGGGAAGGTCGCGACGCGAGATGGCATTCACGACGTAGCGTCCGAGGCCCGGCCAGCTGAAGATCGTTTCCGTGAGAATGCTTCCCGTCAGGTAGTACCCGAAGTCGAGCCCGAGCACCGTGATCACCGGGATCAGCGCGTTGCGCAGCGCGTGGCGAACGACAACGGTCCGCTCGACGAGCCCCTTGGCCCGCGCGGTGCGAACGAAATCGCTGCCGAGCACCTCGAGCATCGACGACCGCGTCACTCGCGCGAGAAAGGCGATCGATCTCGAGCCCAGCGCCAGCGCGGGCAGCACGAGGTACTGGGCGCGACCGTACCCCGACGGCGGGAGCCAGCGGAGCGTGACCGCGAACAGCAGGATGAGCAGGAGACCGACCCAGTACACCGGAAACGAGATGCCGAGGTAGGCGGCGCCTAACGTGACGCGGTCGAGCACGCCGCCCGGCCAGCGCGCCGTGATCACACCGATCGAGATGCCGAGGATGGCCGCGAGCACCATGGCGGTCGCCGCGAGGAGCAGTGTCTTCGGAAACCGCTCGGCGACGTCCCGGAGAATCGGGCGTCCCGTGATGTACGAGGTGCCGAGATCTCCGGTGAGGACGCCCCCGACGTAGTGCGCGAACTGCACCGGGACCGGATCATCGAGCCGAAGCTCGCGACGCAGGCGCGCAATCGTTTCGGCGTCGGCACGCTCCCCGACCATCTCCTGCACCGGGTCGCCAGGCGCGATGTAGAGGAGCAGGAAAACGACGACGAGCACCCCCGCGAGCGTCGGGATGGCCAGCAGAACTCGGCGGAGGAGGAAACTAGGCAAGGAACGGCTCGGTGCGGGTGCTCGTGCTGGCGGCTCGCTGACGCTGGCTGACGGCAGCTCGATGCCGCGTCGGGTTCGTCGACTACGGGCGCTGCTCGGGTCCGGCGATCTTCACGTCGGTCCAGCGCTGACCGTTGAAGATCGTCGGTACCTTGAAGTTCCTGATCCACGGCTGCACCGCATAGAGATCGTTGTAGAAGAAGAGCGGGACCATCGCGGCGTCCGCGTAGGCGAGCGAGTCGGCGGAGCGGTAGAGCGAGGCGCGTCTCGTGTCGTCCTGTTCGCGCCGCGCCGCCAGGACGAGCTTGTCGAATGCCGGGTTGGCGTAGAACGAAACGTTGCCGCCGGGCCCTTTGCTGCCAGAGTACAGCAGAGGGTACAGGAAGCTGTCGGCGTCGGGATAGTCCGCGTACCACGTCTTGAGCGTCATGTCGGTCTCGCCCTTGCGCGACGCCTCACGGGCGGAGGCCGCGTCACGCTGTACGAGCTTCGTGCGTATGCCCGCGGCATTCAGGTATCCCTGAACCGTCTGGGCCAGCCGAGCGATCACCGCGTCCTGGGAGTGCCAGAGCTCGATGTCGATGCCGGTCGGATGGCCGGCCGCCGCGAGCAGCTCCTTTGCCTTGGCGACGCTGTATGCATAACGAGCCCGTGACGTGTCCGCGCCGGCGAGGATGGGGGGCACGACGCCGGGAGCGAGATAGCCGCGTCCACCCATCGACTGCTCGAGAATGGTCCGTGTGTCGACGGCGTAGTTGATGGCCTGGCGCACGCGGACGTCGGTCAGTGGTCCTCGCGTGGTGTTGATCGCCACGTAATACAGAATGAGGGCCGGCGCGCTCTGCAGCATCGCCTGCTTCTCGTCGGTCTGCTCCCACGCCTGCGTTTCGCCTTGCGGGATGACGAGGATGTCGACGTTGCCCGCCTCGAACTCGGCGACGGCGGTGCTTGGCTCGGGGATGATGCGCGCCGTGAGTGTGTCTGTCGCAGGAGCGCCGCCCCAGTATTTGTCGTTGCGCGCGAACTTCAGGTAGTCGTCGTGCTTCCACTCCACGAACTTCCACGGCCCGGTGCCGACCGGATGCTGCCCGAAATCGGCTGGCGTCGTATCAGGAACGATCGACGCGACCGGCATCGCGAGCAGCTTCGGGAACGCGGCCAGCGGCTCGGCGAGTGTAATGACGACGGTCGTGTCGTTCGGCGCCGCCAGTCCGGAAACGGATTTGGCCTTTCCCGCGGCGAACTCGCCCGCGCCCTTGATGGGAACGAGTGGTTCGGCGCGGCCGCCCTTCGTGGCGGGATTCAGGGCGCGCTCGAAGCTGTGCACCACCTGCTTTGCGGTGAACGCTGTCCCGTCATGGAACGCGACGCCGCGACGAAGATGGAACGTATACGTGAGCCCGTCTGGCGAAACTGTCCAGCGTTCAGCCAGTGCCGGTTCGACGCGTGCATCCGGCGTGAATCGGGTGAGGCCGTCGAACACGTATGAGACCGCGCGGCCGGTCGGGACGTCTGTCGAGAGGGCAGGGTCGAGCGAGCGCGGATCATAGGTATCGCGTGAATCGACCAGCGAGTTACGCTGTGGGGCCGATTCTCCGCCGCGACAGGCGGCAGCGGCGTAAGTCGCGACAGCGAACGACAGTACACGAATGCGCATTGACAATGGCAGGTGAAACACGAGAAGTTACCGGACCCCGGCTCGTTCCGTCAATCTACGCTAGGCTGCTGTGAAATCGTGAGTTACCTGCTGTTCGCCGATGACAACGAGGACATGCGGCTGATGTTGCGTGACCTCTTTCGGTCGTCGGGTCACGAGGTCTGCCTGGCTGAAGATGGGCTCGCCGCGCTCGCGTCCATTCGGGAGCGTGAGCCGGACCTCGTCATTCTCGACCACAGCATGCCAGGCATGTCGGGCTTCGAGGTCTGTCGCAACGTGAAGCGGAATCCGTTCACGGCGCGAATCCCGGTGCTCATGCTCACGGCGCAGTCCGAGGTCGAGAGCAAGATCGAGGGCTTCGCGGCCGGTGCCGATGACTATCTGGCGAAGCCGTTCGATCCGCGGGAGCTGCGGGCGCGAGTGTCTGCGCTCCTTCGGATCGTTGAGCGTGAAGGCGATCGCAATCCCACCAGCGGACTACCTGGCGGGCACGCGATCGAGAAGGAAATCGCGCAGCGGGTTGCGAAGGGCGACCCGTTTGCCGTGTGCTACCTCGATCTCGACAACTTCAAGGCGTTCGCGGACACGTTCGGCTTCGCGACCGCCGACATCGTCATTCGGGGTCTCGGCGCCGCCATTCGCGACTCGGCATACGCCGTGGTTGGTGAAGGGGGCGGCGATTTCGTCGGCCACATCGGGGGTGACGATTTTATCGTGGTCACCACGCAGCCGCATGCGGAAGCAGTGGTTCACGAATGCGCGAGACGGTTTCGGGATGTGATCGCGAGAGCCGTGGGCGACGAGGCGGCGGTGAGCGGACACTTTACCGGTGTCGACCGTGATGGACACATCAAGCGCTTCCCGCTCGCGCGGGTGTCGGCCGCCGTCATGTTCGTGTGTCCGCAGAACTGGGTCAGCCTGGCGCATTTCGGGATGCAGGCCGCCGACACGAAGCGCCGTGCCAAGCAGCAAGGTGCGGGGAGCATTCTGATCGAGTCGGTGTAAGTCGGTGGCTCACTGAACACGTCAACGCGCCAAATGCTCAAACGCGAAGCGCCACGCAAGAGAAGCGAATACGTCTATCGTCGCGCGCTCGACACGCGCGAGCTGCTGCCGGCGTTAGGGGTGGGCGTGGGGGTCGGCGCGCTCGCGTTCTACGTCGCGTATCTGCTGCTCCAGCGGACACCGCTCGATCCGGGCAAGCTGCCAGCTGCTGCGCCCGCGAAGCGCCTGACGAGCGGGGCGTCCGACTGATGGGTCATCGCCGAGCGCTGCTCGCACTCGGCTTCGTCGTCGCTGCTCTGTCGCTGGCCGCTCCGACCACCGTGTCGGCGCAGGACATCGCCTGCGACCGAGGCGACATGGAAGTCGTGGGCGTGGAGTTCGTCGGCAACAAGGCCTTCACGGACCCGCAGCTCGCCATCGGTCTCGTGACGACACCATCGTCGTGGTTTCGCCGCGTGATCAGGATCGGTACGCGACGCTGCCTCGACACGCTCGAGGTCAAGCGAGACCCGATCCGCCTCCTGTATTTCTACAACCAGCACGGATTCACGGGGACGAAGGTCGGCGCGCGTGTCGACACCGTTCGAAAGCATGCCGTACGCGTCGTCTTCGGCATTCAGGAAGGCGATCCCATCATCATCAAGGATCTCACGATCACGGGGCTCGACTCGGTGCCGCGGCGGGACCGAATCATCCGAGACCTGCCCATCAAGGTCGGTGAGCGGTTCGACAAGATCGCCATGGAGGCGTCGCGAGACACGATCCTGCGGCGGTTGAGGAACAACGGATACCCAGCGGCCGACCTCTTTCGCAGCTACGAGTCCGACTCCGCGGCGCGCGTGGCCTCGGTGAAGCTCGACGTGGCGACGGGGCCGCGTGCGTACATAGGCGCCGTCAACATCACTGTCACTCCGCGCGAAGGCGCGAAAGAGCAGATCTCGAAGTCGCAGGTTCAAAAGGCGCTCGGGTTCGAGCCGGGTGACCTCTATCGCGAGCGTCAGCTCGAGAACGCGAAGCGGGCGTTGTACCTCTCGGACGCGTACCGTCACGTAGAAGTGCGCCCGGACACGGCGAGTCTCGCGCCCTCCGGCGATTCGACGATCGACGTGGACGTGGCGCTTGCGGAGACGTTCATGCGATCGCTGCGGCCGTCTGTCGGCTGGGCGACGCTCGATTGCTTCCGAACACAGGTCGACTACTCGGACGCCGGGTTTCTGGGCGGACTGCGGCGTCTCGATATCAGTGCGCGGGCGTCGAAGATCGGCGTGGGGTATCCGACGGAGGCGACCGGCATGCTCGGGGACATCTGCTCGAAAGCACGAGAGGATGTCTACAGCGACACGCTCAACTACTACGTCGGCGCAACGCTGCATCAGACGTCGCTGTTCGGTCTTCGGATGCTCCCGAGCCTCACGGTCTACAGCGAGCTTCGGTCGGAGTACAAGGTATACCAGCGGTACACACCTGTCGGTGGCGTCCTGTCGCTGAACCAGCAGCTGCCTCGCCGGATCGGCGCGACGTACGCGTACCAGCTCGAGTACGGACGCACGAACGCCGAACCGGCGATCTTCTGTGGCGTCATCGGCATCTGCGACGTGAACGAGCAGAACTTCCTGAAGCGTTCGCAAAGGTTGGCAACGGTGAGCGGCACGTTCGGGCGCGACCGCCGAAACAACCCGTTCTACCCGACCGCCGGTTCGACGATGTCTCTCGAGCTGCGGACTGCGAATCAGCTCATCGGGTCGGACCCCGATCTTCAGTTCAACAAGATCCTGGGCGATGCCAGCTGGTATTGGGCGCTGCCCAGAAACTCGGTGCTCGTGGCTCGCTTGCGCGGGGGGTTGGTATTTGGACGACAGGTGACGCTGGGCACAGATACGACGGTATTCATTCCGCAGCAGGAGCGGCTCTACGCCGGTGGCGCGAACACGGTGCGAGGGTTCAAGCAGAACGAGCTGGGCCCGATAGTGTATTTACCAAACGAGTATGACGTCTGTACGGCGCCAACCGGCCCGTGCGAGAAACCGACTGATGCCGCACCCGACACCGTGTACTTCTCATCGGATCCCAGGGGGAAATCCCGTACACTTCCGGTTGGCGGTAACAGTGTCCTGGTGGCGAACCTAGAGCTCCGCATGCCCAGCCCCTACGTGTCCGATAAGCTGCAGTTCGCGTTCTTTGCGGACGCGGGTCAGGTGTGGACTCGCGGCGGTGCCGGCATTGAAGAGTCCTTCAGCAGCGTGCGCATCACTCCCGGCGTCGGCATTCGCCTCGCGTCGCCGGTCGGCCCAATCCGCCTCGATGTGGGATTCAACCCGTACCAGCGTCAGGCCGGGGCCGCGTATTTCGATGCCCCCGAGCAGGCGGGCGAAGCGCCGCTGTATTGCGTGAGTCCCGGGAACGGACTGCCGGTGACCGGGTGGCGGGAGACCTATGGACCTAACGACAAGCCAGCGCAGCAGGCTCCGACGAAGGAGTGCCTGACGTCGTACCAGCCGCCAAAACCGTCGAGCTTCCTGAAGCGGCTGAGCTTCCAGGCCTCGATCGGCCAGGCGTTCTGACGGACGTACGCACGTGACACGCCGCCGACTCGTCGTCCTCTCCAGCGCCATGACGCTGCTCGGCCTCGGGCTGCTCATCGCGATCGTCGTCGCCGGCGTGCTCAAGACACAGTTCGGGCGGAACCTCGTCCGGGACTACGTCGCCGAGCTCGTCGCGCCGAAGGTGAAGGGGAAACTCTACGTCGGGCGGATCAGCGGACTCTCGTTCGGTGGCGCGACGATCGACTCGGCCGAGATTCGCAGTCCGGACGACTCGCTGTTCGTGGCGCTGCGCCGGATCACCGTGCGGTGGGACCCGCGCGATCTTGTCGACAAGCGCACGCTGCTCAGCCTTCTCGACATCGACGGGCTCGTCGTGCATCTGCGGAAGGACTCGACGGGGACGTGGAACTACAAGCGGGTCTTCCCGCCCGGTCAGAACAAGAAGCGCGTGCCGGGCGCGGAGCGTGGTTGGGGTGACTACATCGTCGCGGATTCCGTGGTCCTTCACGGCGCGAGCTTCATCCTCTCGATGCCATGGCATCCGGATGACTCGCTCCATGGCGCGAGGCGCGACAGCGCGATCGCGCGGAACCTAACGCGACCGGACAAGGAAATCCGCCGCGCCGGCAGCGGGTTCGAGAAGACGTGGCGCTGGAAAAACGTCCAGGTCGTGTCAGGGTACACGCGGCTGGCCGACCCCGATAGCGTGGGGCGTCTGTTCCAGATCACGAAGCTCAATGCCGACGAGACGGACCCGCCGTTCCAGTTCCGGAACGTCCGCGGTGGCGTGCGGCAGACTGCGGACTCGTTGTGGGCCGAGATCGAGCACTTCGATCTGCCGGGATCGACGGGCAGGGGCGGGGGGAAGGTCTGGTGGGGAAGCGATCTGCCGACGCGCTACGACCTTCGCATCGTCGGCGACTCGGTCTCGCTCGCCGACGTCAACTGGGTGTATCCGACGCTGCCGTCGACGGGCGGCGGGTCGATGGTGCTCACCATTCGCAACGAGAAGAATCTTGCGATCATCGACTACGCCCTGTCGGACATGGATGTGCGGACGACGCGATCGCGCCTCAAGGGGAACATGACGTTCGGCGTCGGGGGTCCGGTCCTGATCGTGAAGGACCTCGCGATGGAAGCCGCCCCGCTGAACTTCGATCTGATCCGGGCGCTCAACGGCAAGCCGTTCCCGTACGACTGGCAGGGCGACCTCACCGGAACTGTTCGAGCGCGCGGCGGGCCGATCAACCGCTTCCACGTCGACGACGCGCGCGTGACATTCGCCGACGCGAACGTTCCTGGTGCAGTGACCCGCGCGACCGCGCGCGGCGATCTCGATATTCTCTTCCCGGCATTCACGCGGTTTCGCGGGTTCGACGTAAACGTGGCGCAGCTCGACCTACGGACGCTCGTCTATCTCAACAAGAACTTCCCGCGCGTGACCGGGATGGTCTCGGGCACCGCGACCCTCGACTCGCTGTGGTTCGACGTCCGGTTCAGGAACGCCGACCTCACGCATCGCGACGGCCCCGCGGAGCCCTCACGGGCGACGGGAAGCGGCCGAGTCACGATCGGCGAGAAGTTCGTGAGCTACGATCTCGCGCTGAACACCGAGCCGATCTCGTTCACCACGCTCGCGCTGTCTTACCCGTCGCTGCCGCTCCGCGGACCGTACAAGGGGCCGCTACGGATCCAGGGGACGATCGACGACCTCGAGGTCACGACGGAGTTGACGGGGCCGGGCGGGACGTTCAGCTACGACGGTCAGATCGACGCGTTCCCCAAGAGCTACGGGGCCAAGGGAACGCTGACGTTCTCGGACCTCGACGCGCGAACGCTGCTCGCGAACGACACGCTTCCCATCACGTCGCTTACCGGCCGAGTGGAGCTCGACGTGAAGGCTGACTCGGCGTCTCTCGATTCCGCCCTAACGAGCCTCACCGGTGTCGTGTCGGCAACGCTCGACCGGTCGCTCGTCGACAGCATGCGCGTGTATCAGGCAACGGCGCGCATCGGGTTCAACAACGGGCGCATGCGTGTCGACACGCTTCACGCCGAAACTCTGGCCGGCATCGTCAGCGCTCATGGCGCGTTCGGCCTGACGGGCGCGGTGACGGACTCGCTCCGATACACGGTCAGGATCGATTCTCTGGGAGGACTGCGTCGCTACCTCGGGGCCGCCCCGGCGCCAGCGCCGGCCACGGACGGCGGCATCGCACCGAGCGACTCGATCGACGGGACCGTGAATATCGGCGGGTCGGTGCACGGCAACCTCGATTCTTTGGTCGTTCGCGGCGACAGCCTGGCCGCCCACGATATCTGGATCCGCGGTGACCAGGTCAAGTCCGTTGCTGGCGGGTTCGAGTACAACAACGTGAGGGGCGCGATCAGTGGAGGCCTCAGCGCTCGCATTGACTCGGCGGTCGTCGCGGGTATGGGCATCTCGGAAGGCACGCTCGCATTCCGCGCGAGCGACGTCCACAACGGTCAATTCAGGGTCGAAGCGACCACGGTCAACGGCCCTTCGCTGCTCGTGCACGGAGACGGGTCGATGTTCGGTGACACGACCACCGTGCGCCTCGACAGCGTCGTGCTCTCGGTCCGCGATCATCGGCTCGCGCTCGAGCGGCCGACGACGATCGTGTCGCGCCCCGATGGGTTCGTTCTCGACACGATCCGACTCCGGGACATCCACTCCGGCTTGTTGACGGTTGCCGGTTCCGTACCTGTCAGTGAACCGGTGTCACTCTCGTTCCGTGCCGATAGCGTGGAGCTCGGAGACATCGGAGAGCTCATTCAGGCGAACGCGCCGTTCGGCGGGCTCGCGACCGTGTCGATCGATGTGAGCGGAGTGCGTCGCGACCCGCGCATAACGATCGATGGGCACCTCGACCAGCCGAGGTTCGGCGAAGTGCGCCTCGACCGTGCGACCTTCGGCGGGGCCTATGCGTCGAAGCGGATGGAGTCGCGCGCGGAGTTGTTCCGCGAAGGGAAGTCCGTGATGTCCGCGACCGCGTCCATCCCCATCGATCTTCAGCTGGCTTCGACGCCGACGCGCATGCTTCCCGATTCGCTGCACGGCAAGATCCGCTCGGAAAGCGTGGATCTGGCGATTCTGGAAACGGTGTCGCCCGCCGTCGTGAACGCGTCGGGCACGTTCGTGGCGAACCTGGACATCGGTGGCGTGTGGCCCCGCCCAGCGCTCTCCGGCAACATAACGATCTCGAATGGTGCGCTCGGTCTAGCCCCGCTCGGTGGGGTGAAGCTGTCCGATCTCAACGCCACGCTCGAGTTCCTGGGTGACAGCCTGTACATCCAGCGATTCAACGTGGTCACGCGGGAAGAGCGCGTCGGAAACCTGTCGCTCAGCGGGTTCGCGAGCGTCGCCGATCGCGACAACCCCCGGTTCGACCTAACGGTAAACGCCCGCAACTTCCATATCATCGACAAGCCGCGAGTTGCGCACCTCGACATCTCCGTGTCGAACCTCCGACTGGCGGGATCCTACGACCGGTCGAAGCTCACCGGGCTCGTGGTGGTCGACCGCGGCACGATCTTCATCCCCGATCTCATCGACAAGCAGGTCATCAGCCTGGACAGCCCGGACCTGTATAACATCATCGACACGACACTCACGGCGAACCGCACGCTGCTGCCGAAGGCGCCTCCGGCACTCGTGCGAAACCTGTCGGTGGAGGACGTCCAGATTCGGATGGGAAATGAGGTGTGGCTGCGATCGGCCGAAGCGAACATCAACCTCGGCGGGTCGGTTGCGGTGCGCAATCCGCAAGGTACAAAGGGTGAGGGCGCGCTCGATCAGCTCGCGCTCGAGGGAACGCTGACGACGAACCGCGGCACATACCGGCTCAACCTGGGCCTCGCACAACCCAAGTTCGTCGTCGAAACGGGAACGGTGCAGTTTCTCGGCGACCCCGATTTCAACGCGCTCTTGAACATCAACGCGACGAACACCGTGCACCGGATGACGACCTCGAACTCGAGCGAGCAGGATCTTCGTATCCGGGTCCACATCGGTGGCACACTCGTACGACCGCAGCTTTCGCTATCGAGTGCAGACAGTCTGCTCAACATCTCCCAGACGGACTTGATCAGTTATCTGCTTACCGGCGGGCCAAGCTTCGCTGTCAGCAGTCAGACCGCGGCAGCCAGCCTCCTGCGCGGCTTTGGTGGGTACCTCGGCGACCAGCTTCGCGGCTTCGGTTTGTTCGACGAGGTCGATATCGAAGTCGGTCGTCAGGCAGGCTCCACGAACCAGACTACGGCAGCCCAGCTGTTCAACGGCGCACGGCTCGGTGTCGGACGACAGCTCGGAGATCGAACGTTCGTGACGGCGAGCGCTGGCCTCTGCCAGCTTGGATCATTGCTCGGCGGCAGCGGCACGAGCACGTCTGGTAACCTCGTGGAGTCGCTCGGCGTGAAGATCGACTATCGGCTGAACGAGAACCTCGGCGTGTCGGCTGGCTACGAGCCGTCCACCAGGTCCCTGCTGTGCACGACCGGCGTTGTATCCGCGCGCGGCTACGCGCCAACGCCGTCCCAATTGGGGTTCGATATTTTCCGGACGTGGCGGTTCTGAGACAGCGCGTCCTGCTCATCATCAATCCCGGCTCTCGACGAGGCGTGCGCAGTCAGGCGCAGGCCCAGGCGGCGTTCGCGCACCGTGGCGTGACGTGCGACACCGTTCTCACCGAGCGACCCGGTCATGCCGCAGAACTGGCCGATCAACGCGGACGTGACTACGACGCCGTGTTTACGCTTGGCGGCGACGGAACTGTGATGGAGGTCATAGGGACGCTCGCCTATAGCGACGTACCAATCGGCGTGCTTCCGGGGGGGACCGGCAACCTCATTGCGCGGGTCCTCGGTATTCCTCTCCGCGTTGGTAAGGCGGTGGATGTGCTGCTCGAGGGTGATGAGGCGAGGATCGATCTCGGGTCGATCGGTGGGCACCGGTTCGCGTTCGCTGCCGGCGTGGGAGTGGATGCGACGATGGTCGAAACGACAACGCCCATCCTGAAGGGCCGGTTCGGTGTGCTCGCGTACTTCTGGACCGGGGCACGAGCAGCGCTGAAGCATGAGCGTTTCACCGTCACGGCCACGGTGGATGGCACCCGGCACGAGCGGGTCGCGACAATGGTTATGGTGGCCAATTTCGGAGCGGTGTTCCGCGATCTGATCACCTTGGGACCTGGAATCCGACAAGATGACGGATTGCTGGACTTGTGCGTCTTTTCTCCGAAGGGTTTCAGGGACTCGCTGCGGGTGACCTGGCGATTGTTGCGCAAGGATTTCCGCACGGACCCCTGCATGCTCTACACAGCCGGCCGGAGCCTCCGAATCGAGACGGATCCGCCGAGGCCGGTGCAGGCAGATGGAGATCTCGTGGGAATGACGCCATTCGACGTCGTGGTAGAACCATTGGCCGCGCACGTTCTCGTACCGCGCCAGCCGTAATGGTTGCGGCACCGCGCGCACACCGCGCCAACGGCCAGTAGGGCGGCGTGTCCATCGAATCTGCGCCGATCACCGCCGAGGAGCGGTGGTCGCCCGATGAGCTTGCGCTGCTCGAAGCCCTGCCGCCTTCACTCGGCGGCAGGATTCGCACGCTGCTACGTGACCGGGATCACTATCTCGCGCTTCACGCCTCGCTGATCGACGTCGAGCGGGCAACGTCGCTGGATGAGCGACTTCGGATCTTCGTGCACGCCATCCACTCGATTGGATACGGCCGTGTGGGGATCGCGATTCGAGAAGGCGACCACGAAGGTCCGCGATGCATCGCGGTGGGCATGGAGCCGCACGACGTGCTCGCGCTGAGCGACCTTCGCCACGGTGGGGCCGAGTGGGGTGTTGGCGGGACGCATGTGCTTCCGCTCACGACGCCGGCGGGCCACCTCGTCGCGACGTTGGTGCTCGGCGATCCGGCAGACGAGGGACAGGCCGCCCTGACAAGGCTGCGCACGATCGAGCTGTTCGCGCAGCAGGTGGTCCACCACATCGAGCAGGTGCGGCTATCGGAGCTTACCGCTCGTCAGGCGGAGCGGCTGCAGCGGCTGCAGGTTGTTGGCAACGCGATGGCGCGCTCGCTCGACGAGCGCGAGATTTCGCTCGAGGTCGCGCGCGGCGTCTCGCAGCTGATCCCGTCCGACAGTGTCGTCGTCGTGCATCCGGACCTCGAGCGCGCGACCGTGACACCGCTCGTACGGCTGATAGGTGGTGTGGAGCTCCCACTGCCCGAGGCCCCTCTTGGTGATGGTGTCATCGCGCGCGTTGCGCGGACGGGTCAGCCGGTGCTCGTCGCGGAGCCGCACCCGGACGCGTCGGAGCTCATTGGCGCCGATGCACTGGTTGTCGCGGCGGGGACGCCGGTGGGCTCACTGCTCGCCGTCCCGCTGCGAGTGGGGTTGCATCTCGTCGCTGTCCTTGCCGTGGCGAGCGTTCGCCGTGACGCGTTCGGCGACGACGATGCCGACCTGCTGCTCACGATGGGTGCGCAGGCGGCGAGCGCGCTGAGCAACGCACGCCTCTACGCGGAGAGTCAGCGCGAGCGGCGTCAGACGGAAGCGCTGGCCGACGTGGCGAGAGCGGTGAGCGAATCGCTGCGAATGGGCGAGGTGATGCGCCTCATCATGCGCCACGCGATGTCGCTGCTCGGTGCCGAAGGCGCGTGCGTCGCGCTTCGTCGGGATGACTACCTCCACGTCGTCGCGGCGGGCGGCAGCGGCGACCTGCTCGCCGGGCTCATGCTGCCCGTGAGGTCGAGCATCAGCGGGCGGGCCGTCGTGACGCACTCGCCGGTGATCACGAACGACGTGCCGAACGATCCCGACGTGAGTCGTCAGGCGCAGCGTCTGGTGCGCATCCGCAAGACCGTGGTCGTGCCCCTGTCGAACGCGCGCGGTGTGATCGGCACGTTGTGCGTGTTCAACCGGGCTGCGGACTTCGATCAGGACGACGCGAGGGTGCTCCAGCGGCTCGCGGATCACGTCGCCGTGGCGATCGTGAACGCGCGGCTCTACGAGGAGCTGGCGGAATCGAGCCGCGAATGGACGGTCGCGTTCAACGCGATTCCCACGGGCATGGCCGTCATCGACGACGACGGTCGGATCGTTCGCTACAACGCCCGGGCGCTGCAGCTTGGCCACTTCGAGACACACCGCGAGCTCGTGGGACGCCAGTTCTACGAGGCCGTGTTAGGCGACGCTCGCCCGATTGGCGATGGCTGCCCGTTGTCCAAGGCGCTGCATGACTGCGTGCTTGGCCGGGCGACCATGCGATCGGAAACGCGCGGCCTGCTCTTCGACGTCATGGCGTCTCCGCACCCCAACGGCGGCGCGGTGGTCACCTTCGACGACGTCACTGCAATCCGCGCGCAGGCGGAGGAAGACCGCGTGCGCCAGGAAGCGCTCGCGCAATCGGAGGCGCGATACACGGAGCTCGTGGAGTCGGCGTCGGACGCGATCTTCACGGTCGATGCGGAAGGGCGCTTCACGTCCGTGAACCGCGCGCTGGAGACCGCGACCGGGCGCGCGCGCGAGCACCTGCTCGGCGAGCACTTCTCCTCCGTGATCGACGCGCGCGACCGCGAGGCCATGCAGCGCGTGCTCGGCGACACGCTCCGGGGACGGCGCCAGCGCCATGAGCTCCGCTATCTCGACGCGAACGGCGTGGCACGGCCGGGTGCGATCTTGACCGCTCCGGTGTTCGAAGGCGGAAACGTGGTCGGGCTGCTGGGGATCGTGCGTGACATGAGCGAGGAGAAGCTGCTCATCGAGCAGCTCGTGCAGCAGGAGAAGCTCGCCGCGATCGGCCAGCTGGTGAGCGGTGTTGCCCACGAGCTGAACAACCCGCTCGCGAGCGTGATGGCGTTCTCGCAGCTCGTGCTCGCGAACCCTAACGACGACGCGGAGCGGGACGAATCACTTCGCACGATCCACGCCGAAGCCAAGCGCGCCGCGAAGATCGTTTCCAATCTCCTGACGTTCGCACGCCAGCACCCGCCGCAGCGGACGACGACGCGCGTGAACGAGGTCATCTCGAGCGTGCTGGAGATGCGTCGGTATGCGCTCGCCGTGCACGGCGTGGAGCTCGCTGCGCGCCTCGATGCCTCGTTGCCCGTGATCTGGGCCGACCCGTTCCAGCTTCAGCAGGTCCTGCTCAATCTCATCGGGAACGCGGAGCAGGCGCTCTCGGGGTGGCATGGCGAGAAAAGAATCGTCGTGACGAGCGAGACCCGCGGCAACCGGATCGTGGTCGCGGTGACGGATTCGGGGCCGGGCATTCCTGCCGAGGAAATCGACCGTGTATTCAACCCGTTCTACACGACGAAGGGCATTGGGAAGGGAACGGGGCTCGGTCTGTCGGTCTCTGACGGCATTGTGCGCGAGCACGGCGGATCCATCCGCGTCGAGTCCACGGGCGGGGGCGCGTCTTTCATCATCGAGCTGCCGGTCACAGTGCCGCCAGGCGGCGAGCCGTCCGATGCGGTTGCCGAGCCCGCGTCGGCGGCGTCGGGCAGTCGCGCGCTCACCATTCTCGTCGTCGACGACGAGCCGGCGATTCGCTCCGCTATCATCAGGTATTTCGCCGGGCTTGGTCACGCGGTCGACGCCGCGGCCAGCGCCGGAGAGGCGTACGCGCTGATCGAGAGTCGGCGCTACGATGTGCTGCTGCTCGACCTCCGCATGCCGGACACCGGCGGTGATGCGATCTATCGGCAGCTCGCCGAGCGCGATCCGACCCTCGCGGCTCGCGTGATCTTCCTCACCGGCGATGTGCAAAGCGATGCGAGCCAGCACTTCATCGAGGGGACTGGCCGGCCGCACGTCACGAAGCCGTTCACGCTCGACGAGCTGACGCGCGCCGTGTTCGCACAGGGAGCGCGTTGATGGCGTCGCTGCTCATCGTCGAGAGCGAACGGCAGCTGAGCGACACGCTCGCGGACTTCTTCGAGCGCCACGGGAGCCACACCGTAACGCGCGCGTACACGGGTGAGGACGCGATCACGGCGTTCCATGCGTCGCGCCCTGATCTGGTGATGCTTGCAACGTGTCTGCCCGACATGACAGGGTTGGACGTGTTCGCGCGTATCCGCGGGCAGTCCCCTGTGGTGCTCGTCATGGGCGGTCACGGCGATAGTCCGCTCGCAGTCGAGGCGCTGCGGAGCGGGGCCGAGGGCTTCGTGACGAAGCCGGTGGAGCTCGATCACCTTGCGCTGGCGGCGGAGCGCGCGCTCGAGAAGAGCCGCCTTCGTCAGCTCACTCGGTATCTCAGCGAGCGCGGGCGGGGCGAAGGGACTGTGCTCGCGCTTGGCAGCTCGACCGTGATGCGGGAGTTCGCGGCGCAGGTGGATGTGCTCGCGGCGAACGACGCGAGCACGGTTCTGCTGCTTGGCGAGGCCGGGTCGGGAAAGGGACGTATCGCGGAGCTGATGCATGCGCGCAGCCCGCGGAAGGCCGGGCCGTTCGTGGAGGTCAACTGCGCCGCCAGTGGTGGTCATGCGCTGGAGGCTGCGCTCTTCGGTCAGGACGTCGGCTCGAACGGCAACGGGGCCGCGCCGCGCGTCGGACTGCTCGAGGTCGCGGACGGTGGAACACTGTTCCTCGACGAGATCGGCGAGCTCGATGCGTTTCTGCAGGGGCGTTTGTTCCGGCTCCTCGATACCCGGACGTTCCGACGGGTGGGAGACACGCGGGAGATCACCGCGAACGTGAAGATCATCGCGGCGACGAACAGGGATCTGGTGACCGAGGTGAACGAGGGGCGGTTCCGCGAGGACCTGTACTACCGGCTGAGTGTCATGCCTCTCTACGTTCCCCCGCTGCGTGCGCGGTCGCGGGAGGACCTCGCGGAGCTCATCCGCCGCGTTGTCGAGGACGTAGGTTCGCATCTCCCGTTGGCGCCGCGCTCGATCAGTGAAGATGCGCTCGACCACCTGGTGCGGCACGCCTGGCCGGGGAACATTCGCGAGCTGCGCAACATGCTGGAGCGCGCGATGATCGTGGGTCGCGGCGCGCATCGCATCGAGCTTCGCCACTTGCCATGCGAGGTGCGTGACGCGTCGGCACCCAACCCGGAACATTACGTGCCGATGACCCTGGAGGAGACCGAGCGGGCGCACATTGAACGAGCGCTCGAGGCGCACAAGGGGAATCGGACGCACACGGCGAGCGAGCTCGGTATCTCGCGTGCCACGCTGATCAAGAAGATCAGGGACTACCGGCTCAACCCGCGCGCGCGCTGAGGCGCGCCCGGCAACACACCCGGAGACATCTATGGCCGACCTGCACGAACGAGACGCGATGACTTGCCGGGCCTGCGGCAAGGAAGAACGGGCGTCGGAAGGTTACCCCTGCAGCGACTGTGGTCGCTTCGTCTGCAACATGTGCAACATGCGCGGCGTCGTTCTGTGCGCTGCCTGCTCGCGCCGCGCCGCCGGAACCCCAGCCAAGGCGCCACAACCCGGCGTGTGAGCGCCGACCTCTCGGCGCTCGGGCTCGCCGTCGGCCACGCGACCGACTCGGCGGGCGCGACCGGCCTAACGATCGTGCGCGGCGTGGACCGTGCGTTCCGCTGCTCGGCTGCGGCCATCGGTCGCGCCACCGGCTCACGCGAGCTGCACACCGCGTCGCCGTTTCATCTGGTGGATCGCACCGACGCGGTGCTGCTGACCGGCGGGTCCGCCTACGGGCTGGACGCGGCCGCCGGGGCGATGCGGTGGATGGAGGAGCGCCAGCGCGGTCACCCGGTAAATGGTGGCGTCGTCCCCATCATCCCGGCAGCCGTGATCTTCGATCTCGCGCCGTTAGGCAGCTTCACCGCTCGGCCGACCGCCGCCATGGCGTACGACGCGTGCGACACGGCGAAGTCGACCGGAATCGCCGAGGGCAGCGTCGGCGCGGGGACCGGCGCCACGGTGGGCAAGGCCGCCGGGATCGCGGGTGCGATGAAGGGAGGCGTGGGCATAGCGGTCACGCAGTCGGGTGACGTAACCGCCGCCGCGGTGGCGGTCGTGAATGCTCTCGGCGACGTACGCGACGCACATGGCGGGATCATCGCCGGAGCTCGCGGGCCCGACGGCCAGTTCCTCGACGGCGCCATGCTGATCAAGCAGGGCACGGTACGGCGAAAATTCAGTGACACGGCGTTGCAGAACACCACCATCGCTGTCGTCGCGACGAACGCGTGCCTCACCCGCATCGAGCTGTCCCAGCTTGCCCAGGCGAGCGCCGCGGGGTTGTTCCGTCGCATAACGCCGACGGGCACGAGCTTCGACGGCGACGTGATCTTCGCTATATGCCCAGTCGACGGTCCGCTGGCGCCGGCGCCGCAGGTGGAGGGGCTCGCCGTAACCGCGCTCGAGGACGCCGTGGAACGCGCCGTGCGGCTCGCGGTGGGACGCGACGGCATCCCCGGGTTGGCGGACGACGCCACGTCGAGATGACCGACAAGGTGGTGGTGGTCGTGCGTGCGTCGATCGCGCCCATGCACATCGAGTCGCGTGTGTCGAGCGCGCAGAGCTCGCAGCGACTCGCGGGGCACACGGTGGAGGTGCTCGACGCCACCGGCGACTGGCTGCGAGTGCGTGGCGAGGACGGCTACGAGGGATGGATGCACCGCGGGTATGTCACGAGCGCCGGCGACGCGAGGTCCGGGCATCCACTGCGGCGGACGTTGTCGTTAGGCTGCGTCGCTCGCGACGCCGCGACCGGTGCGTCGCGCGCGCTCCCACTCGCGGCGTGGCTCGCGCCCACCGAGGCCCTCGTGACCGGCAGCGCGATCGCCGACCAGGATCGCGCGGCGACGTTCCCGAGGAGCGCACGTGCCATCGCTCGTACGGCAGTCGAGCAGTTCGCGGGAACTCCGTATCAGTGGGGGGGCGTCTCTCCCTGGGGCGCCGACTGCTCAGGCCTGACGCAAACGACGTTCTGGCTGCATGGCGTCTCGCTGCCTCGCGATGCATGGCAGCAGGCCGAGCTGGGAGATGACGCCGGAGCCCGACCCGCAAGCTGGCAACCCGCCGACCTGCTTTTCTTCAGCGACCGAGCGGACAAGCGCATAACGCACGTGGGCATTGCGCTCGGCGAGTCGCGGATGGTGCACCTCGCGCTCGGCCGAGGCGGATACGCCGTCGAGCGACTGGATGCAACGGACGACGCGTACGTCGTGGCGCTGATGGCGCGATTCGTCGTCGCGCGGCGCGTGAGTCTGTAGCCGTGAGTCGTTAGCCGTCAGTCGGGGACTCAGCTCACCATTCCGCTCGCCGGCATCACGGGTGCGCCCATGCGCACCTGCAGCTTCACGCTCGCGTGCACCTTGTCGTCCAGCGCGATCTGCATCGTGTAGCCCCCGACCTCATCGAGCGGAAGATCGATCGCCGCGATCAACGGCAGGTCCATCTCCGTCGGGACTTGTTGTGGCGGCGCGGCGGTACCGACATCCAGCTCGCCGAGCGACGACCACAGTTCGTTGCCAGTCGGGTTGAGCCAGCGCAGCGAGACCGTATGCCGGCCAACGTCCGAACCCGAGCCCTTGAGCCGCAGCACCAGGGTGGCGCGAGGATGCACGGTCGGCATCGTGGCCACCTGCACGGCGTCGAAGACGCCAAGGATGTTCAACTTGCCTTCCTGCGACAGGTTTGCCGCATCGGCGAAGAGCGCGAAGGATACGTGCATGCGGACAAACTACTCCGGAATCGGGAATCGGGAATCGGGAATCGAAAGCGAGAGGCGGCGAGCCGAAGGTTCGCTTACCTTTGTTCGCCATGACGGCGACCACCAACCGCGTTGGGACGCCCGGACGCAGCCAGACGCGTCCGGGCGATTTTGCAACCGAAGCACTGCTCGTGCTCATGGCCGTCATCTGGGCCGTGAACTACACCGTCGCCAAGTTCGGTACGCGCACGGTTCCACCGCTCGCGTACAACGCGGTGCGCATCGTCATGGCGGTCGCGGCACTCCTGGTCATCGCCTGGCTCGGATCCCACGAGCGACCCACGCGACAGAATCTCGGCGCCCTGCTCGCGATCGGGGTGCTCGGGCATGGATTGTATCAGGTGTGCTTCATCGAGGGGCTTGCACGGAGCCGAGCGGGTACGGTGGCGCTCATGTTGGCGGCGTCACCGGCGTTCATCGCGATCGTCGGCCGGCTTCTTCGCGTCGAACACGTCGGCACGCGCGGTTGGACCGGGATCGCGCTGCAGCTCGTGGGAATCTCGCTCGTCGTCTTCGGCTCGGTTGCGCATTCGACGAGCGGCGACTCGCTGCTCGGGAGCCTGCTCCTCCTTGCGGGTTCGGTATTCTGGGCGCTCTTCGCGACGCTGATCAAGCGCTACACCGAACGCATGTCCGGAATCAACGTCGGCGCGTACAGCCAGGCCGGCGGTGCATTATTCGTAACGGCGGTCGGCCTGCCGAGCATCCTGTCGACGAACTGGGCCGCCGTGTCGGCGCCGGTGTGGGCGGCGATCATCTACAGCGGCATCGGCGCGCTCGTCGTCGGGAATCTGATCTGGTATTACGGAGTCTCCAGATTGGGGCCAACGCGGGTCTCGATGTTCAGCAACCTTCAGCCACTCGTCGCGCTCGCCGTCGCCTGGATCGTGCTCGGCGAAGTGCCCACGGTTTGGCAGGGTCTGGGCGCAGCCAGTATCATGACCGGGCTCGTCGTCACGCGAGCCTGACCACCCGTTCGCCAGCATGTGTTCGTGAAGCTCGTTCTCTTCGACATCGACGGAACCATCCTGTGGAGCGACGGTGCAGGGCGCCGTGCCATGCGGCGCGCGCTCATCAACGCGTTCGGGACATCGGGTAACGAGAACTACCGCTACGACGGAAAGACCGACATGCAGATCGTGCGCGACCTGATGCGCATGGAGGGCATCGCCGACGCGCTGATCGACGCGCGCATGAACGCGCTGCTCGACGAATACGTCGAGGCGTTGCACACCGAGCTTCGGTCTCGGGAGACGCGGGTGGAGCGGTTCAACGGCGTGGTCGAGCTCATCGAAGCGCTCGAGGCGCGACCCGACCGCCGCGTCGGCCTCCTCACCGGCAACATCGAGGTCGGTGCGGGCGCGAAGCTCCGGGCGGTCGGGCTCGATCCGGCGAGGTTCATCGTCAACGCATTCGGATCCGATCACGAAGTGCGAGGCGAGCTACCGGCGATCGCACAGCGCCGTGCCCGCGAGGAGCTCGGGCTGCACGTGGAAGGCGATGCGATCGTGATCATCGGCGATACCCCCGCGGACATCGATTGTGGCCGATCGATCGGCGCGAGATCGATCGCCGTGGCGACCGGGCGGTATTCCGTGGACGAGCTGGCCGAGCACAATCCCTTTGCGGTGTTTCCCAACCTCGCCGATACGAACGCGGTCATGCGGGCGATCGATGCCGCGTGAGCTCGAGCTCAAGGGTGTCGTTCTCGACGAGGCGGCCTGTCGCCGCCGGGTCGAGGCCGCCGGCGCGCGCGTCGTTTTCCACGGGCGACTCGAGGATCGGCGGTACGACACGACGGACCGCCGCCTCACCGCCGCCGACGAGGTGTTGCGCGTCCGCACCTACGTCGGCGCCTCCGGGGAGCGCGCGACGCTCGAGTGGAAGGGACCGACTTGCCTGGAGGACGGGTACAAGGTTCGTGATGAGATCGCCGCCAATACGACCGAGCCTTCGGCGCTCGCCGGGATTCTCGAGCGCCTCGGGTATACGGTGATCGGCGAGATCGACCGCGAGGTGGTTCAGTACGCGTTCGAAGAGGCGACGATCCGCTTCGAGCGATATCCACGCATGGATGCGCTCGTGGAGGTCGAGGGTCGGCCCGCCGACATCGAGCGCGCGATCAGGGCGTTAGGCATGCCGCGCGACGCGTTTACGGCCGATCGGCTCCCGGCGTTCGTCGCCCGATTCGAGGCGCGCACCGGTGAGCGCGCGGCCCTCAACCGGCACGAGCTGGCGCGTGACGCTTCCGACGAGGCAACCGATGGCTGACACGCCCCGCATCCCCGTTCGCGTGCGCGGGACGATTCGCAACGCCGCGCTCGATTCGGACGGCACCGTTCGGGTCATCGACGACGTGCTGTCGATCGTGGTCCTGGACCGTGAGTACAAGGCACGGTTCGAACGCATCGATGGGGTCGTGTGGGATGCCTCGATGCTCGCGATCCATGTCGGGCGTGACGTCGTCGAGCTCACCGGACATCCCGGCCTCGAACCGTTGGGTGCCCAAATCGTCCAGACCGCTCTGGCACTGCCCGAGTTCACGCGGACGATGCGCGGCCTCGGCTCTCGGCGAGGGACGGTGGGAGCCGACCACGATCGGTTTTTCGCGCAGCTGCTGGCAGCGCGTCGCGCCGCGGAGGGTTTCGCCGAGCCCGAATCGCGGCTGGCAGCGTTCGACGCCCGGCGGCTGTCGCAGGCGTTGACCACCCTGTTGGGTGAGCTGGCGTTCGAACGCTATCCCGAGAGCGGTCCGGATCGGCGGGCGCTGGAGGCAGAACTGCTCGACCACGCCGAGCGGATGTTCGCGGCCATGGAAGCGTTAGGCGAGGCGGCCGATCAGGTGCGCACGAGCACGCCTGCGTCGCGCCTCGCGCAGTGGCGGCTCTGGACGTCGAGTGCGCAGCGCCTGTTCGAGGAAGCGGACCGGTGTTGGTTCGCGATCATGCCGGCTCTGTCGCAGGCGCCGGTCCGCGCGCCACGACGACGGTTCTGGCGTCGCGCGTCGGGGCGCGCATGATCGCCGGCGTCGGCATCGATCTCGTCGACATCGACCGGGTGCAGCGTCTCATGGACGCCAAGGGCCAGCGTGCCCTTCGACGGCTGTTCACCGCCGACGAAGTGGAGTATGCGCTTGCCCGTGCGCTCCCCGCGCAGCACCTCGCGGCCCGCCTCGCTGCAAAGGAGGCGGCCTTCAAGGCACTTGCGGGGAACAGCCTCGCGAAGGGTATCGGCTGGCGTGAGATCGAGGTCGTGCGTGGCGACCACGGCCCGACGCTTTCGCTGCACGGCCGAGCGTCGGATCGAGCGGCGGAGCTTGGCGTGACATCGATCTGGGTATCTCTGACGCACAGCGAGACGACGGCCGGCGCCGTGGTCGTTCTCGAGGCGACTCGGGCTTCCAACTCTGTGTCTCGGAACGACTAGCGTCCATCCTTTATATCCGATAATTTCGTTCGGAATGAGATTGCGAGTCCTGTTCGCCGCGTTGACGGCGTTGATAGGCTTTGGCGCGGCGCCGTCGCTCGCGGCCCAAGAGGGGCCGGCCAAGCGGCTGTCGAGCATCGTCGGGGTCGCCGTCGAGGAATACGGCAAGGGGATCGACGGCAACGGTCGGCTCATCTCGCAGGATGAATACGACGAGGCGGTCTCGTTTCTTCAGGATGCCAAGGAAGTCGCCGCTCGACTCAGCGGCGCACGGACGGCCGCTGCGCAGGCCGCGCTCGATTCGCTGATTGCGGCGGTGATCGCCAAGCGCGCGCCGCGCGATCTGGGTCCGCTTCATCAGCGCTTCACCGCCGCTCTCGGCAGCGAAGGCGCGCTCGACCTCCCCTCCAAGGTCATAGACCTCGCCGAAGGGCGCGCGATCTACGAGAAGAACTGTGCGACCTGTCATGGCGTTCTCGGACGTGGGGACGGCCCGGCTTCCGCCGGGATGAATCCGCCGCCGCCGGCGATCGGAACGCCGGCCGCGATGCACACCGTGACGCCCGCGCTCATGTACCGGATCGTCTCGGTCGGAGTGGCCGGGACGCCGATGGCCGGCTGGGCGGATCGGCTGAGCGCCGATGAACGATGGAACGTGGTCGCCTACGTGAACGGAATGCGGGCGACCGCCGGTGACGTCGCGGAAGGCGAGGGACTGTACACGCAGCGATGCGTCGCCTGCCACGGCGCGACGGGTACCGACGATGGCCCGGCGGCCTCGCAGCTCTCGAAGCTCCCACCAGAGCTCGCGTCGTTTGCGTGGCAGGCGGAACGGAGCGACTCGGCGATCGCGCAGGCCATCCGCGCCGGGATGACGGGCACGGCCATGCCAGCCTCGCGTGATCTCACCGACCGCGAGCTGGCGGCGATGGTTGCCTACGTTCGATCGTTGGCGACCAAGCATCCGCCGCGTCCGACGCTCGCGAATCGTGGTGGCAAGGACGGCGTCGAGACATCACGCGAGGTGATGCGGTTGCTCGACGAGTCGCTGGCCGCGGCGCGCGCCGGCCGTACGGCGGAGGCGGGTGATCGCGCGTTCGACTCGTACATCGCCTTCGAGCCGCTGGAGACGCCCGCGCGGGCGAAGAGCCCCGGGCTCGTGGCGAACATGGAGCGGCAGTTTGCCGACTTCAAAGGTGCGGTGAAGTCGAGTGACATCCGGCGCGCCGAGCAGGCGCGGGATGCGATCAGCGCCGGCATGCCGACGATCCTCGACCTGACTCGGCCGACGACGGGCAAGTTCAGCGCATTTCTCCAGTCGTTCCTCATCATCCTGCGCGAAGGGTTCGAGGCGATCCTCGTGATCGGCGCGGTGGTGGCCTTCCTCCTCAAGACCGGGCACCGCGAACGATTGCGGTCGATCTGGCTGGGTGTGGCTGGTGCGCTCGTGGCGAGTGCGGCAACAGCGGTCATCCTCGCGACGGTGCTGCGCGCGGTGCCGGCGACGCGCGAAGTGATCGAGGGGGCGACGATGCTCGTCGCGGTCGGCGTACTGTTCTCGGTGAGTTACTGGCTCATCTCGAAGGTGGAGGCCGCGAAGTGGCAACAGTTCATTCGCGGCAAGGTCAACGCGGCGTTGGAGCACGGTGGCGGGACGGCGCTGGCGTTCGTCGCGTTCCTGGCGGTCTATCGCGAGGGCGCCGAGACGGCGCTGTTCTACCAGGCGCTGTTCAACGAGGGCACCGGCAACGGTCTCCCGATCGCGTTAGGCCTGCTCGTCGGCTTCGGCGCGCTGGCGGTGGTGTTTACCCTGTTCTACCGGTTCGGTGTGCGGATTCCGCTGCGGCCGTTCTTCGCCATCACGAGCGTCCTTCTCTACTACATGGCGTTCGTGTTCATGGGAAAGGGCATTCGCGAGCTACAGGAGGGGAACCTGATGACGCTCACGGTGCTACCCGGCTTCCCGCACGTGGAGGCGGTGGGGCTCTTCCCGAGTGTGGAGACGCTACTCGGCCAGGCACTGCTCGTCGTGCTGTTCGTTTTCGCGTTGGCGAAGACATTCTGGCCGCGGCGGGCGGTGACGCTGCCGACGATCGAGCCGACGCTGCCGGGGGCGCAGTACGACCAGCGGATCGAGCAGCTCGGCGAGCGGATCAAGGAGCTCGAGGCGCGGTTGGCGCGGATGGAGGTCGAGCCGGAGCTGCAGGCGTCCGAGTCCGAGAAGGTCTAACACGCCGACGCACGGAACCACGAACGCTGAGTACGCTGAGGAACAGCACGCTGAGAACGCTGGAATTACAGCCGAGTTCAGTGCGCGATGTTTCTTAGCGTGTTTCGGCGGCGCTTGCGTCTGCGTACTCCGCGTTCGTCGATGCCTTGGGCCTCTTCGGCGTTCGTAGTTGCTTTGGCTCCTCAGGCGGCTTGTGCCGGGGCCGTGGCTCTGGCGTAGATGCCCGGCTTCCCCGGACCGACGTCCTTCCGCATCTGCATCCAGATGACGCCTAACGCCGCGAGCGCGAGCCCGATCGCCTGCGCCGCGGTGAGCGGCCCGAAGAAGCGGTCGTCCTTGGCGCGCAGGAACTCGATCAGGAACCGCTCGATGCCCGCGAGCACCAGGTACAGCCCGAACAGCCAGCCTTCGGCGTGCTTGTGGTCCCGGTAGCGCCACAGAATGAGAAACATCACGAACCCGAGCACCGTCTCGAACAGCTGCGTCGGGTACACACCGAGCAGCGCGTCGGCCGGGGTGCCTGGCGGCGGCTGAATGCCGAATAGCGCCTGCATGTTGTGCACAGTGGACGGCGGCGCACCCTCGGGGAATGCGACCGCAAGGGGCCCGCTCCAGGGACGACCATAGTCGTCACCGACCGCCCAGCAGCCGGTCCGTCCGATCGAGTATCCGGCAGCGATGCAGATGCCGGCGACGTCGCTGATCCGGATGAAGTTCAACTTCTTGAGCTTGATCGTGATGTAGCACGCGGCGACCGACCCCATGAAGCCGCCCCAGAAGACGAACCCCGCGCGGCTGATCAGATCGCGCACGTCGTGGGTGATGAAGAGCGTGTAATACAGCTTCCCGCCGATCAGCGTCCCGAGCACGGCGGCGAGGATCAGATCCGGGATCGGTGTCGGGTCGTGCCCACGCCGAGCCAGCTCACGTTGCGCGATGATCTGTGAGATCGCGAACGCGAGCAGCACGGCGAGCCCGAATCCGGTGAGGGAGAGTCGGCCGATCTCGATTGTGAAAGGATGGACTATCGTGGCGTCGGGCATCTATCGGGAATCGGGAATAGGAATCGAGGAAGCGAACTACGGATTCGCCATCCCCGGAATGGGCATCGAAGCATACGCGTTGAGCGAGAGGGAATCTCGTACGCCGCGCTCGAAGTGGAAGAGCCCGGCTCTCGCGATCATCGCGGCGTTGTCCGTGGCGAGGCGGGGCTTTGGCGCGTACACCGTCACGCCCTCCTCGGCAACCCGCGCCTGCAGCGCGGTTGCCAGCGCGCGATTGCACGCCACGCCGCCGCCAAGCACGACTCGACGGCGCCCGAACGCAACCGCGGCGCGCGCAGCCTTTTCGACGAGCGTTCCGATGATCGCATCCTGAAATCCGCGCGCAATCCCGCGTGCGTCGCGTTCGAGATTGTCGCTGCCGCGCACCGCGTGAAGCACCGCGGTCTTGAGGCCGCTGAAGGACACGTCGAAGTAGTCGGCGTCGCCAAGCTGCTGGTCGCCGCGCAGCATCGGCTTCGTGAAGCGGAATCGGCGCGCCTCATCCTCCGTCGCCTCGCCCGCGAGGCGCTCGATGTGCCTGCCGCCCGGGTACGGCAGACCAAGGAGCTTGGCCACCTTGTCGAACGCTTCGCCCGCGGCGTCGTCGCGCGTGGCGCCGAGCATCCGGTACGAGCCCCACTGCGCAACATCGATCAGCAGCGTATGGCCACCCGACACGAGCAGGGCGGTGAACGGCGGCACGGCGTCCGGATGCTCGAGCGAGGTCGCGAACAGGTGGCCTTCCATGTGATGCACGCCCACCAGTGCGGCACCCGTGCCGTGTGCCAGGGCCTTCCCGAACGAGACCCCCACCAGGAGCGCGCCAACCAGCCCCGGCCCGGACGTGACCGCCACGGCATCGATGTCGCCTAACGATATCGACGCGTCGGCCATCGCGCGCTCCGCCACCGGCACGATCGACGTCAGGTGCGCGCGGGACGCGAGCTCCGGCACGACGCCGCCAAAGACGCGGTGCACGTCCTGCGAGAGAATGACCAGCGAGTCGAGCGTCACGGCGTCGCCACTCCCCGACAGCACGGACGCTGACGTCTCGTCGCAGGACGTCTCCAACCCCAGAATTACCGGCACCCTACCTGGACCGCAGCGCGGTCATCAGCGCGGAATGGCGGGACCCGCGCGTCACAGGCGGCATCTGCACGACGAGTCGCACTTCCGTCGGCTGTACGCGCACGCCGGCCGCGAGTCGCTTCACGTCGAGGGGGATCATGAAGTCGCCGGTGTCGTGCACCGTCACAGTCTGGTCGACCGTGGCGACGAACGGGACTCGGTTGACGACGCGCCGCGGGCCGGTAATGGTGACGCTGTCCGGTACCACACGCGTTAGGCGCAGTGCCGGCATGCCGGCAGGGTGGTCGGCGACCGAGACCCGCACCTTGTTCGCCACAGGCACGCGACGCGTCAATGTTACGTCGAAGACGAGCACGAGGGTCCGCGGCTGAATGTCGCGCACGACGGCATCCACATCGGGCGGGATGTACACATCCGCCGGCTTCAGATCGACCGCCACACTGTCCGGCGCGTCGTCCGTGACCGCGCGCCGCACCACCGGCGGTTTCTCGTACAGCTTGATCAGGTCCCTCGCCCTGCCGGCGACGAGCGCACGAAGCTCCGGGCGTGTGCTCGTGAGCACGCGCGTCGTGTCGAACGACGCCTCGAGCCGCACCGGCACCACCTCCTCGG
The DNA here is from genome assembly GCA_036274195.1 of Gemmatimonadaceae bacterium. Taxonomy (GTDB): domain Bacteria; phylum Gemmatimonadota; class Gemmatimonadetes; order Gemmatimonadales; family Gemmatimonadaceae; genus JAJKIV01. The sequence goes on along the minus strand of DASUGD010000214.1, from coordinate 6,824 downwards.
ACGGCTCTTCCGCGCTCACCACGAGCCACAGCACCACGGCGAAGAACAGCGCCGCCGCCTTGTATCCGAGCCGCTCCATGAGCGCGGCCTTGAGCCACCGTTGCAGCGACCCAGTGGTCGCCGAGCGCTCTCCGTCGGGGCTCGGCATTGCTCAGGGGCGCGTGGGAGACTGCGCCGCGCCGGGCGCACCCGTGCCAATCGGAACCGACGATGCGCCGGGCGCGTCGTCGCCGACACCGCGCGCCGACTCGGGCACGCCGAGCAGCTCCCCGAACAGCGCACGGTTCGCGGGCGAATCCCAGTTGTCGGCAGCGATCACCTTCTTGCGGATCACGCCATCACGCCCGATCACGAACGTCTCCGGCACGCCCGTCGTTTGATAGTCCTGGCGAATCTTGCCGGACGCGTCGTGCAGGATCTCGAAGGTGAGCCCGTACTGGTCGCGGAACCGCCGGATCGTTTCCTCCGTGCCGGGATTGTCGACGCTCACCGCCACCACCTTGAGGCCGCGTGCTGCATAACGATCGTGCAGCGCCTGGATGCTCGGCATCTCGGTTCGGCACGGGACGCACCACGTCGCCCACACGTTCAGGAGGACAATGTCGCCCTTGTAGTCCGCGATCGTCTTGGTGACGGGATTGCCATCGATCGTGGTGGCGCGGAAGTCTGGTGCCTTCGACCCGGCGGTGACGGGGAACAGCTCGTCGCCAAGTATACGCGTCGCGGCCAGCAGCCCACCGCCAAGGATGAGCACCACGATGCCGACGAACGCCCACTGTTGCTTGATGGTCATACGCTCACTCCGCACCTGCCGCGCAGCTCACCGATCTCCAGCACCGGATCGTGCGCGGAAAAAATTGCGTTGCCGGCGACGAAAGTGTCGGCGCCCGCCCGCCAGCAGTCTCCGATCGTGTCACGCGCGATACCGCCGTCCACTTCGAGCGTCGCGCGGCTCCGTGCCGCTTCGAGCATCGCTCTCGCTCGTCGAATCTTATCGAGCATTGCGCCGATGAACGACTGCCCCCCGAAACCTGGATTTACCGTCATGACCAGGAGAAGGTCCAGATCACCGGCAACCTCGCTCACCATCTCGAGCGGCGTGGACGGGTTCACTGCCACGCCGGCCCAGCAGCCCAGCTCCTTGATCCGATAGATCTGGCGATGGAGATGGGGCGAGACCTCCGAGTGAATCGTCAGTCCGCTCGCGCCGGCGCCGGCGAAATCTTCGAAATATTTCTCGGGCTGCACGACCATGAGATGCACGTCGAGCGGCAGCGCCGTCTGTCGTCGAACCGTCTCGATCACCTTCGCGCCGAACGTCAGGTTGGGCACGAAGCACCCGTCCATCACGTCGATGTGGATGACATCGGCGCCGCCAGCCTCGCAGCGGGCGATCTCGTCCGCGAGCCGGGCGAAATCGGCGCTGAGGATCGACGGAGCGATTCGGGCACGCGGGCGGTTCATGGCGAGATGGAGAGAGAGACTTTGGATCCCGGTGTCACGCGGCTACCCGCAGCCGGCGTTTGCGAGATGACGGTCTGCGGCGCCGCCGCCGTCGAGAGCGAATCGGTGATGACGTTTCCAAGGCGAAGCCCGACCTGCTCGAGCATAGCGCGAGCCGCGGCGTACGACTGGCCAACGACATCGGGTGTGTTCACCGCTGGCGGTCCGCTGCTCACGACGAGGTCGATGCGCGTGGACGGGGCAACCGAGCTGCCAGCCGGCGGTGTAATCTCGAGCACTGCACCGCGGGCCGACTGACTCTCTCGCTCGCTCACGGAGCCGAGCTCGAGACCGGCCTTGTCGATCGCATCTACGGCGACGGACTGCGCCATGCCGACGATCGACGGGACCTGCACCTGGCGTTGGCCCGCACTCACATCGAGGATGACCTCGGTGCCGCGCGGCTCCGTCGCGCCGGGCGGCGGCGATTGCGCGAGCACCGTGGATTTTGGCGCGAGCTCCACGAACCGCTCCTCACCGGTCTTCGCCTTGAAGCCTGCGGCCTCGAGGCGTGTCACCGCCTCATCGAACAGGAGGCCCACCACCTGGGGTACCTTCCCGTCGTCGGGTACGATCTGCGGCGGGAAGATGACGAACGCCACGAACAGGTACGCCAGGAGGAACCCTCCGGCGGCGACCAGTGCATACGGCAGAAGGCGGCGCGATATCGCGCGCCAATTCACCCGCGCGTCCTCCGGAGCCGCGCCGCGAACGCGCCGTCGGTCGAGTGGCGCTGTGGCAGCACGCGAAGTCGACCGGCGTCCAGCGCGGCCGGGGGCACGGCGCCATCAGGCGGTGGCTCGAGCACCCACTCGGGGTTCTCGGCCAGGAAGCTCTCTACCTGGGCGTCGTTTTCTTCCGGTTCGAGCGAGCACGTGCTGTAGATCAGGAGGCCGCCGGGACGAACGACCGCCGCCGCGGCGCGAACGATCGACCGTTGGAGCGCGCCCATGACGGCGAGGTCCGACACCTTGAGTCTCCACCGCGCATCGGGATGACGCCGGAACGTTCCCGTGCCCGTGCACGGCACGTCGATGAGGACGGCGTCGACCGGCGCGATCGCGGGCTCTCGTGCATCCGCGACGAGCGCGTGGATGGCACGCGCCTCCACGCGGCGGAAGTTGCTCAGCATGCGCGTTAGGCGCTGAAGCGAACGATCGGCGGCGATGACGAGGCCCGCGCTGCGCGACAGCTCGAGCGTCTTGCCACCGGGCGCCGCACACAGATCGGCGACCGTGCTGCCCGGGGCGATGGCCGCATAACGCGTAACCAGCGTCGCGCCGGGGTCCTGCACGAAAAACAGTCCCTGGCGATAGGCACCAAGCTCGCTCAGCGAGACGTTGCCGGTGACGCGAATACTGTCGTGCACGAGCGGAACGTCTTCCACGTGTACGCCGGCGCTCTCGAGCATGGCCTCCAGCTGCTCACGGACCACCCCGAACGGGCGCACGATGATCGGCGCCTCGGCGTTGTTCGCCGCGAGGAGCCGCTCGGTGTCCTCCGCTCCCCAGCGGGCGACCCAGCGCGCCACCAGCCAGCGGGGGTGCGAGTAGGACAGCGCGAGCGCGTCGATCGGGTCGGGACGTGGAGCGCCAGGCTCCACGCGCGGCACCGGCGGAAAGGGAACTGCCTCCCGCTCGCGATCGACGCGCCGAAGGACCGCGTTCACCAGCTTGCTCGCGCCCAGGCCGTGACGCCGCTTCGCGAGCTCCACGGACTGCGCGATCGCTGCGTACGGCGGCACGCTGCGCATGAAGAGCAGCTGATACACGCCCAAGCGGAGGATGTCGGTGAGGTCGGGATCGAGCCGCGCGAGGCCGCCGCGCACGCGCTCGGACAGCGCCGAGTCGAGCCACGCCCGGCGGCGCAGCATGCCGTACAGCAATTCCTGCGTCCAGCGGCGGTCGCGCGCGTCGAGCGACTCCACGCGGCGCTCGAACGACGCGTCGAGCAGGTCACCCGTCCGGAGATCGGCACAGATGTCAGCCGCCGCAACGCGCGCATCGGTTACGCCACCACGCGTCGCGGTCGCCGGTCCCGACTGATGTCGGGTGTCGTCCGTCATCTACCGACCTCCCGGGGTACCATGGGCGGAAAGATACTCTATAACCGCTGCCCCGGCATCGTTCGCGTTCCACACGCCGCGTATCACCGCAACCCCGTAGGCGCCGGCTGCGACGAGCCGCGAAACGTCCTCGGGCCGCACGCCGCCAATCGCGATGATCGGCACGGTCGGATCGGTAGCAAGCCGCTCGATGAACGCCGGTCCGCGATCGACTGCCCCCGACGTGTTGTCTGCCGTTGCGTGTCCGACAACGATCCAGTGCGCTCCACCCGCCCTCGCCGACTGCGCGTCCTGCGATGAGTGGACGCTCGCACCGACCCAGAGGTCGGGCGCGAACGCCACGACATCGGACGCCGCGAGCGACCGCGACGTCAACTGCACGCCGCGGGCGCCTGACGCGAGTGCGACATCGGCCCGGTCGTTCACGACGGCCCACGCGCCGGTCTCCTCCTGCAGCCGAGCGATCGCCGAGGCGAGGTGATAGAGGTCGCGGCCTCCGAGTCGTGGCGCGCGAACGTGAACGGCGACACGCGCTCCGCCAGCCTGCATGACGTCTCGAGCGCGCTCGAAGAAATCGGCGCGAAGAACGATCTCGTCGTTCGTGACGGCGTGTACGACCGGAACGCGCGCCGCGCCCGATACACGCGATGCCGGGAGGTCAGGCGCCGAGCTGGTCACCGACGTGAATGGACCGGCCCCGAGCGAGCTCGCCCAGGCTGAGACGTCGCTTCCCGGCAAGCTGCGCATCCGTGATACGCACAACGCCATCGCCACACGCAACGAGCGCTCCGGCGCCATCGATGGCGAGCACCGTGCCGGCCGGAGGGAACGGCTGCCCTGGGCCGATGTCGAGTGTCGCGGCGCGCGCACCGAACAGTTTGACCTCGACCCCGTCGAGGGTCGTGAGTGCTCCTGGCTTCGGATCGAACGCACGTACGGCACTCGCGATCGCGGCAGCCGGCTGCGTCCAGTCGATCCGTGCGTCATCGCGCTCGATTTTCGGGGCGAACGTCGCCAGCGATTCATCCTGTGGTCGCTCGACGATCTGCCCGATGTCGAGTAGGGAAAGCGCTTCGATGAGGGCGAGGGCGCCGAGCTCCGACAGGCGAAGTTGCAGCTCACCGTACGTCTCGTCGTGTGCGATCGGCGTCGGGACCTGAAGCAGGATCGGACCGGCGTCGAGGCGCACGACCATGCGCATGATCGTCACACCGGTCCGCGTCTGGCCCGCGCGAATGGCGGCCTGAATCGGCGCGGCGCCGCGCCACTCTGGAAGCAATGACGCGTGAATGTTCAGCGTGCCGAGGCGCGGAAGGTCGATCACGTCGCGGGTGAGAATCTCCCCGTAGGCGACAACCACCGAGACGTCGGGGTCGAGGGCCCGCAGCGACTGGACAAACTCGTCGCCGCGCGGCTGCTCCGGCTGGATCACCGGTATCGACTCCTCGATCGCGATCTGCTTGATCGGCGACGGGACCAGCGACGACCGCGAGCGACCTCGAGGGCGGTCCGGCTGTGTGACGACGCCGACGACCTCGAAGCCTTCCCCCAGCAACGCACGCAGCGCCGGCGCCGCGAATTCAGGCGTCCCCCAGAAGAGGACCCTCATGATGCGCTCAGAGCGCTTCCTCTCCGTGACGTCCCGCGATCTCGTCCGGCGGAAGCTTCCGGATGTTCTGCGGGAATTCCTTCCTCAGTGATTCCCATTTCGCGAGGGCCGTGCGTCGCTTGAGGAAGCTGAGATAGTCGATGAAGAGCTTGCCGTGCAGGTGGTCGATCTCGTGCTGAAGGCACCGCGCGAGCAGGTCAGTCGCCTCGAGCTCGAAGGGCTTACCGTCTCGGTCGAGCGCGCGAACGGTGACGCGCGCGGAACGCTCTACGTCGCCGAAAATCTCCGGAATCGAAAGGCACCCCTCCTCGGCTTTCGAGGACCCGTCGGTGATGACGATCTCGGGGTTCACGATCACGATCGGGTTGTCCTCGACGTCGATGACGGCGATGCGTTCGGACCGTCCAATCTGTGGTGCGGCAAGCCCGATCCCCTTCGCCGCGTGCATGGTGTCGAACATGTCGTCCGTCAGCCGGCGAAGCTCGTCGGTCATTCGCTCGACGGGCGTCGTCTCCTGGCGGAGGATTGGCGATCCCAGAACGTGGATATCGAGGAGAGACAAGGCAGGAACAGGAAACGGGGAACCGGGAGCGGAAGCCGACTACGCCTTGTTCGCGGCCGCAGGGGGCGAAGCGGGCTCGGCGGCCGTGAGCACCTTCGCAATGCGACCGCGTTCCACGACCAGGCGCGACTCGTCCGACTTGATCGTTATGCGATCATCCATGGTCGCCGACTTGCCTTCACCCGTGGGCGCCGCGATGTGCACCACCTTGCCGATGATCCCGCCGGAGGTGACGACCTCGTCGCCACGCTTGAGGTTACGAAGACGGTCCTCATGGGTTTTGCGCTGCTTCTGCTGCGGCCGGATCATCACGAAGTAGAAAATTGCGAAGATCGCGACGATCTGAAAAACGAACGGAAGCAGCGTCGAGCGTCCACCGGCAGGGGCCTGCGCCAGCAGGGCGAGCGCGAAAGCTGAAGTCATGAAACTGGAGTTGGTCGGGAGTGGTAGCGCGCGAGCCAGTCACGGCTCCAGCCGTCGAAGGTACCGTCGATGATCGCAGTGCGCGAGCGGCGCATGAGCGCGACCAGGAAATGTACATTGTGCAATGACACGAGGCGGAGCCCAAGGATCTCATCCGCGACGAAGAGATGGCGGATGTAGGCGCGGGAGAAGCGCTTGCACGTGGAGCACCGGCACGTCTCGTCCAATGGGCGAGGGTCGGCTTTGAGTTCCGCCCGGCGCACGTTGAGGCGACCGTCGGCCGTGAATGCCGTGCCGTTCCGGCCCATTCGCGTGGGCGCGACGCAGTCGAACATGTCGACGCCTCGCCGAACGCCCTCGACGAGATCTTCCGGGAAGCCGACACCCATGAGGTAGCGCGGTCGGTGGACGGGCAGCTCCTCGTTCATGACGTCGAGCATGGCGTACATGTCGGGCTTTGACTCGCCGACCGAAAGGCCGCCAATTCCGTAGCCGAGCCAATCGCCTTCCGACTGGATTGCGCGGGATGCCTCTCGTCTCAGGGTCGGGTGGATTCCCCCTTGGACGATGGGGAAAAGGGCCTGTTCGGGAATCGGGAATCGGGTATCGGGAATCGGGCTTTCCACGCGGTTGAGCCGATTCCCGCTTCCCGATTCCCGATT
>DASUGD010000213.1:0-26189 GCA_036274195.1 Gemmatimonadaceae bacterium | reverse complement strand
GACGTTAGGTCACGCTGCCGCCGCGCTTCTGTCGTCGGGAGGGATTGCGGGTGGGTAGGCCGAGTCCTCAGTCCCTAGTCCCGGTCGTTCACGCAGCGCTCAGCGCGGACCGCGCCTTGTCGACGAGCGCCGTAAACGCGGCCGGATCGTGTACGGCGAGATCCGCGAGGATCTTTCGATCGACCTCGATGCCGGCCTTCTTGAGGCCGTTCATGAAGACCGAGTAGCTCATGTCGTTCTGGTGCGCCGCGGCGTTGATGCGCGTGATCCAGAGGCGGCGGAAGTCGCGCTTCTTGTTGCGGCGATCGCGATAGGCGTAGCGCCAGCCGCGCTCGACGGTTTCCTTGGCTGGGCGCCACAGCTTACTGCGGGCGCCGAAGGCGCCGCGCGCGGCCTTCATGATCTTCTTTTTGCGCTTCAGGCGCACGACGTTCGATTTGACGCGTGGCATCGTAATCCTCCCTTAGGCCTGAAGCAGCCGCTTGAGGTTCTTGGCTTCTCCGTTGGTGCCCACGGTGGTGGAGCGACGGAGGTTTCGTTTCCGCTTGGACGTCTTCTTCGTGAGGATGTGGCTCTTGTAGGCCTTGTATCGCTTGACCTTGCCAGATCCGGTGACAGAGAAGCGCTTCCTCGCGCCTCGATGGCTTTTCATTTTCGGCATAACGCGCACTCGCTCATTTCGGCGTGAGAATCATCGTCATCGACTTGCCTTCCATCTTCGGCTCGCTCTCGATCTTCGCGACGTCGGCGAGATCGGCGGCGACCCGATCGACCACGGCCTTCCCGAGCTCCGGGTGCGCGATCTGACGACCGCGGAACATCAGAGTGACCTTGACCTTGTTGCCCTCTCCCAGGAACCGCCGGGCGTGGCGCGTCTTCGTGTCGAAGTCGTGATCCTCGATTCCCGGGCGGTACTTGACCTCCTTGAGATGGATCACGTGCTGCTTCTTCTTGGCCTGGCGAGCCATCTTGGCCTGTTCGAACTTGAACTTCCCATAGTCCATGATTCGAACGACAGGAGGTCGCGCCATTGGCGCTACTTCGACCAGGTCCAGCCCCTGCTCCTGTGCGGCTGCCAGCGCGGCATCCAGATCCAGAATTCCCATTTGGCTTCCGTCTGCCGCGATGACGCGGAGAGGGCTGATGCGGATCTGACGATTGACGCGGACGCGCTTCGTGTTGTCCTGAATAGACGGAGGTCCTCGAGAGAGAGTGGTGGTCGAGTCAAGAGGCTCGGCCCAAAAAAAATGCGGACCCCCGAGGAGCCCGCTGAACGCCCACCCTCCGTGCAGGAGGTGGCGCGTTTTCGAGAACTCCTGCAGCACTCCCGGTCAGCGACCGTGCGAGGCCAGAGGGTGAGAGCGACTTCGCTCTACTTACCGCATTGTGGAATCGAAACTTAGACGAGGCCTAACGGGGCGTCAAGGGACTGACGTCTAGCGACTTGGGACTCGGGACTCAAGGGAACCGGGAACAGGGAACGGGGAGGCTGGCCCCTCACGGAGTCACTGTTCCCGGTTCCCGGTTCCCGGTTCCCGGTTCTCAGTTCCAGCCAATTCAGGTCTCCAACGCAAATCCTTTCCCGTCGAGCTTCACCTTCCCGGAGGCGATCGTCGCGTCGTGCTCGAAGATGACGAGCCACCCCTCGCGCGCCGCCTTGGTCAGCATCGCACGCTTCGTCTCGAGCGTCACGAGGGGCTCCACGTCGTAGCCCATGATCCACGCCAGCGGCAGGTGCGACGCCGTAGGCGTGAGGTCAGCGGGATAGAACGCGGACTCCCCGTCCGATTCGATCAACACCGACTGGTGGAACGGCGTATGGCCGGGGGTCGGAACGACGCGGATGCCACGCACGATCTCCCGCTCGCCGTCGACGAAATCGAAGCGGTCCTGCGTCACGATCGGCGCGAAGTTGTGCGGGAAGTAGCTGGCCGCCGTCCGCTCGTTCGTGTGTGTGGCGTAGATGTACTCCCCGCGCTGTACCACGTAGCGCGCATTCGGGAACGTCAGCCGTGGCTCGCTCCCGCCCTCGACGAACGTGTTGCCACCGCAGTGGTCGAAGTGGAGGTGCGTGTCGATCACGATCCCGACGTCCTCCGGCCGGACCCCGAGCAATGCAAGACCGTCCTCGAGCTGTGTGCGGCCGTTCGCCCCGGCGTTCTCGAGCCCGTAGATGGCGTGAAACTTCTCCGTCTCCTTGTTCCCGGCGCCCGTGTCGACGACCACGACCGTCGACTCGTGCTCGATCACCAGGCACCGCATGCCGAGCTGGATGCGATTGCGGTCATCGGCGGGAATGCGACGTTCCCAGAGCGGCTTGGGGACGACGCCGAACATCGCGCCGCCATCGAGCTTCTGGCCACCGGCCTGGATCGTGTGAACGCGGAGCGTTCCGACGGTGAGCGTATCGACGAGTGGGGCGAGGGCAGTCGTCATGGGTCGCAGGATCGGGAGTCGTTAGGCGGTCGTATCGCGGTCGATGAACCGCGGCATCGCGCTCCGGCGCCGCCGCCGGCGTCCGCGCGGGACGTCGCGCAACAGCGCCTCGAGGTCGGGCCACGTGACGCAGCCGCGGTCCTGGGCCTCACGAAGCATACGTAAAAATACTCGGGCGGTCGCCACGGCATCGCCACCGGCCCGGTGCCTTGCCGTGATCTCGACGTTGTAGTGCCGCGCGAGGTAGTCGAGCGATCGACGGTGAAGCTGCGGCAGAAGCCGGCGCGCCATCTTCACCGTGCACAGCCGGCGTCCTTCCATGCGCTCGCCGGTGGCGCGCGCGATCTCGGTGGTCACGAACCGCCAGTCGAAGCCCGCGTTATGCGCGACGAACACGTGGCCGCGAATCGCATCGGCCACCTGGGGTACGATCTCGCGAAACGTGGGCATGTGCTTGACCATGTCCCACGTGATGTTCGTGAGCCGCGAGACCATCGGCGGAATCGGCCGCTGCGGGTTCACGAGCGTCTCGTACACCCGCGCAATCTCGCCGTGCTCGATGACCACGGCCGCGATCTCGGTGATGCGATCGGGGCCGAACGAGCTCCCACCCGTCGTTTCGACGTCGACCACGACATACGAGAGATCGGTGAGCCGATCGCCCGGCGGGGTGCTTCTCAGGGCCAACGGCCGACTCAACGCCGGGTCGAGCGACCCCACGCCGACGCTGGACCGGGCGTCCGTGCCGCCCATCCACGAGGCGCTGGCAATGCCGGCAACGAGGCTCCAGCGCCCTTCACCGTCGTGCGCGAACTCTTCCCACTGGGAGAGCAGCGCCATGGCCATGTGATCCGCGACGAACCTCGGCGGCCGCGGGAGCTGGCAGACGTGGGCGATCAGGTCGACCGCGTCCGATGGGCCCGCCGCAAGAAAGTCGCGGGCGCGGGACACCAGCACCTGTTCTGCCGGTCGCAGTCGAACGCCTGACGTCATGGGCGGGAATATAGGTGCGTCCGGCCCGTGATGTGGGATTTGTTCGGGATCGCTACCTATTCCCGATTGCCGCTCTCACCGATAACTTGTGAATGATTTCACAAGCCGCCCTGCCGTGAGACGCATCGCCGACTCGACCGTCCGACGCCTGTCGCTGTATCTGCGATTCCTCGAGGAGTCCACCAACCGTGGCCTCGTCACGATCTCGAGCGACGAGCTGGCGCGGCGTGGCGGCACCACGTCAGCCCAGGTCCGAAAAGACCTCTCGTTCTTCGGCTCGTTCGGCAAGCGCGGCCTTGGATACTCCGTCCCCGAGCTCACCGAATCCCTGCGCGAGATCCTCGGCCTCCGTCGCGACTGGCAGGTGATCATCGTTGGCGCCGGGAAGATCGGGACGGCCCTTGCCCAGTATCGGGGCTTTCGGCAGCGCGGCTTCCGCGTGACCGCGGTCTACGACCGCGACCCGAAGAAGATCGGCACCCGGTGGGATGCACTCACCGTCCGGGACATGGCGGATATCGAGCGGGACATTCAGAAGGAGCATCCGGACATCGCGGTGCTCACCACGCCCGCGGACGAGGCGCAGGTCGTGGTGGACCGCCTGGTGTCCGCCGGGGTGCGGGCGCTGCTCAACTTCGCGCCGATTCAGCTCCAGGTGCCGCCGGACGTCACGCTCAGGAACGTGAACATGGCGATGGAGCTCGAGGGCCTGTCGTTCGCGCTCACGAACCGCGACCGCTGACGCCTTTGATGGCGTGAAGCAGTCGGGCGAAGTCCTCGGGCGACAGCGTCTCAGGACGAACCTCCGGGTCTATCGCCGCCGCCGCCAGCAGCTGATCCGCGGCGTCGGCCTGGAGGTGTGCGATCGTCCGCACCACACGACGCATCTGCTTGCGTCGGAGCCCGAACGCGTCCTGCACGAGCGCGCGGAACGCGTCCTCGAGCGTCGCAGCCACGACCGGGTCCGGGCGCGGCGTTAGGCGGACGATCGCGGATTCCACCGCCGGCGGCGGTCGAAACGCCCCCGCCGGAACTCGTGCCACGAGCTCCGCGCGCGCGACCGCCTGTACGTTCACCGAGAGCGCGCCGGAGGTGCGCGAGCCGGGCGGCGCCACGATCCGCTCGGCCACCTCCCGCTGCACGAGGTACACGGCGCGCGCGGGCCGGGGAGGCGCGAGCGCGTGAAAGAGAATTGGCGTCGTGATGTAGTACGGAACGTTGCCCGCGAGCAGGAACTCCGAGCCGGCAACCCCGCCGAGGTCGACCTCCAGCACATCGCGCTCGATGACGTCCACGTTCCCGGCTTCGCGGTACCGATCGCGAAGATATGGAACGAGATCGCGGTCCAGCTCGATGGCGATCACGCGCTTCGCGCGCTGCGACAGCAGGTCGGTCAGCGCACCGCGGCCGGGCCCGATCTCGACGACCACGTCGCTGGCTGTCGGCCCGAGCGCATCCGCGATGCGCTCGAGCGTTGTGCGGTCGACGAGAAAGTGCTGGCCGAGCCGCTTTCGCGGCCGCGGCAACCGGTCATCCGCCCTGCCCTCGCGCCCTGTCTTGCGTTCGCGCACAGCGTCCGGCGTTCGGATAATGAGTTAGGAGTCTGACCCCATGGGTACCAATCAGGCGCGCGCGATGACCAGCGCGAGGTCGTCGGGGCGCGCGGAGTCGCCGACGTGCGCGCGCAGCGCATCGAAGACACGCTCGAGGATCGTCGCGGTGGGTTCGTGGCGGTGTTTCGCGACAATGTCGAGCACCGGCTGCTCGCCAAGGCGCACGCCGGCGTCGTTACGGGCGTCGGTCACGCCGTCGGTGAACAGCAACAGCAGATCCGACCCGCGTCGCCACGGGCGCGAGGCGCCGTCGGGCCGGCCGGTGGTCATGCCTAACGGGGGATCCAGCGCAGGGAGTCGTGACACCGCGCCGTCCGCCGAAATGATGAACGCGTGCGGGTGTCCCGTGTTCGCGTAGCGCAGTGCCCCGGCGGCCGGGTCGATCACGCCGTAGAACACCGTGATAAACATCTCGGTGGACTCGAGCTCGTCGCGCAGCGACGCGAGGAGTGCGCTCAGCGTCTCGGCCGCGTCGACGGTCGTCTGGGCGTGGATGGCCGAGGCGCTCATGGCCAGCGCCATGATCAGCGCGGCGCGGTAGCCATGGCTCGAGACGTCGCCGATCATGACGCCGGTGCGCCGGCCGCCCAGGCGGAACAGATGATAGAAGTCGCCGCCGACACTCTCGGCGGGCAGCACGCGCGCCGCGACTTCCGCTTCGGGTGCGACGACCGAGGTGGCTGGCAGGAGTTTCATCTGCAGGTCGTGCGCGAGGCTCATCTCGTACACGAGACGCTGCTGATCGATCGATGCCCTAACGAGTCGTGCGTTCTGGATGGCGGTGCCGATCTGGGTCGCGATCGCCTCGACGAGCTTCTGGTCGCCAGCGGTGAACGGCTGGCCGGACCGGCGCTCGGACAGGTTGACCACGCCCAGCGGGCGGCTTCCACCCGGGCCGGTCCACATGATCGGGACCGACAGCATCGCGCCGTTTCGATATAGCTGCTCCTGGTCGCACATCATCTCGCCGGCCTCGGCGATCATCGACCGGCGCGACCGGAATACCGTGGCCGACACGCTGCAGTCGTCGCTCACCGCGATCGCGGGGGCCGTGCTCGTGGCGACGCCGCGCGCCGCCACGACCTGCAGCGTATCGGTGGACGGTTCGTGCACGAGAATGGAGGCGCGACTCGCCCCGACCGTGTCGGAAATCTCGTGGAGAATCGTTTTCGCGGCTTCCTCGAGCGAGACCGTTCGGCCGAGGATTTCGCTGGTCGTGTACAGGAGATTGATCTCTTCGTAGCGCTCCGCCAGCTCGTTCGCGGCGTGCTCGACCTCGAGCGACGCCTGCAGGTAGTGCGTGACGACCGGAAGGAGGAACTTCAGCCAACCGCTCGACGGCGCGACGCGATTGGCGCAGGGCCCAAGGGCGAGCCACGCGCGGCGCGGTCCGGGCAGCAATGCGACGAGCATGCTGCCGTTCGGCGTGTGCACCTCCACCGGAGAGCCACCAGGCGGAATCAACTCCACGATGGCTGGCGCGTCGCCGGACGGGTTCCCCACTTCGGCCGTGAGGGGCCCTCCGCCTTGGGGCTGCGTCCACACGACGGCCGCGCATTGCGTGGCGTCGGTGAAGGCGGCGAGAATCGCGCCGAGCTCTTTCACGAACGGTGCAGCGTCAATCGAACCACGTTTCGCTCGTCCGCTTCGTAGCGTTCGACGCGATCCATCAGCGCGCGCATGAGGAAGAGGCCGCGACCGTCCTCGCGCTCGAGGCTCTCTGGGCGGGTCGGGTCTACGGTGCACGCGTCGAGGTCGAACCCGGCGCCTTCGTCAGCGACCTCGAGCACCAGCGCGCTGTCGCTCACGACGGCGCGAACACGGACGTGCTTGTCGCGAATGCCGCGGTTGCCGCGCAGGATCGCGTTGCTCAAGGCCTCCGTGAGCGCCACGGGCACGTTGAGCGCGCACTGTCGAGCGGAGAGCGCGAGCTCGCGGCACTCGCGCGTTACTTCCTCGACGATCGGCTCGATCTCGCGGACGTCGCTCGGGATGAGGCGGTCGAAGGCGACGTGAGGGTGCGTGGCGCGGCGGTGCTCTCCGCTCTCGCGGTCAGCAGTCATTGACGATGGGTCATGGAATGAGGCGCAGCGGGGCCTGTGCCACCTCGCTGCGCCTGGAGTCCCGAGAAAGGACCGCCGAACGCGGTCGAACGTTTCAGAAGCTTTCCAGTGCCCGCTCGCGCGTGTCGGCGATCTGGAAGAGCGTGTCGAGCTTGGTGAGCTCGAACAGGGTCTTGAGGTCGTCGTTCAGATTCGCGAGGCGGAGCTCGCCGCCCTGCTCGCGAATCTTCTTGGACAGCGACACGAGGACACCCAATCCCGAGCTATCGATGTAACCGGTCTGGCTGAAGTCGATCAGAAACTTCTTTTCGCCCTTTTCCAGCTCGTCGAGGACCTTCTGCTTCAGCTCCTGCCGGTTGCCGACGATGAGCTGACCTTCGACATCAACCACGCAAATCTCTCCCTGCTTCTTGATCGAGAAGCTCATGTCTCAAGTTCTCCCAGAGGGCTCACGGTCGGTGGTGGCGTCATCACCGGCCTGCAGTGCGGTGATCGCAGCCACGTTGACAATGTCATCTGCCGACGCTCCGCGCGAAAGGTCGCTGCACGGTCGAGCGAGCCCTTGCACGATCGGCCCGATCGCCGTCGCGCGCGCGATTCGCTCGACCAGCTTGTAGGCAATGTTGCCGGCGTCCAGTGACGGGAACACGAGAACGTTCGCGCGCCCGGCTACCGGACTCCGCGGAGCCTTCCGATTCGCGACGGCCGGAATCAGCGCCGCATCGCCTTGCAATTCTCCGTCCACCAGCAGCGTTGGTGCTTTCGCTCGCACAATTTCCAGGGCCTTGCGCACCAGGTCGACCGATGCGCCACCGGCGCTGCCCGCGGTGGAGAAAGATAGCATGGCCAGACAGGGCTCGTCCCCCACGATGCGGCGGCGGTCGGCGGCGGCGGCGAGCGCGATGTCCGCGAGCTGCTCCGATGTCGGATACGGAATGACCGCACAGTCGGTGAACGTGAGCACCTCACCCGTGTCCCCGCGGAACGGCGGCGTCACCATGTAGAACGCGCTCGATACCGTCTGGACACCTGGCGCCGTGCCGACCAGCCAGAGTGCCGCGCGGAGTACCTCGCCGGTCGTGTGCACGCAGCCGGCGACACAGCCATCCGCGTCACCGTGACGCACGAGCCCATCGGCGAAGAACAACGGGGTGGATGCGTAAGCGTCTGCCGCATCCTCGCTCAGTCCCTTGTTGGCGCGGCGCTCGAGCAGGTCGGCCATCGTACGGGCGCGTCGCGGGTCGCGGACCGGGTCGATGGTTTCGACCCCAAGCGCCTCGACGCTGGCGTGGGTCTCCGGTGCCTCGGGGTCGAGTAGAACGATCGGCTCGACAATGGCCTCTCGGGCGAGAAAATCGACCGCGGTTCGCACGCGCATGTCGGCCGTCTCGGGGAACACGATGCGGCGAGGGCGCTTGGCTGCGCGCGCTCGGATCGCGTCGATGAACGAAGGCGCCGCCGGCGGCACCGAGGCAAGTGAGGTCATCACGATCGCTATCCCTGCAGCTTGGACCGCAGTGCCTCGGCGATGACGGGGTGCACCAGTCCACTGACGTCGCCGCGAAAGCGCGCAACCTCGCGCACGAGGCTCGAGCTGATGTATGTCGTGTCGAGCGATGGGACCATGAACACCGTTTCCAGCTGGGGGGCGAGATGGCGGTTCATCAGCGCCATCTGGAACTCGTACTCGAAGTCTGCCACCGCGCGGAGTCCGCGAATGATGAGGTCTGCCCCGACCTGTCGCGCGAAGTCGACGAGCAATCCGCTGAACTGCTGCACGTCAATGCGCGGGTCGTCGCCGGCGGCCGCGCGCACGAATGCGACACGCTCCTCCAGCGTGAACAGCGGCTGCTTCGAGATGTTCGTTGCGACCGCGACGACGATGCGGTCGACGAACGCGAGACTCCGCCGGATCAGATCCTCGTGGCCGCGCGTGATGGGATCGAAACTGCCGGCGTAAACGGCGGTCCGCATCGGGAATACCGGGTAACGGGAAACGGGAAACGGGAAACGGATTAACAGCCGACCTACGAACTGCGCAGCGAATCGGCTCGGTAGAACGTGATCGCGGTGTCACCGTAACGGCGCGTGTCACCTTCAGGTATCTGTTCCTTCGACGCGTGTTCGACACCGATAACCGTTGCGAACGGCACCTCGAGCCAGCGCTCGGCCACTGCTTTCGCCAGGCCGTGGCCGTATGGGGGATCGGCAAACGCGACGTCGTACGCGTGCGGCTCCAGCTTTTCGATGAACTTCATCGCGTCGCCGCGGTGGACGCGGAGCTCCTCCCCCGCGCCTAACAACTCGGCGTTCTCGCGAATCGCGCGGACTCCCGAGGCGCTCACCTCCACGAGGTCCGCCGACGCGGCACCGCGCGACAGCGCCTCGATGCCTAACGCGCCGGAGCCGGCGAACAGGTCGAGCACGCGCGCGTCGCGGAGGTACGGCATCACGATGCTCATCCACGCTTCCCGAACCCGGTCGGCGGTCGGGCGAACGCGCGTGTCGTCGGGCGGACGGATGCGGCGGCCGCGCCATCGGCCCGCGACGATGCGCATGCCTAACGATCTTCCGGCACGGCGGCGGCGCCGGGCAGGCGGATGTCGGCGAGGCGAAGCTGGAGGCGGCTTTCCCCCTGATACGTGTCGCGCTCGATCCGGTACGCCATGTCGAACGGAACGCCGACCGGCAGGTCCGGCGCGAGATCTGCCATTCCCCACCCCAGCGCCTCGCGCTCCCGCGTCGCACCGGCGACGCGGAGCTTGAGACCGTCGGTTCCGACCACGCGCGCCGGCGCCGCCAACCGGACACCGCGCGACGCAAACACCGGCGATGGATTGCCAACGCCAAATGGCTCGAAATGCCTGAGAAACCCTTCGAGCTCGTCGGTCACGTCGTCGACCGAGATCTCGGCGTCGATCCGCATCTCGGGGTGCAGGTCTTCCGGCGTGAGCCGCGAGCGGGCCACCTCGTTGAATCGATGCGCAAACTCCTCCACGCGCGACGCCTCGATCGTGACCCCCGCCGCCGCGGGATGCCCCCCGAATCGGATGAGGAGGTCTCGGCACTCGGTCAGTCCGGCGTGCAGGTTGAACGGCGCGGGCGCGCGCCCGGAGCCCTTCCCCTCCTTGCCGTCGAGCGATATCAGCACAGTCGGGCGCGCCGTCTCCTCCACGATGCGCGACGCGACGATGCCGATGACGCCGGGGTGCCAGCCTTCCTGCGCCAGCACGATGCCGTACGTGTTGTCGAGATCCAGGGCGTCGATGCGCTTGCGCGCCTGCTCGAGCGTCGCGCGATCGATCTCCTGGCGACGCCGGTTCATCTCCTCGAGCTCGCGCGCGATCCGATTCGCCTGCGGCTCCGACTCCGACAGCAGCAGCTCGACGCCCTGCATCGCGTGCCCAATGCGGCCCGCCGCATTGAGGCGCGGCGCGAGGATGAACCCCACACGTCCCGCCGTGAGCGGTCGGTTGTCCATCCCCGAGGCGCGCATGAGCGCACGCAGCCCCTGATGGGGCGTCTCGCCCATGAGACGCAGACCGTATCGCGCGAAGATGCGGTTCTCACCCCGCAGCGGCGCGACGTCGGCGATCGTCGCGAGCGCGACCAGGTCGAGCATGTTGTAGACGAAGTTCGCGTTCGCGCCGAGCTTCTCCGCGAGCGCAAGCATCAGCTTGAACGCGACGCCAACGGCCGCGAGATCGCGGTCGGGATACTCCGAGCTCTGACGCTTCGGGTTGAGCACCGCGAGGCACTCGGGCAGCGGGCCACCGGGCAAGTGATGATCGGTGACGATGACGTCGACCCCCGACTCGCACAGCGCGCGAATCGGCTTGAGAGCGCTCGTTCCGCAATCACAGGTGACGACCAGTCGCGCTCCCTCTTCGCGCGCGGCGCGCACGCCGGCGTCGCTCAGGTCGTACCCGTCTTCGAGGCGACGCGGGATGAACGGGACGGGCCGTGCACCGAAGTAGCGGAGCGAGCGCGTGAGCAGCGTCGTCGAACAGATGCCGTCGACATCATAGTCGCCGTGAACGAGAACCGTCTCGTGGTCGCGGGCGGCGCGCGCGAGACGATCGACGGCAACTTCCGCGTCAGGCAGACCATGCGGCGAGTGCAGCCGCTGCAGCCGCGGTCGAAGAAAATCCTTGGCGGGCTCGATCGCGGAATACCCGCGAACGAGAAGGAGGCGGCAGACGAGCGGTGGGAGATGAAGCTCCGCCGCGAGAGCCTGCACCGCAGCGGGATCCGGTTCGCGTGGGAAAACCCAGCGCGGTTTGAGTCGTGGGCGAGCGGGCGGTGCGGTCACGCGGTCAAGCTACCGGGGACCCACGGCGCCAACAAGCATCATTGTGTCGCATACAGAAGCACTCCACACGCTTCGCATACCTCGATCTGGCCGGTGCCGATCATCTGATTGCGCCGCTGCAGCGGAATCGCCGTGTCACAGTGTCCGCACGATGGTCCGCGCAGGGGGAAGATCGCCTGCTCCCCTCGGCGGCCGCGAATGCGATCGTACTTCATCAGGATCACCTTCGGCACGCGTGACGCGGTCTGCGCCCGTTTCGCGCGAGCCTCCGCGAGCTCGGCCTCGATGGCGGTGCGTTCGGCAGCGAGCGTCGCGCGCTCGGCGGCTTGCTCGGCATCTTCGGCCGTGAGCGCGTCGCGGTGCGCGGCGATCGATTTGTGTCCGTCGGCGATGCGCCGAGTGAGCGCCTGCAGCTCGGACTCTTCCTCGATGAGGATCTTGCGCGCCTGCTCCACCTGCGCCATGGCGGCCGTTGCCTCGCGCATGCGCTTCACCGAGTCGAGGTGAGCAAGGTTGCGTTCCTGGCGCTGCTTGTGATCCGAGAGCCGGCCTTCGAGGTCACGATGTTTCTGCTCATCGGCCTCCGTGGCTGACTCGGCGGTCGCGAGCTGTTCTGCGACAGCTTTGCGCCGGCGCTCGAGCTCCGAGAGGCGCGGGCCGAGCGCGCGGAGCTTCGCGTCGAGTTGGTCGATCACTTCATCGTCGGCCTGCAGCGCGAGCAGCGCTTCGAGATCCTGATGCACTCACATCCTCCCTGTCATGAGGCTCGCGTGCGAAGCGCGAGGGCCTTCCGCGCGTTCGCGTCTTTCTCGGCGAGCAGAACGTTTTTCTCTTCTTCGCTGCGCGCCGTCGCCATCAGCCGCTGCAGTTCGCTGTTCTTCTGCTTGAGCTCGCGGATACGCAGCGCCGCGACCGTGTCTCGATAGGTCACCTCGAGATTCACGAGCGACTCGGGTGGCTCGCCGAGCATCTCGTCGTAGGCGAGCGCGGCGTCGGCCGACAACTCTCGCACCACGACCTCCGGAGAAGCGTCAGCCCCGATTCTCGTGAGCGTTTCGAAGATCTCGCGGTAGCGCACGTCCTCGAACGTTGCCGGCCCGACATCCGCTTCCGCAGCCATCTCGAGATACGCCGGGTGCGCGAGGATTACCCGAAGCAGGTACCGCTCCACCGCTGGACCACTGCCCGGTGGGCGGCGAGCCGCTGCGCCACGCGCTTCACGGCGCTCGCCAACGCGGCGGTCGCCCATGCGCATTTGCTCCTGGTGTGCGTGCGGCTGCGTGGCGGCCGGCGCGCGCGCTCCCGCTCCGCGGGCGTTTGCGCTGCCCGCTTCCCGCGCCAGCACGTTCCGGTCTACCCCCGATGCCTCGCTCGCGCGCGCGATGTACATGTCGCGAGTCACGAGATCGGCGGTTGCACGGATGGTCGGCAGGAGGCGGTCGATCGCGCGACGTCGCTTGTGCAGGTCGGCAAACCAGCCCTGCCGCTCGAGAATCTGGACTTTGCGGTCGAACACATCGACGGCCCCATCGATGTGCGTCTCGAGCGCTGCTCCGCCATGCGAGTCGACGAACGTGTCTGGATCCTCCCCATCGGGCAGCGTCACGACGCGAACGGAAACGCCCTGGGCGAGCAGGAGGTCGCCGGCGCGAAACGTCGCCTTTTGTCCCGCGGTGTCACTGTCGTAGAGGAGGAACACGTTCTTCGTCTGTCGCGAGATCATTGACGCCTGGTCTTCCGTGAGCGCGGTACCCAGCGGAGCAACCACCGACTCGATGCCGGCGAGCACGAGCCGAACGACATCGAAGTAGCCCTCCACGAGCAGCAATCGTTCATCACGTCGAATCGCGTGCCGCGCCCAGTTCAGCCCGTAAAGTAGGCGTCCTTTGGTAAAGGTTACCGAATCGGCTGAGTTGAGGTACTTCGGCTCGCCCGGACCGATGAGCCGCCCACCGAATCCGGATGGCCGCCCCGACGCGTCGTAGATGGGGAACATGAGCCGCCCGCGGAAGCGCGGCCGAGGCTCCTCGGCTTCCTCGCGCTGCACGAGGAGGCCCGCGGTCAACAGCCTCGCGTCGTCGTAGCCGAGCGTATTGAGGTAGCTTCGGAGCAGTCCGATCTCACGCGGCGCGAACCCCAGACCGAACTTCTCGGCTGCCTCTCGCGAGACGTGGCGCTTCGCGAGGTACTCGCGCGCGGGCCCACCGAGCTCGTCGTCCCAGAGCATCCGCTGGAAGTACTCCGCGGCGGCCGCGTTGACCTCCCAGACCGGCTCGCGCGGATCGGGGCCCTCTCGCCGCGCTTCTACTTCGCGGATCTCGATGCCGGACTTCTCCGCGACACTGCGCACTGCCGACGGCCAGTCGAGGCCGAGCCGCTTCTGCAGGAAGTTGAACACGTCGCCGCCCGCATGACACACGAAGCAGTAGTACATCCGCTTCTTGGGCGACACCGAAAAGTTCCGGTGCGTCCCCTGGTGGAACGGGCACGGACCGCGCCAGTCCGCGCCGACGCGTCGCAGGTTCACGTGCTCGCCGATGATCTGCACGATGTCGGCGTTGTCGCGTACGCGCTCGACGTCCTCGTCGGGGATCACGCGCGCCTCGCGTCCATGGTCAGGCGAACTCCGCCACGGTAACGCCGGCGCCGCCCTCGTTCCACGCGCCGAGGCGGAAGGTCTTCACGCGCGTGTCTTTCCGCAGCATCTCGGCGACGCGCGCCCGCAGGGCGCCCGTGCCTTTCCCGTGGATGATCCGCAGCGCCTTGAGGTCGGCGCGCACCGCCGCGTCGAGTGCCTGCATGACGACGTCGTCGATCTCGCCCACCCGCTGGCCGCGCACGTCGATCTCCCGCGCGACGTGCTCCTCGGGCAGGTCGCCCATGAGGGGCACCGCCTCGCGCTGCCGCGGCTCCTGCTTGAGCGAGCGACGCAGCGCGGATACCGGAAGCGTCATCTTGATCCCACCGACGGCGACGACGGCCTCCTGTTCGCGGCGCTCCAGGACACGCCCCAGCTTGTCGCCAAGCGTCGTGATCTCGACGAGATCACCGTCGTTAGGTTCGCCGTCGGCGATTCCCGCGCCGTCGTCCGACGACGCGGCCGAGCGTCGCTCCAGCTCGGACAGCGCCTCGGCCTGATCCGCCGCCATTCGCTCGACGCCCTGTCGCGCGAGGCGCGCCTGCTCGTCCAACTCCGCTGCACCCGCCTCACGAAGCTCGCGGATGGTGCGCTCGATCTCGGCACGCGCATCCAGCAGATAGCGGCGCGCCCCCGCCCGCGATTCCTTCTCGATCTCGCGTTCGCGCTGCTTCACCCGCTGCTCGCGCTCCGTCACACGGTGGGCGCGCGCCTGCACGGACTCCTGTCCGAGCGCGACATCGCGTTCGCGCGCGGCCAACTCCGCCTCCCGCAACTCGAGATCTGCCAACAGTCGATTGACGTCACGCTCGCCCTGTGGCACGCGCTCCTCCGCGCGATCGAGCACATCCTCGCGCAAGCCCAGGCGTCGAGCGATGCTGATGCCGTACGATCGGCCGGGAATGCCCTTGATCAGGCGATACGTCGGGGCGAGTGCCACCGCATCGAATTGGAGCGACGCGTTGACGACACCGGGTACTTCCGTGGCGAGTTCCTTCAGCGCGCCGAGGTGAGTGGTCGCAACCGTCAGGGCACCGCGGCGCGTCAGCTCCTCGAGGATCGCGCCGCCAAGCGCCGCGCCCTCGACCGGGTCCGTGCCGGAGCCGAGCTCGTCGATGAGCACGAGCGATCGCGGCGTCGCGGCAACGAGGATCTCGCCGAGGTTCTTGAGGTGCGCACTGAACGTCGAGAGACTCGCCTCGATCGATTGCTCGTCGCCAATGTCCGCAAACAGGTTGTCGAACACCGCGACGCGGCTTCCCGCTGCAACCGGCGCGGGCACGCCCGATTGCACGAGCGCGGAGATGAGTGCGATGGACTTGAGCAGCACGGTCTTCCCGCCGGTGTTCGGTCCGGATACGAGCAGCGTCCGCTCGCCCGGACCCATCTCGAGGTCGAACGGAATGACCGAGACGCCCTGCGCCAGCAGCAGTGGGTGACGCCCGTTGCGGATCGCGAAGCCCTCGTCAGGCGGACAGAGCTCGGCCTGCGCGCACTCGTACGCGATTGCATAACGAGCGCGCCCGTAGAGCGAGTCCAGCATGATGAGCGCGTCGAGCGACGCCACGAGCTCGTCATGGCGTGGCCGAATCCGGTCCGTCGCCTCGAGCAGGATGCGGTCGACCTCTCGCAGCTCCTCGATCTCGAGCTCGCGGATGCGGTTCCCTTCCTCCACCGCGGCTGGCGGCTCCACGAACAGCGTCGCTCCGGAACCTGACGTGTCGTGGACGATGCCACCCACGGCGCCGCGCGCCTCGCGGCGGATCGGAATGACGTAGCGCCCGTTGCGCACGGTGACGGACATGTCCGGCACTTGCTGATGCGACTCCAGCTTGCTCATGACGCGCTCGAGCAGTCGCACCAACTCGGCTTCCGCACCCCGCAGCTCGCGGCGCAGCCGGCGAAGCTGCGGTGTCGCGTCGTCGCGCACCGTGCCGTCGTCGGCGAGGATTCGCTCGAGGGCTGCCTCGTCCTGCTTGGCCGCGACGAGACTCGAGGAAATCGGCGCGAGGACTGCCGTCGCAACCGCCGGGCGGCGCGGATCGCACAGCGCTTCCGCGGTCCGACGCGACGATCGGAGCAGGACGAGAATCGCGAGCAGCTCCGGTCCAGGGAGCGCCGTACCAGCCACGCGCAGTCGAGCGAGGCTGCGTGCCACCTCGGGCACGGCTTCCGGAGACCACGGCGAATCCGCGGAGGCCAAGGCCCGCATGGCCGCCACGCGCCCGTGCTCGCGCTCGATGTCGCCAATGTCGTTGGATGGGCGCAGCTCGCGAATGTGCGCGGCACCTGGCGCCGACGATGCGTGACCGGCGACGACATCGAGCGTTCGTTGAAACTCGAGGACCGCGAGCGCGTGCGCGTTCACTGAAACCCAGCCTGCACCCATGTGCAACAAAAAGCCCGGCCGCGCGGTCGCAACCGCTCGTTCGGGCTTCGGTCGACCATGGGCGACGGATTCACCCTTGCCTGCTCAGCTCCTCGCGTGCGATTGCGTTTATCGTGCTACCTTCCGCGCGTCCCTTGAACTGCGGAACGACTCGGCCCATCACCGCGCCGATGTTGGCGGCGCCGCCGGCGATTGCCATGCGCACGGCGGCGCGAATTTCTTCGGCGTCGACCTGAGCCGGAAGATAACCCTCCAGCGTCGCGAGCTCCGACCGCTCCTTCGCGACGAGGTCGTCCCGCTTCGCCGAAAGATAAAGCTCGATCGCTTCTCGGCGGCGTTTGATCGCCTTGCGTATCACATCCACGACATCTTCGTCGGTGAGCTCGCGGCGCAACTGGATTTCCTGATTGCGAGCGTCGGCAATGGTGGTGCCGAGCACGATAACCGCGGCCTTGTCGCCCGCCTTGCGAGCCGAGTTGAGGTCCTGCTGCAGTCGTGTGAGAAGCGCCGTCGCCGGGGTCTGGGTCATCGACGAAAACGTAGGGATGCGTCAGCCCGGCGGCCAGTGCATCGCTCGCCCGCCGAGCAGATGCAGGTGGACGTGAAAGACCGTCTGCCCGGCCGCCGCGTTCGTATTCATCACCGTGCGATATCCGCTCGCCGCGACACCCTCCTTCCGCGCGATCTCCGCGGCCATGAGCGAGAGGCGACCGAGGAGCCCCGCGTCCCTGGCCGCGTCCAGGCTGGGGACGTGCTCGCGCGGAACGATCAGCACGTGCAGTGGCGCCTGCGGGTTGATGTCGCGAAAGGCGATGGAGTGCTCGTCTTCGGCCACGAGCTTCGCCGGAATCTCCTTTCGAACGATGCGACAGAAGAGACAGTCATCAGCCATTGGCGTTCTCCGGTGAGGCGCCGAGCGCAGCACGAACGACGGCCAGCGCGGCGACAGCGGCCGTCTCGAATCTGAGAACGTTCGCGCCAAGCGACACCGGACGGAAGCGCGCGTCGCGAAGTTGTCGCAGCTCTTCCGCCTCGAAGCCGCCTTCTGGGCCGACTGCGATGGTGACTGGAGCAGCAATCCGCGCGCGCCCGATCGGCTCCCCCGACGCGTCGAGCACGAAGCGTGTCGCGCTTGCCGATGGCTGCACGAGCACCCGGTCGATCGAGACATCGTCAGCCAGGTCTGGCATCCAGGCCCCGCGCGACTGCACGAGCGCCGATCTCATGCGTGCACGCACGCGCTCATGAAATGCCGCGCCCTCACCACGAGGCGATACGCTTCGCGACCGCTTCCAGAGGACAGGCGTCCAGGTGGTCGCGCCCAGCTCGGTACACTTCTCGGCACACCACAGCATGCGATCCTTGTCGCCGATCGGAACGAACAGGTGCGCCTCAGGGAGGCGAGGCGAGCGGTGGACCTCATTCAGCGTCACCTGGATCTCCTGCTTCGTGAGTCGCACGATGCGACCGACGCCCCGAGCGCCAACGCCATCCGCGACGAAGGCCGGTGCCCCCGTCTCCAGGCGACGCACTCGCGCGTGATGTGCCGCCTCCTCGCCGAGCGAGACCGTCACGCCGGGCGCAAGCGGCTGGCCGGCCGAGAAGAATCCAACTAGGGACGCGAGATCGTCGCGCTCCACCAGATATCCTCGACGTCCTCGTCGACAACAACCCAACCGCTGCTGACCAGGCGCTCGCGCAGCATCGCGCGCTCTTCGACGAGAATCCCGCTCAGCACGGCGCGGCCGCCCGGGCTCAGCGCCCGGGCCATTTCGGGCAACAGATCGAGGTGAACGCTCGACACGATGTTCGCGAGGATGACGTCGACCGGAGCGAGCAACGGCAACAGCAGCATCGCGTCCCCCTCGATGACGTGCACCACGCCCGCAACGCCGTTTCGCTCCACGTTCTCGGTCGCGTTCCCGATCGCGTCGGGATCGAGCTCAACGGCGGTGACCGTGCGAGCGCCAAGCCTCGCCGCGGCTATGGCGAGCACTGCGCTCCCCGCGCCGAGATCCGCGACATTCGCACCGCGAACCGCGAGGCGCTGCATGAGTCGAACGACCGAGCGCGTGGTCGGATGGTCGCCGGTCCCAAACGCCATGCCGGGGTCGACGACGATGGTGTGCGCGGGATCGAGGCCCTCGGCGAGCCAGGGCGGCGCGATGCGCAGTGCACCAACGGTTTGCACCGACAGCAGGTGCTTCCAGGCCTCGGACCAGTCGGTGTCCGGCGCGCGACTGACGGTGACACTCGCGCCGGGATCAGCCTCGCGCACCGCCGTCGCGACGGCCAGGACATCGGTCTCGGGCGGGAAATGCGTGAGGAGCGCCGCGCCGTCTTCGTGCACTCCCTGCGCGCCGGCGGCGAACAGCGCTGCGAGCGCCGCCTCCGGCTCGCCGGCGGGCACGACGCGCAGGGAAAGCCAGGTCACTCGGAGGGAATCGGGAATAGGGAATAGGGAATCGAACCAGGCGCGCCGGCGTGCCGGAGGCGAACAGTCGTTAGGCTCCCAAGGCTTCCTTCATCCGCGTCCAAAAGCCCTTCTCGCGCGACTGGGGAGCCTTGTGCGTCTCGGCCAGCTTGCGCAACAGCGCCTCCTCCTCCCGCGTCACTGAATCGGGCGTCCACAGCTGAACGCGCACGTGCAGATCGCCCACCCCCGAGGCGTTCACGCGCGGCAGCCCGCGACCGCGAACGTTGAACACCTGGCCACTCTGCGTCCCGGGTGGGACCCGCAGCGACACGGTGGTCGTCACGGCGGGGACCTCGACATCAGCGCCTAACACGAGCTGCGGGTACGACACGAGCACCTCGGTGTACAGGTCCTCACCGTCGCGCTCGAATCGCGGGTCGTCTGCCACGTCGAAGACGACGAGCACGTCGCCACGCGGGCCGCCACGCGGGCCCGCGTTACCCATGCCGCGAAGCGTCATGTACTGCCCGGTCGCGACACCGGCAGGGATCTGCACCGGGATCGAGTGATCGCCACGAATGCGGCCTTCGCCCTTGCACTTCTTGCACGGTGCGGCGATGACCGTACCCTCGCCGGCACACGTCGGACACGGCGCCACGCTCACGAACTGGCCAAAGAACGAACGTTGCGCGCGACGGACTTCACCGGAGCCGCCGCACGTTGAGCACCGCTGCGCTTTCGTCCCCTGCTCCGCACCAGAGCCCTCGCAGCGGTCGCACGGGTCGAGCAACTTGGCGGTGAACGTCTTCTCCACGCCCGTAGCAACCTCCTGGAGCGTGAGCTCGACGGTGAACTTGACGTCGCTTCCGGCGCGGCTGTTGCCCTGCCGGCGTCCGCCGGGAGCGCCGAACAGATCGCCCAGGCCGCTGAACGCACCGAAGTCGCGCATGAAGATGCCGAGCGCTTCGGAAAGATCGACGTGGTGGAACCCGGCGCCGCCAGCCCCGCCGCGCAGCCCCGCCTCTCCGTAGCGATCGTACGCCGCGCGCTTGTTAGGGTCGCGCAGCACATCGTACGCCTCGGTAATCTCCTTGAACTTCTCTTCCGCCTCCCGCGACCCGTTGTTCCGGTCCGGGTGGTACTGCATCGCGAGCTTGCGGTACGCCTTCTTGATCTCGTCGTCGGACGCAGCTCGCTGGACGCCGAGGACGGAATAGAAATCGGACATGGTGTTGAAGACTAATACGGAAGTGCTGGTTGCTGGCTGGTCGTGCTGGCCGCTGGCTGACGCTAGTCGTTAATGGCTGGTTTCCTGCGCTAGTCCAGCAGATCCGAGACGAGCCTCGACGCATGCGTGACGACCGCGATCACCTTCTCGTAAGGCATACGGGTCGGCCCGATCACGCCGATCACCCCTGCCAGCGAGCCGGCACGGTATTCCGACGTGACGATCGTGAAGTTCTCGAACCGCGGGTCGCCGTGCTCGTTACCGATCGTGATCGACAGCCCCGGGTTGACGTGCCGGCGACGAAGCAACTCGGTGAGATGCTCGTTGGACTCCGTCAGCGCCAACAGGCGGCGCATCTGGTCGCTCGACGCGAACTCGGGCTGCTCCGCGAGCACCGACGTCTGGCCAAGCACGAGGCTCTCGTCACGTCGGAGGGGGTCGTCGAAGATCGACTCCCGTTCCTGAACGAAGATGTTCAGCAGCTCACGCGTCGTCGATCCCGGGTTGGCATCGCGCAGCCGCGCTGCGAGCGACGCGCGGATGTCTCGCAACGTCAGCCCGGCGAGCCGCTCGTTGAGCACGACGGAGACTTCGGCGAGCGCGTTGTCGGCGATCCGCTGGCCCACCTCGACGAAGATCTGCCGCACGGCGCCGCCCTGCAGGGAGAGGACGAGCACCAGGCGCTCGCTCGACAACCGAACCAGCTCGAGGCGCTGCAGCACGATCTGATCGAGCCTCGGCCCCACCGCCATCCCGAGTTCCTGTGTGAGCACCGAGAGTGACTGTGCTGCCCGGCGCAGGATGGTCTCGATGGTCGAGCCCCCGCCGGCTGACAGCTGCTCTGCCAGCTTCTCGCGGTCGGGGCTCGCGATCGGCGCGACCCGCATGAGTGAGTCGACATAGAGGCGATACGCGACGTCGGTGGGGACCCGACCGGCCGACGTGTGAGGATGGGAGAGATATCCCTTCTCCTCGAGGTCGCTCATCGTGTTGCGGATGGTCGCCGGCGAGACGCCGAGACCGAAACGTCGCGAGATGGTGCGTGACCCGGCGGGCTCGGCAGTCTCGACGTAGCTCTGAATCACCGCCTCGAGTACTCGCCGTTCGCGGTCCGAGAGCTCCGGAAATCCCATAAGGCAAAGTATACTAACGACTTCTGATCGTCGTCAACGACGTGGCCAGGGCGTCGAGCCGAAGCCAGCCTGTCGCGGACAGACGCAGACGATCATCGCGGAGAGTTGCCCAACCGGCGTCGATCCACGGGCGAATGACAGCGAGTTCTTCAGCCCGAACGGGTAACCCGTCGGTCGTCCGCAGCCCAAGGTACACCTCCTCGGCGATACGGTTCTCGTCCGTCAGTGATTCCGAGCCGCTCACCGGATCTCCGCCGGTTCTCAATAGTCGCAGCCACGCCGAGTACTCGCGCTCGTTCCAGCGGCGAATCGTTCCGTCGAAGCCGTGTGCGGCGGGACCAAGACCGACGTATGAGGCGCCGCTCCAGTAACCGCGATTGTGGCGTGACCATCTGCCAGGGCGCCCGAAGTTGGAGACCTCGTAGTGCATGTAACCCGACGCCGTCAGCTCGCGATGTGCGCGCAAATACTCGGCCTCGTAGGCGTCCTCGGTCCCCTCCACGGATGCTCCGCGATCGCGCCAGCGTGCGAGCGGTGTGCGCGGCTCGACCGTCAGGCCGTACAGCGATATGTGCGGTGGCGCGAGTCCGACCGCCGCGTCGAGGTCCCGGGCCCAATCGCGCTCGAGTGATGCGGGGAGCGCGAAGATGAGGTCCAGCGACCAATTCTCGAGGCCGGCCTCGCGGAGCGCGTCCGCCGCAGCGGTAACTCGGCGACTGTCGTGCGTGCGATGCATCCACGCGAGCGCGCGGTCATCGAACGATTGAACGCCAAGTGAGATGCGATTGACGCCAGCGGCCCGCCAGGCCGCGATGGACAACGCATCGATGTCGTCGGGATTCGCTTCGAGCGTGATCTCCGCGTCGGAACCCGGTGGGAAACGGGACGCGACGACCTCGAGGAGTCGCGCCACCCCATCCGGGCCGAGGCGCGAGGGCGTTCCGCCGCCGAGGTAGATCGTGTCGACGCTCGTCGGCGGCGTGCCTAACAGGCGAACATCGAGCTCCGACGCGACCGCGGTGACATACTCGTCGGACGGCACGCGGCTCCGGACCGCGATGGCGAAGTCGCAGTACGAGCAGCGGCGGGCGCAGAACGGGACGTGGACGTACACATGGCGCGGCGGCACACGGAAAGATATCCGCCATCTCGACCGGGTCAGCGGCGTCTGTGCACTTCCCCGGTCGGCAGCGTTTCCACGAGACCGGCAAGCTCCAGCGCGGTGACAGCCGCGAGAGCGCGGCGCGGCGTGAGCGCCGCGCGCTCCGTCAGCCGGTCTATGGGAGTCGCGCCGTCCTCGAGGGCCATCCACACCGCGCGTTCATCACCGGTGAGCGTCGCCGCGACGTTAGGCCGCGCCGACGCGTCGGGCAGGCCCAGCAGCGACAGCACGTCGTCAGCTCCGAGGATCGCGTGTGCGCCGTGCTTCAGCAGCCCATTCGATCCGACGTGTTGAGGCGACTCGACGGGCCCGGGCACGGCCCCGACGTCGCGCCCCAGGTCCAACGCGTGCTCGGCCGTGATGAGTGCCCCGCTCCGCTCCCCGGCCTCGACGACGATGGTCAGGGTGGCAAGCGCCGCGATGATTCGATTG
The DNA here is from genome assembly GCA_036274195.1 of Gemmatimonadaceae bacterium. GTDB lineage: Bacteria > Gemmatimonadota > Gemmatimonadetes > Gemmatimonadales > Gemmatimonadaceae > JAJKIV01. The sequence continues at coordinate 3,374 of DASUGD010000213.1, read as the reverse complement.
CGCCGCGGGAAGGACGCCGGACCGGCGCGCGATCCACACGGGAATTCCGAGATGACGACGCCGCGTTGCGCGATGCTGGCGTGGAGTGAACGGTGTGCCACCGGGTAGGCAATGTCGACTCCCGTGCCTAACACGGCAGCGGTGAAACCGCCTCGTGCCAATGCGGCGCGGTGTGCCGCCGCGTCGATGCCGCGCGCCATTCCACTGACGACGCAGGCACCGGCTGCGGCAAGCGCGCCGGAGAGCGCATGCGTCACGCGCTCGCCGTACGGGGTTGCGCGCCGGGTGCCCACGATCGCGACCGTCGGGCGCGCCAGCGCCGACAGGTCGCCGAGCACGCACAGGTACGGTGGCGGATCGACCAGGTGAAGCAGCGGCGCCGGGTAGGCGTCATCGCCCAGAAGCAACAGCGTCGCGCCGCACCGCCGCGCGTCAGCGGCGAGTCGCGTGGCCTCGTCTCGAAGGCGAGACTGATCGCTCGCGCCGACCGTTGCGCCAAATGCGCTCGCCGCGGAACCAAACCCTTGCGAGCGTTCGCGGTAGGCTCGGGCGCCAACACCGGGCGCGAGCGCGAGCGCCAACGCGTCGATGCGCGCGTCAGGGAAGCTGGACGCTTCCCTCACGCCGCTCCGCCGCCTTGCGCATCCCGAGGAGTTGGCGCCACCAGCCGGCGAGCAGCTCGTCGAGCCCGGTGCGCGCCGCGGCGCTCACCGCGAACGCGCCGAACGAGCCCGGCGCATCCACGGGAGGGATGAACTCCTCGCCTAACAAGTCCAGCTTGGTGAACACGACGCAGTGCGGCTTCTCGGCCAGCTCGCTCGAATAGGCCGCGACCTCGCGGCGCAGGTCATCGTACTCCTGCTGCCACTCCATGGCATCGATGGGAATGAGAAACGCGAGGACTCGCGTTCGCTCGACATGACGCAGGAACTGCAGCCCGAGCCCTTTCCCTTCGTGAGCGCCCTCGATGATACCCGGAATGTCCGCGACGACGAACGTGCGGGCATCGCTCAGCTGGACCACGCCGAGGTTCGGGGACAGCGTCGTGAACGGGTAGTCGGCGATCTTGGGTCGTGCTGCCGAGATGACGGAGAGCAGCGTGGACTTGCCGGCGTTTGGCTTGCCGACGAGCCCTATGTCGGCGATGAGCTTGAGCTCGAGCTCCAGCGATTTCTGCTCGCCTTCCTCACCGGGTTGCCACTCGCGTGGCGACTGATGGGTTGCCGTGGCGAAGAATGCATTGCCCTTGCCTCCTCGACCGCCGCGCGCCACCACGATCTCGTCACCGTGCGCGAGCACTTCACCGAGGAGTTGTCCGCCTACCTCGCGAATGACGGTTCCCGGCGGGACCGGGAGCACGACGTTGGCGCCGGACCTGCCGGTTTTGTTCGAGCCCATGCCGTGTTCGCCGCGCTCGGCCTGCCAGCTGTCGCGATAGGTGTAGTCGAGCAGTGTCGCGAGGTTGGCGTCGGCGCGAACGATGACGTCGCCACCACGGCCGCCGTCGCCGCCGTCGGGCCCACCCATCGGAACGAATTTCTCGCGACGAAACGAGCTGGCCCCGGAACCACCGGTGCCTGCTTCCACACGCACTACCACCCGGTCAATGAACACCGCGTCACTCCTCGTGCCTGGTCACCTGGCCACGACTCGCGCCAGAAGTTGACGGTACTGGCGCAAGACGTCGGCGCCCAACAGGTCCGCGACCGCGTCCAACGCGGCCGCAACTTCCGCGGGCGACGCGCCCGCATGAATCGCCCCATGTAGATGCGAGTGCAGCTGGCGATCCTGGCGCGCCGTCGCACAGGCGCTCACAATGCACAGCTCGCGGCGCTTGAGATCCAGCGCCGGGCGAGACAGCACCTTGCCGTACCCCTCCACGATCATCCACGCGTCGAGCGCAGGATGAAGCTCACGGATGTTGTGACGGAGCCGGTCGTAAAACGGGCCGTATACCGTGGCACATGTCTTCTCGCCCTCGGTCCGCCAACGCGTCGCGTCGCCAAACTCCTCGCCCGCATCCGTGGCGGGCGCTCTTCGCCCGGAGATGCGCCGCCACTCCCGCGCGGCGTTGAGCGCGCGAGGAAATCCACCGAACAGATATGATTGGAGCACGACTTCCTCGACCCACTCGGGCCGGCACTCCGTTGCCGCGCGAGTGAGCGCGTCTCGCATCTGCGGCTCGGTGCCCGCGGCAATGGCCCCCGAGAGCCGGACCAGCGAGACCGTTTCCCCGTCGAGCGCGCTCGCGGATGGAAGTGTATCACGAACGCGCACATTGCCCGTCATCTCGGTATCCTGCATTGGATCGATTGGTTGCAGCGACAGTGGCCGGAAGCTACAGAGCTTTACGCACTGGCGGGCAACAATTCGCCAACGACTTCTCCGCGCGTATTCCGGATTCGCGCCCGCGCGTAGTCCGCGAGCTTCGGTGACAGACCCTCGGGGAGCGCCCCGAGCAGCTCGAGCATGTGCAACACTGCCGGGTACTGAGCGCGCGTTGCGCCGTCCTCGACCTTGATCGCAAAGCCGAGCCCCAGCTCGAACACCGCGACGCTGTGCACGCCCTCGGCTCCGACCTTGGAGATGACCCGACCGTTCGTTTGTTCGACGACGAGCGAGTCGAATCGATCGGAGCCGCCGAACACGAACGGTCGGGTCGTGATCGCTCGCGCGATGCGCGTGGGAATCTCGTCGCCACGGGATACCGCGACCGCGATGCGCGCGTACGCACGCGCCATGGCGTCAAGCGGAAGGCCGAAGACGACGACGCCGCAACCGTCAATGGCGCGTATGATTTTCGCCTCGGGCACATCCGTCCAGCGCGACACCTCCTGCAGCGCGGCCAGTTGGACGGGGTGCCCGTCGCGCTCGTAGCCGGCCAGCGTCCAGCCGCTGAAGTGCGCGCGCGCCAGCATTGCGGCGTGTTTGCCGGAGCAGTTGTTATGGAGTCGCGTGGGCCGCGCGCCGGCGTCGCGAACAATGCGAGCGCCGCGCGGTGACAGCGGCTCGTGCGGCCCGCAGGCGAGGTCCCCTTCCTCGAGCCCGAGGTCACGGAGCATCGATTCGGCGATGGCGACGTGCTCGGGCTCACCGCCATGCGACGCCGACGCGAGCGCGAGCTCGTCATCGCCCCAGCCGACCTCGTCGAACCCACCCGATGCAAGCAGCGGCATCACCTGAAACGGCTTCGCGCACGATCGCCACATCGTGACCGTTTCCGGCTCACGCGCCGTTCCGATCAGCCGGTCGCTGCTGTCGACCACGGCGGCATGGACGCGGTGTCGGGATTCAATGCCCGCGCCACGGGTGACCACGACGTCGAGATCGTACGAGCGCATGCTCCAAGATAACGGGATGAGGGATGTGGGATG